>CABZLS010000006.1 GCA_902526645.1 uncultured Pelagibacteraceae bacterium
ATATTTATCTAATAATTTAATCTTTCTTAAATATAAATTTTCAATTTTTTTTGAAACCATTTATTCGAAAAGAGATTTAAATTTTTTTTTAATTATATTCTTATTCTTTTTTTTCTTTTTCCGCACTTTTCTTTGCTCTTTTTCATACATTTTATTAAAAACTGTATAAGATTTTTTATACCATTCAGATGATTTATAATTATAACCTAAAATATTAGCATATTTTTGAGCTTCTTCTATTAATCCAAGTGTATAATAAACTTCAACAAGTCGATGTAAGGCCTCTTCAATATATATTGTTGTTTCATAATCATCCAATACTGTTCTAAATCGATTTATTGCAGGTATCCATTTTTTTTTATTAAAATAATATCTTCCTATATACATTTCTTTTGAAGCTAATATATCTGATATTAAATCTAATTTAAATTTTGCATCGAGAGCGTAATCAGTATCTGGAAAATTATTTACTACATACTCAAATTTTGCTCTAGACATCATTATTGACTTCAAATCTTTTTTTTCATCAACAATTTGCTCATAATAACTAATTCCTAACAAATAATGTGCATAATTTATATCTTCATGATTTGGGTATTTTCTTAAAAATAAATTTAGTTCCTCGATTGCATCAAAATAATAATCTTGTGAATAATAGGCGTAGGCAGCCATTAAAGTTGATTTTGGTGCCCATTTCGATTGTGGAAACATTATTTCTACTTCATTAAATTTTTTAGCAGCAAATAATGCATCACCTGCTTCAAGTTCTTTTAATCCCTCATTATAAGATTGTAAAATTTGAGCCTCTATACTTTTTTCAATTATGACAGATTTTTTTTTTACATCTTTAGAGCACGAAATTGAAAAAAAAATAAAAAAAATTAATAGAAAAAAACTTAATTTATTCATTATATAAATATTATCTTAGATAGATTTATAATAAACTCTTATATATTATGCTATAGATTTTAGTAAACTTTTATTAATAAGAGTATGCGGTAAGTTTCTTTCTTGTATTTCAATTATTGAGAAATTTTCTTTATCGTTAAATAATTTTCTCAACAATTGATTTGTGAGATAATGCCCTCCTTGTGAACATATTAAACTAGCAACAATTCTATATCCACAAGTATATAAATCTCCTATACAATCTAGTATTTTGTGGTTAACAAACTCTTTAGAGTTTCTCAAACCACCCTCATTAAGAATCTTGTCTTCCTGTACAACAATCGCGTTACTTAAACTTCCACCTTTTCCTAAACCATTTTTTTTGATTATTTCAATATCCTCAAATAAACAAAATGTTCTGGAGTCAAATATATCTTTTAAATTATCTTCATAAACATTTATTTTATTTTGTTGGTTTCCAATCAATGGATTATTATATTTTAACTCAAAATCTATATCTAAACTTAACTTGGAGGGCTCAATTGAAATAAATCTTTTGCCTTCATTAAATTCTACTTTTTTATTTATCTTTACTATTTTAATTGGAGCATCACTAATCTTGAGACCAGTAATCATTATTTTATTGATAAATTCTTGCGCTGATCCATCAAGAATTGGAACTTCTTCATTGTCAATTTCAATTAAAGCATTATCAATTCCTAGTCCAAATAGAGCACCCATTAAATGCTCTATTGTACAAACTTTTGCACCAAATTCATTTTCTATAGTTGTATTCAAAGAGGTGCTTGTTACATTATTAAAATTTGGATAAATTAGATTATTTTTTGATAAATCAGTTCTTTTAAAAACAATTCCTGAGTTTGGCTCTGAAGGTCTAATATTTATATTAGAAATTTCTCCGTTATGAAGACCAATCCCACTAAAACTTACTGTTTTTTTTATTGTTTTTTGATTTAATAAAGACACGCAAGTGTTTTATAATTGTACCGGAATAAATGAAAAACAACTAATATTACTATAATTTACAATCAGTTAAAAAAATCAAAAAATTTCACGAAAAATCCCTTACTTTTTGAAACTTTTTCAATAAATCTGACCTCATTTTTATTACAACCTTCGATAATTTTTTCTGATTTTTCAAATATATTTATGTTTTTTATCTTAAAATAATCTTTCACATACTTGGCGCTAACAATTTTTTTAACTGAAATATGATACTTTTTAAAAATTTTCTCTAAATCAATAATCTTTTTATTAGAAAGACAAATAAATGTGACATCCAACGAAAAAAATTTGCAATTCAAATTTTCTGGAAATGATTTAAAAGTCCTATCATCCAATTGGTAATTATTAATTATCATATGAATTATTTTTTCATCATTAAGAGTTTTTTTACACTGATCTTTTAGCTCGCTTAATGAATGATTTAAATTTTCAAAGTTTAACTTATTTCCATAATTATTTTTCTTAATTGAAATTTGGACAGAGAACAAATTTTCTGTATCAAGAATAACATAAATGCTTTTAATAAAATTTTTAATTAATTTTTCAATCTTAAATATATGATTATCTAAAAAATTTAATATTAGTTCTGAATTTAATTTATTGAATTTATCTAAATTTAATTCTGCTTGATATAAAGGTTTTGTATAATTTTTTTGCTTAACATTTATTATTAATTTATTTGTGTTAATAAACAAAAAAGTACTAAAATTTATTTCATTATTCATTTATAATTACCTGATTAAGTTGTCTGAGATCTATAATCTTTGTATTTTTAAATTCATCGTGTTTTATAATATCCTCTAATAATCTAAATGATTTTTCTAATTCAATTTTAGGTAATTTAATCAAAATTCCAGGATGAATCTCTAAATCCCATCTACCTGATTTAAAATATAAGATCTTATCAATTGAACTAAATTCAAATTTAGAATTATCAATTATTTCTTTTAATCTAAAAAAATCTTCATTTTTAAAATCGCCAAAAATATAGGGTAAGTTATCTATTTTTTTTTCAATAGGAATTATATTTCCATTAGACCCTAAATAAAAATTTTTACCATCTTTATTAATATTTGCTAAAATTTTTGTTTTAAAAATGAATATTTTTAAAGATGAGGGATATTCTTTATATATATTATACTTTTCTATAATTTTATTTGATTCAATTATATTTTTGATATCTTCTTTATTGATTGAAAATAAATTTTTTTTTTTAAGAAAAAATAATTTTTTTATTAATATATTTCTTTCCTCATCATTTAACCCCAAAACTTCGATATTTTTTATAGTTGGAAATTTACTATCAATAAAATTTTTATTATTAAGTGAACCTAATAAAATAAATAAAAAAATGTAAATTATTAATTTACTATTTATTTGTTGAGGCATCTTTTACAATTAACTCTATAAGTTTTAAAAAACTAATATTATGAAACGCTGCAATCTCTGGGACTAATGAAAGTTTTGTCATTCCAGGTTGAGTATTAATTTCTAATAAATAAAATTTTCCTTTATAAAATTTGAAATCTGATCTAGAAACACCACGACAGCCAATTAACTTATGAACTTTAAATGTAATATCCATTAATTTTTTGTAATTTTTTTTGGATAAGTCTACAGGTATTATATGTTCTGTATTAGCTTTAGGATTATATTTAGCTTCATAGTCATAAAATTTTCGCTTTGGTTTTAATTCAATTGCGCCCAATTTTTTTTTTCCAATTATAGCTGATTGAATTTCTCTTCCTGGTATAAACTCCTCAATGATTATCTTTTTGTAATCTCTTAATAATTTTAACTTTCTATAAATATTTGATTTATTACAAATAAAAACATTCACACTTGAGCCCTCATTTATTGGTTTGATAACAACTGGAAAACTTAATTTTTTATTAATCAATTTAATAACTTCTGATTTAGACTTGTTAAAAGAATATTCAAAAAATTTAGGAGTCAAAATATTATTTGTAATAAATATTTTTTTTGAAACTAATTTATCCATTGCTTTCGCAGATGAAATAACTCCAGAATGTGTATATGGTAAACCAATGTGCTCTAATAAAGTTTGGATATATCCATCTTCTCCAAATTGTCCATGTAGAGCATTAAAGATTATTTTTGGTTTAAAAGATTTAACTATTTGAATTAATTCAAAGTTTGGCTCAGTAATTTTAACTTTATATCCATTTTTTTTAAGTTCTTTAGAAACTTGCTCACCTGTGTCAAGGCTTATTTCTCTCTCTTTAGATATACCGCCTGAAATAATTAATATTTTTTTTTTCAATTTATTCCAATATTTTAATTTCTTTTTCTAAACTTACACCAGTTTTTTCTAAAACTTTTTTTGAAACAAATTCAATTAACTTGTTCATATCATTAAAAGATGCATTTCCTTTATTTACAAAAAAATTACAATGTTTATCTGAAATACATGCATCCCCAAATTTTTTATCTAAAGGAACAGACTCCTTTATTAGCTGCCAAACCTTTTTATTAGTTTGAGAAATGGGGTTTTTAAAAGTACTACCACTTGTTTTTATTTTAGATGGTTGAGATGCTTCTTTTTTCTTTTTAAGTTTGTTTGTTTCCTTTTTAATGCGAGATGAATTTGATATTACTCCTTTGAATGAAGCGCTTAGAAAAATTAGATCCTCTTTTAAATTGTTTTTTCTGTATCCAAAATCGATATCTTTTTTAGGAATAGTAAAAACATTACCTAATTTATCTATCGCTTGTATGGATAACAATATATCCTTAAACTCTCTACCGTAACAACCAGCATTCATTTTGATTCCACCTCCGATTGTCCCAGGTATACAGGATAAAAATTCAAACCCACTTAAATTATTTTTTATTGCAAAATCTGACAAAGATTTATCTAGAACTGCACTTCCAGCTATAACAACATTTTCTCCAAGAAGTGAAATATTATTAAAATTTTTACTAAATTTGATTACAATACCATCAAATAAATCATCTGTGATTAATGTATTTGAGCCAGCACCAAGAATAAAAATTTTTTCATTATTATTTATCTTTTTTAAAAATTTAATCAATTCTTTCAAATTATTTGCTTTATAAAATACTTTTGTTTTTCCACCAATGTTAAACCAACTTTTTTTTCTAAGGTCGTACTCAAATTTAACATTATCACTAAATTCTTCTAATAACTCTTTTAATTTTTTAATTTTCATTTCATTAATTTTGGGAGTTCTCTCATCCAATTTGAAATTGAGCCAGCACCCATTCCAATTACAATTTTTTTTCCATACATATTTTTTTTCAAAAATTTTGCTAATTGATTTTTATTATCAATTAAAAATAATTTAACTTTAGAGTTTTTAATTATTTCTTTTGAAAAATTTAAATAATTAAAACCTAATTTTATTTTTTCTCCTGCTGAAAATATGGGACACAAAACTACAGTGTCTGCATCTTTAAAAGCAAAGGAAAATTCCTTTTTCAAATCTTTGAGTCTTGAGATTCTATGTGGTTGAAAAATACAAACTTTATCATAACTTTTATAAACTTTGCTTACACCATCTAATACACCTTTAATTTCTGTTGGATGATGAGCATAATCATCATAAAAATCTATATCGTTATAACTAAAAATTTTGTTAAATCTTCTTTGAACACCTCTAAAATTTAACAATCCATTTTTAATATTTGATATTGAAATACCAATTGTTAAAGCAACTGCTGCTGCAGCTACAGAATTTCTTACATTGTGGATGCCTAATAGTGGAATCTTAATCTTTTTTAGAATTATTTTTTTTTTGCTTGGAAGATTTACTGAAATATCAAACTCAGAATATTTTTTTTTCTGAATTATATTTTTAATGTGAAAGTTTGATTTAGGGTTTATTCCATAAGTATAAAAATTTTGATCATTTAATTTTTTGATTATCTCCTTGTTTATTTTGTCATCCAAACATATAAATGATTTTCCAAAGGAAGGCACTTTGTTGGTAAACTTTATAAAATAACTTTTTAATTCTTCCATCGAATGATAAAAGTCCATATGTTCTCTATCAATATTTGTAATAATTGAATACGTAGGAGGAATATGCACAAAACTTCCATCAGACTCGTCAGCCTCTAAAACTGACCAATCACTTTTACCTAATTTAGCTGTGCTTTTAATAGAATTAATTACACCACCATTTATAATTGTGGGATCTAATTTGGTCTTCTGAAGTATAGAGGCTACTAGCGAAGTGGTAGTTGTTTTGCCATGAGATCCAACTACTACAATATTTTTCATTAAGGAAACTATATGCGCTAACATTCTTCCTCTTGTAATGATTGGTAATTTTTTTCTTTTTGCTTCTTTAATCTCTGGATTATTTTTCTTAATTGCTGATGAGATAACGACAATTGTTGCACTTTTGAGATTTTGTTTTTTATGACCTATAAAAATTTTAATTCTCTCTTTTTTTAATCTCTCAATGTTTTTGTTTAAACATAAATCACTTCCCTGAACTTTAAAACCTTTTCCTTTCATTATTAAAGAGAGACCACTCATACCAATCCCACCAATTCCAATAAAATGAATAATTTCGTTTTTTGCTATTTCAATTTTCATTTATAATTTTTAATATTTTTTGATTAACATTAATCCAAGTATTTTGATAATTTAATTTTTTTAAATTCTCTTTTTTATCTAAATATTCAGTTTTATTTTGCATTATATCAACTAGTAAATCTTCTATCTTTTCCTCAAAAAATTTTTGATTAATTATCCAACAGCACTCTTTGTTTTTATAAAAATTTGCATTTTCTAATTGATGATTATCCTTTGCAATTGGCAAAGGTACTGCTATGAAAGGTATATTCAAAACAGACAATTCAGCTAAGGTTGACGCTCCAGCTCTTGTAATACAAATATCTGAATTAATTAAAATTTTTTCAAAGTTTGAGACAAAAGAAAAGATTAAACACTCAATATTATTTTTTTGATAATACTCTTTCAAATGAGAAATATTTCTTTTATTAGTTTGATGAATAACTCTAATTTGAAATTTCTTTGATATATTAACAATCTTTTTTTTTAAACTTTTATCAAAAACGTTAGCACCCTGACTGCCTCCTACAACTAATATATTAAATTTATTGTCTTCTGAAAATGTGCGATTTAATTTATAAATTTTTTCTCTAACAAGAGGATTTATAATTTCTATTTTTTTTTGGTATTTTAAAGGGAAATTTTTAATTTCTTTTGAGTAACAAAAAATTTTTTGACATGAGCCTAAAAAAAATCTATTTGCTCTTCCTAAAACTTGATTTGGTTCTATTAAATAGATTTTTAAATTTAAGAACCTTGCGGCTAATATAACTGGTAAAGACATATAGCCTCCTGTAGAAAATAATTTTTCAATTCTTTCTTTTTTTAGCAAAAAAAATGATTTAATAGTAAGTATTAAAACTGCAATTAAATTAAAAGGTATTAACAAGATATTATTCAATTTAGGGGTATCTATAATTTTATATTTATAATTTTTTTCTAAATATTTTAAACCTCTTTTATCACTAAGAATAATTACATTAGCCTCTTTATTTAAATGTTCATGAAGTATCATTGCTGGTATTACATGTCCTCCTGATCCACCAGTAGAAATTAAATAGTTTTTATTCATCTTAATTTATTTTTCGTTTTGTCAAATTTAAAATCACTCCAGATAATATTGAAATACTTATTATTGAAGATCCTCCATAACTTATAAAGGGTAGTGTCATTCCTGTCGTCGGAAATAATCTAATATTGACGCCTATATGAATCATTGTTTGCATTAAAATTAAACTTATAGATCCCACTAATATCAACTTTACTTTTTCATCATTTTCTAAATAAACCTTTTTAAAAACTGAATAGATAAATATCAAAAATAAAAATAAAATTAAAATTATTGCAATCACTCCAAATTCCTCGGATATTACTGATATGATATAATCTGTATGAGCTTCAGGAACTCTGTTTTTTAATGTTCCCTCACCGATTCCTTTACCAAAAAAACCTCCACTAGTAATTGACTCAAGAGCTTTGTCGGATTGGAAATTATAAGTTCCACTTTCAGAATCAAAAAAAGATATCAATCTGTTTTTAATATATTCAAATTTCTGCACAAAAAAAATTAGATAAAAGAATGTAATTATCAAAGAAAAAAATAGAAATATTAGAAATACTATACTTATGCCCGAGGTAAAAATTAATACTGACCAACTAAACAAAACCAAAAGAGTTTGTCCTATGTCTGGTTGAAGAGATAATAATAAAGTTACACCTAGCGTGATAAGGAAAGAAAATGAATATTTGTAAAATCTGTTATCATACTTTTGATTACATAATATTGTACTAATAAAAATTATTAAAAAAGGTTTTACTAATTCAATAGGTTGAAATCTTGGTAAAAAATAAAAATCTATCCATCTCCTTGATCCCTTAACTTCTATTCCAATAATAGGAACCAATAGTAAAAAGATTAATGAAATTAAGAAAATTATAATAGAATATCTTAATAATTTATTTTGATCGATTGAAGAAAAAATAAAGATTATAATTAGCCCTAATACTATGAATATTAAATGTTTAAAAAAAAATGAATAATCGTTTGTATTTAATTTGTCTGATGCAATTAATGAAGTTGAAACTAATGAAAAAAATAATCCAATTAAAAATAATAGAATAATTAAAGAAAATATAAATTTATCAATGTTTTTCCACCAATCGTAATAAAAGTTATGTATAAAATTTCTACTTTGCATTAATATATTTCTTAACTAATTTGTTGAAATAATAACCCCTATCTTCAAAATTTTTAAAACTATCAAATGATGCTGAACAAGGGCTAAATAATATTATTTTTTTTTTTAATTTTTCTTTCTGGGCAAAATTTAATACCTCTTTTAAAGCATCTTCCATTTTATCGAAACTTTTAAATTTGATTTTATCTTTAAGTTGATCTTTAAAAAAATTTTTATTTTTTCCATAAATAAATGCTTTAGCATTATTAAAATCTTTTTTTCTTAAATTTAGTTTATCTCCTTTTTTATATTGTCCACCTAATAGCCATAAAATATTTGAATTTGATCTCAAGATTCCTATACTTGAAGAGAAACTTGTAGACTTGGAGTCATTAATAATTGTTAAATAATTATTTTTAAAGATAATTTGTTGACGATATTTGAGTCCTTTAAATTTTTCTATTGTTTTAAATAACAAATTATTTGTTATCTTAAATCTTTTTATTATTTCAATAACAAATGATAAATTTTCTTTATTAGTGTCAGTCCAAAAATAATTATTACTTATTTTTTTAAAAAAATTTTTATTTCTATTTGCATCAACCTCAATAATTTTACTACTTAACTTTTTTGACTTAAGTTTATTTCTAATAATTCTGTCATTTTTTTTTACATAAGCAAAAGATCCTTTTTTTTGTGAGTCTAATAATCTAAATTTTGCATTTGTATAATTCTTTAAACTTTTATGTCTTTCTAAGTGATCTGCACTTATGTTGAGTATTGCTGCGTATTTTGAACTAAATATTTTGCTATATTCTAATTGATAAGAAGATGCTTCTATTACGAAGATAGTTTTTTTTGTAATTTTTTTTTCTGATAATGCTGGATTACCAATGTTACCTATAAGTCTTACATCTTTTCTATTGTCTAATAAAACATCGAATAAAATCTTGGCAGTTGTCGACTTTCCATTGGTGCCTGTAATAGTAATGCTTTTATTCTTATAAAATGAATAGAACACATCCAAATCTGTATAAATCTTAGATAAATTCTTCTTTAAAAATTTTGATAATTTGCAATTAAAAATATCGATACCAGGGCTGATAATAATGATATCAAAATTTAATTGTAACAATTCTCTTAAATTAGTTATTTTCTTTTTTAGTTTAAAATTATTTTTAAAATTATCATCAAATAAGTAAACTAATGACTTACTTTTTAAAAATTTATATGATGAAATTCCACTCTTACCAAGACCATAAATTAATATTTTTTTTCCTAAAAAAATATTTTCAGTTTTGTTCATTATCTTAATTTAAGAGTGGCCAGTCCTATCATTGCTAAAATAATGGATATTATCCAAAATCTAATCACCACTGTTGACTCTGGCCATCCTTTTTTTTCAAAATGATGATGAATAGGTGCCATTTTAAAAATTCTTTTTCCAGTAAGTTTATAAGAAATTACTTGTACCATTACCGAAACTGCTTCAAGAACAAATAAACCTCCGGTAATTGCTAAAACAATCTCATGCTTAGTTATTATACCAACAGCGCCTAATGATCCTCCTAAAGATAAAGAGCCAGTATCGCCCATAAAAATTTTAGCAGGCGGTGCATTAAACCATAAAAAACCTAAGCATGAACCAATAATAGCACCACAAAAAATTGAAATTTCTCCTGTTCCCTCAATATAGGGAATTTGTAGATAGTTAGAAAATACAACATTTCCAGTCACATAGCTAATAAACGCAAAACATGCAGCAACTAAAATCACTGGCACTGTAGCTAAACCATCTAAACCATCTGTTAAATTAACAGCATTTGAGGAACCAATAATTACAAATACAGCAAAAGGAATAAAAAACCATCCAAGGTTAATTATTAAATTTTTAAAAAATGGGAAATACAAATTAGATATATTATCATAATCTGTAAAATAAATAAAAAAACTTACCCCAATAATGGCTAACAAGATCTGGGAAGTTATTTTAAATTTTGACGTAATACCAGAGGAATTACTATATTTTATTTTTTTATAATCATCCCAAGCTCCAAGAAGTCCGAAGGAAATTGCTATGTATACACAAAATAAAATATTAATATTTGATAAATCAGCCCAAAACATAACTGATAATAATAAACCTAATAAAATTATTACCCCACCCATCGTTGGAGTCCCAATTTTTTTTACAATATGATCCTCTGGCCCATCATCACGAATAGGATTAAAGATTTTCTGATTTGAAAAAAATTTTATAAATGGTCCTCCAATAAGCAAAACTATAATTAAAGACGTAAAGAAAGATAAGCCTGTTCTAAAGGTTAAGTATTTAAAAACATTTAAAAATCCAAATGTATCAACAAAGTTTAATAAAAATTGATAAAGCATCTATTTTATTCCTTTTATTTCATTTACTATCTTATTGAAACCTGTCGCATTTGAGGCTTTAATCATGATATAATCATCATTATTTAAATCCTTTTTGAAGAATTCAGTAATTTGCAGTTTATTACTTAAAATTCTACCCTTTTTATGACTTAAGAGTTTATTGAATATTGTAACAACATCATTTCCTTTAACAAAAACTTTGTCAATTTTTGTTTTATTTATTAAAGGAATAATAGATTTATGGAGTTTTTTTGAATGATTACCAAGCTCCAACATATCTCCAAGTAGAAGATATTTCTTAGATTTTTTTGACTCAATTTTATCAAAATTCAGTATAGCTGACTTTAAGGATAAAGGATTAGAGTTATAACTTTCATCAATTAAGTTAATCTTTTTATTGTTAATCTTTATTTTAGAAATATCTCCTCTACCATTTGGCAATTTAAAATTTAAAAAAATATTTTTATCAATCTCTAAAATATCTATATAAATACTCATCACAGATATAGCTGAAAGGATATTATAGATATTACTTTCAAAATTATTCGAAATTAAAAAATATCTATTGTTATTGAATATCTTACAATTCAATTTATAAAATTTTCCTTTCTTTTTTAAATTCATAAATTTAATATTTGATTCTGTATTTTTTATTCCAAAGGAAATTACTTTAAGTTTTTTTTTAGTTGCTATCTTTTTATGGAATTTAAAGAAATTATCGTCTGCATTTAAAACAATAAAACCATTAGGTTTAGTATTATTAATGATTTCAGATTTAGCTAAAGCAATCTGTTTTATATTATTAAAATTTTTAGCATGAGCATAATTAATATTTGTTATAACACTAACATTTGGTTGAATTATTTTAGTTAGGTAATCTATTTCACCTTTTTTATCCATCCCAACCTCTAATACTCCAAAGTCATCATTTTGATCTATATTTAAAAGGCTTAAAGGAACACCAAATTTGTTATTATAGGATTTTGGTGAAATGGTGACCCTAGAAATTTTTTTTAAAGAGTTTCCTAATAATTCTTTTAGAGTTGTTTTTCCACAACTACCGGTTATAGCAATAATCTTTGTATCAATATTTTTTCTAAAAACTTTTGATACATCTGTTAAAAATTTTAATGAGTTTTTGACTTTAATTTGTTTTCTATAATTGTAATTATTTTGAATTCTATTGACAATAGCTATAGAAGCTTTTTTTTTAAATGCCTCTCCTACAAACTTATTTCCGTCATTCTTCCTTCCTTTAATTGCAAAAAAAATGTCATTTTTTTTAATTTCTTTTGAATTAATTTTTGCATATTTTATATTTAAAAAAGGAGAGATTTTTTTATTCAAAGATAGATCTTTAATGATATTTAATTTCAAATTATTTGATAAACTTAAATTTTTAATTTTAATTGCTTCTAAAATATTCTTTCTATCTGAAAAAAAAATTTTTTTATCACCTAGATCCTGAACTTTTTCATGACCCTTTCCAGCTACCAATAAAATTTCACCTGTATTCAATTTTTTTATTGCTTCTGAGATGGCTTTTGATCTATCAGGAATTTCAATGACATCAATTTTTTTAATTCCTTTTTTAATATCTTTTCTAATTTTGTTTGGATTTTCATATCTTGGATTATCATCAGTAAGAAAGATTTTATCTGATAAATCAGAAGCGATTTTACCCATCTTAGATCTTTTGTTCTGATCTCTATTTCCGCCACATCCAAATAATAAAATAATTTTTTTATGAGAAAAGTGTTCTCTTAAACTTAAAAGAGAAATTTTAAGTGCATCAGGAGTATGTGCATAATCAAGAATTACTTTAGATTCATTTTTAATTTTACCAATTTTTTCTAATCTACCCTCTACAGGTTTTATTTTAGGAATTACTTTTAAAATCTTATCATAATTTAGATTACTTTTTTTTGCTGCAATTATAGCCATCCATAAATTTTTCAATTGAATTTTTCCAATTAAATTAAGACTTACTTCCTTTACAGACTTATTATTTCTTATTTTAAGAATTTGAGCATCGTTTCTATAAGCGTGTGATAATAATTCAAAATTATTTCTTTTGTCTTTAAGTGTAAATAGTTTAAATTTTTTTTTTATTGCAACTTTTTTAATTTTTTTAAATTGAGATATGTTTTCATCTGTAATTATATTTCCCCCTTTTTTTAAAAGATTTTTAAATAGATATAATTTTGCCTTAAGATAGTTTTGTAAATTCTTATGATAATCTAAATGATCTTGTGATAAATTTGTAAATATTCCTGAACTAAACTTTAAACCATCGAGTCTATTTTGTGCAAGACCGTGGCTCGAGGCTTCCATGATTACATTTTCAATTTTTTGGTTTTTAAGTTTATTTAATATTTTACTTAATTGCAGTGGATCAATTGTTGTATTAGGTAAATTAGAATAACTATTTTTTGATTTTACTCCTAATGTTCCAATTGAAGCAACTTTCTTATCACCTAGACTCATTAATTGATAATAAAAATCAGCTACAGACGATTTACCATTGGTTCCAGTTACAGCAATTAGATTTTTTGGTCTTTTATTGAAAATTTTAAAGGATACTTCTGCTAATAATCTTCTAACATTTTTTGTATAAAGAAATAAAATTCCTTTTTTAAAACCTTTAAATTTTTGATCTGAAATAATTATTTTTGAACCTTTTTTAATAGCCGATGATATAAATTTATTACCATCAATTTTGCTGCCTCTTATTGCAAAAAAAATATAATTCTTTTTAACTTTGGCGCTATTAAAGGTAATACCTGAAAAAAAAATTTTCCTAAACTTCTTGTTAAGATTTGGAATGTAATCTTTAAGTAACATTTTAATCAACTTCACTATACTTTGTGGCTAAAATAGGCCCAATTTTCTCTACAATTTGACCAGTAACTTCAACTGCTGTCCACCCAGCAGTATTAAAAGGTGTGCCCTTATATTTGATATTAGATCCATCTCTATAACTATAAACATAATCTTTACTGCTTTTTGGTTCATCAAGCATTACTGCTAAAATAAATTTTGGTTTTGATGTTGGAAAAATTGATACGAAAGTATTTATTTTTTTTTTTGAATAAACTCCATTACTAATCTTTTCTGCAGTCCCTGTTTTTCCTGCAATTTCATAACCTGAAACATTGGCTAAAGACGCAGTTCCCTCTTTTGATGAAACAACTTTTCTTAATATAGGTAGAATTTTTTTGGTTACTTCGTCAGTTAAAATTTTTTTTTTTTGTTTTTTTTTATTATTTATAATTAAACTCGGTTCAATATTATAACCACCATTAACAATAATTGAGTATGCTTTTACTACCTGAAGTAAAGTTGTAGTAATACCATGGCCAAATGATGCTGTAGCGAGGGGACATTTTCCCCAATTAAATCTAATTGGATTTCCTACTTCTTCAATGTCAAAATTTATTTTTCCAATTATACCTAATTTAAGTAAAAATGATTTAAAATCCTCTACTCCTAACTTTTGTGCAATTCTCACAGAACCAATATTTCCAGATCTGACTAGTATTTGTTCAGCTGTTAAACTGGATGGAATTTTGTCGTCG
This sequence comes from uncultured Pelagibacteraceae bacterium, assembly GCA_902526645.1. Classification (GTDB taxonomy): domain Bacteria; phylum Pseudomonadota; class Alphaproteobacteria; order Pelagibacterales; family Pelagibacteraceae; genus Pelagibacter. Next base: position 14,628 of record CABZLS010000006.1, read on the forward strand.
TATTCTCTGATTGGAAATCCTGCACAAGTAATTGATTTTGGTAAATTTAAAAATTTAGTTTGAGGCTCAACTTTTTTTTCATTAAAAGCAGCTGCTAAAGTAAAAGTTTTGAAAATAGAACCAAACTCGTAAACACCTTTTGAAACTCTATTAATATAATTTGTATTATCAATTTTTTCCCTTTTGTTTAAATCAAAATCAGGTAACGAAACTAGAGAGAGTATTTCTCCATTATTAACATCCATCAAAATTGCAGCACTACCGATGGTTTTGAAAATTTCATTAAACCTTAAAAGCTCATCTCGTATTAAAAACTGGATATCTTTATCAATTGTTAACTCAATAGGTTTTTCTACTCTCTTTAATTCTTTATCTAATGTCTTCTCTAAACCAGAAATACCATTATTATCTTCATCTATCTGACCAAGGATATGGCTAAATAAATTTTTTTCCGGGTATATTCGAATCAACTTTTCCTCCGGTTGAATTGATTTATCTCCTAAATTCATAATTTTTTCATAGTTTTCTTCTGATATTTTTTTTTCAAAATAAAAGAATTTTTTATTTTCTAAATAAGAATTGATTTTTTTATAGTCTTTATCAGGAAATATATATTTTAGGTTTATTAGTAGTTTCTTTTTATCAATGACTTTTTTAGTGCTAATGCCAATATCAATTGATCTCACTGTTTTACTTATGAACCTTCCTTTTCTATCTACAAAATCAGCTCTGTAAAGTTTGTTGTTTATTTCTTTAAATCCATTATCTAAATTATTATTTATCTTTCTTGATCCAAGATGTATTAAATGAATTGAATAGATCAGTGTTATAATAAAAAAAATAAAAAAAATAAATGCAACTCTGTTAAATGAAATATTTAAATTTGATTTATTTTTCTTGTAAAAAAATTCATTTTTTGTGTCTTCAATTATGATTTTTGAATTATTATTTTCCATTTAATATCTTAAGTTTTTTTATATCTAATTTATTTGATTTTTTGCTAATGACTTTTATTTCCTGAATATCTTTTTTTTTGAGTTTTTCATCAAAATATAAACTATGGAATTCAATTAATTTTTCAGAGGAACTTAAATATTCGTATTCTAGTTTGATATTACCAAGTTTTTTATCTAAATTTCTTATATTTTCTTTAACAATAAATATCTCATCTTCAATATTTTTTGATGAGTTTTTAACAATCGTAGTTGAGAGAATTAAAAAAAAAATTAAGAAAATTATAAAAAATTTTCTCATAATTTTTTACCCAAATTTTCAATTTCAATAAGATGATTAAATCTTTGCAATATATCTGTTTCGAAATGATAAAATTCTTTTTTTTTTATAACATATCTTAATTTTGCAGATCTAGATGGAATATTTTCACTTATTTCTTTTGATGAGGGTATAATCGGTTTTTTATTTTTGTTTTCAAACAAAATATCAAATTGATCAATCTCAGGTAAATATCTCGATATACTTCTTTTTTCAGATAAATGTTTAAAAAAATATTTAACTATTTTGTCCTCAATTGAATGAAAAGTTACGACAGCTAAAACTCCATTTTTCTTTAAGATTTTTGTAGCTGATATTAATCCAAATATTAATTCACTTATTTCTTTATTCACAAACATCCTTAGTGATTGAAAAACTTTTGTTGCAGAATGAGTTTTATAGTTTTTTTTTATTTTTACCTTTTCTATTAATTTAACTAATTTTTCAGTATTGATTTCTTTTTTCTCTCTTTCTTTAACGATATTTAAAGCTATCTTTTTTGCCTCTTTTTCTTCCCCAAAAGTTTTAAAAATTTTTTCTAAGTCTTTCTCATTTAATTTGTTGATTACTTCTTTGGCAGAAAATTCATTGATTCCTAGTTGCATATTCAAATCACCTTTAGAATCAAATGATAATCCTTTAGATAAATCTTTTATTTGAGTATATGAATAACCTAAATCAAAAATAATTCCTCTAACATTATCATTTTTTAATTTTAGATTTTCTAATTGACTAAATTTTTTATTCTTGAATAAGAATCTATCAGGATATTGTTTTGATATTTCCTCTGATTTTTTTTTTGACTTAATATCTCTATCTATTCCTATTACTTTTGTATTTTTAAAACTAAGAATTTTTTTTGTGTAACCGCCTTGACCAAATGTACAATCGATAAATGTGCCACCATGTTGAGGGGAAATAATGCTAATAATTTCTTTTAGCAGTACCGGATAGTGCTTTATCAAATCCGATACCATGGTGGCTCCCATTTATTTTTTCGAAGACCATTAATTTTTTTGTCTTCTTAAAAATGCTGGTATCTCAAGATCATCATCCTCACTCTCCTCACTGGATATTCCTAGTAAATTATCTGAGTTGGAATTTTGATTTTCTGAATTAAATAAATCTGGTGAGTCTGTATCTACACCAAACTCCTTTAAATCATTATCTGAGTGTTGAACAGCCTCTTCAGAGAAAGATTTCTCCGTATCGTTACTTGTTTCTTCAAGAATGCTTTTTATTTCTTGATTTTTTAATAATTCCTCATGATATTGATTATTAACTTCATCTACAGACTCATTCATGTTTTCTTGTTGGTTATTATTAATAATAACCTCATTTTCTAGCTTAAGTGCGTTCGCACCCTCTGAAACTAAATTTTGATTACCAGCAGAAAACCCAAAAGATTTTGAGGCGCTATTGGTCGCAAAATCAGAATAACCTGGATTTCTATTTTGTATTCTATGAACCATATTAATTACAGATTTAGACTCTGGTTGTTGACCATCTAGAGAGGTTGCAACAATTGAAACACGAATTTTACCATCCAGGGATGGATCAATAATTGATCCATTGATTATTTCTGCTTCAGTATCTACTTCAGATCTAATTTTATTTACAATTTCATCTACTTCGAAAAGTTTTAAATCCTCTCCACCAGTAATATTAATTAATAAACCCTTTGCACCTCTGAGAGAATAATCGTCAATAAGTGGATTGTTTAATGCCAATTCAGTTGCTTTAATAGCCCTACCTTCCCCCTCGGCTTCTCCAGTTCCCATCATTGCTTTTCCCATTGAGCTCATGACAGTTTCAACATCAGCAAAATCTAAATTAACTAACCCATCTTTAACCATTAAATCTGTTACACTCTGAACCCCATGTCTTAAGATACTATTAGATAATTGAAAAGACTCTTTATAGGTTGTTTGTTCATTGGCAATCTTAAACAAATTTTGATTTGGTATAACTATAATTGTATCAACATGTTTTCTTAATTCATCAAGTCCTTGTTGAGCTCTTCGCATTCGTGAAGGAGCCTCATATAAAAATGGCAATGTTACAACACCAACAGTTAAAATATTTAATTCTTTTGCTGCTCTTGCAATTACATGTGCTGCACCAGTTCCCGTGCCTCCTCCCATTCCAGCAGTTATAAAAACCATATTTGCACCCTTTAGAATATCTATAATATCGTTTAGAGACTCATCTGCTGCTGCCTGACCAATTTCATGTTTTGCGCCCGCACCTAAACCTTTAGTTAAATTAAGACCTATCTGAATTCTTGTTTTAGATTTACTTGTTTTAAGATCTTGAGCGTCAGTATTAACTGCAACAAATTCTACACCATCTACTCCTGCATCAATCATCTCATTAATTGCATTGCCGCCAGCTCCTCCTACACCTAAAACTAATATTCTTGGTTTCAATTCTTTAATTTCTGGTACTTTAAAATTAATTGTCATTTTTATCCCCCGTTATTTGTTAAGTTGATGCTCCCATTTAAGGCTAGCTCGATTTAAATTAGCTTTTTTTCTTGCATTTACCTTAAATTTTTCAAATATTTTTGGCTCCCATATTTGGAATGTTTTTCCCTGACCAACAAAAATCATACTATTCTTAATTTTTGAATGTTTTAATAATTTAGAAGTAAGATAAATTCTTCCCTCACTATCAAATTGTAAATTTGTGCTTTCAGATAAAATTGATGTTGCAAAGAAATCTCTTTTTTCCTCAAAAGGATTTAGAGAGTCTATAGAATTTGAAATTTTCTCCATTCTATCTTGAGGCCACGCCTCTATAGATTGATTATTAAATGATGGATAACAAATCACACCGTTATATCCCAAATTAGACAAATATGATCTATAACTTGCAGGCACTGACACCCTTCCTTTTTTGTCCAATTTGTTTTCGTAGGTCGATAAAAACATAAACCATAAAGCCCTTAAATTCCCTTATTTGGGAATATATGGGAATATATGGGTTTTTATAAATAGTGTCAACAGATACTATTCACAATTGAAAGCCAAATATTGATGGATAAAATTAGTAATAGTGAACATATATAAAAATTTAAAGATTTAATGATAGGCCAGATAAACTATAAGCCGGGTTCTGTCATTTAAACTTATCATTTGTCTAGGCTTAAAATCACTTTTAAGCTCAAGCAACTAACCCTGATGACAAGCCAAGGATGGCTTTTTGTGTTTAAACAGTGTCATCTCTACTTAGTCTTGCTCTCAGTGGGGTTTTCCAGCGTTCATTGTTACCAATAGAACCGGTGCGCTCTTACCACACCTTTTCACCCTTGCCATGTTATGGCGGTTTATTTTCTGTGGCACTATCCCTAGGGTTGCCCCCGCCAGGTGTTACCTGGCACTGTATCCTTGTAGAGCCCGGACTTTCCTCTTAAAATTTTAACTTTAAGCGATAAGTCATTTATCTGGCAAAAATAACTTATAATTTAATTTATTAATTTCAAGTAATAATTTTAAGATTTTGCAAGTTTTTTACTTATTAATAAACATTCTTTATCAATTTTTCCATTAATTAAATCTTGTCTAAATCGTCTTTGAAAAGCCAAAACAAGATATTTGTTTTTTTTTTTAAAATTCATCTTTTCAGGTACGGAATAGCCTATTATGGATAAATTTTTTAAAAACAATTTCTCATCTTTTTCAGAAATACAAATTTTTCTTAAGTTTTTTATTTTATTCATATTTAAGTTATGCCATTTACATAATTTTTTTTTTGCCAAGTAATGCCATGGAAATTTTTCTCCTGGATCTTTTTTTCTATTTGGTGCAATATCTGAATGACCTAATATATTTGTTAATTGAATCTTATATTTTTTAATTAAAAATCTTAATAATTTTTTTAGTGCAAAAATTTGTTTTGTAGAGAAAAATTTGTAACCATGTTCATGACCTGGATTTGAAATTTCTATACCTAAAGAGTACTTATTCAAAGATTTAATTTTTTTCCACTTTGATTTTCCTGCATGCCACGCTTCGTATAAATCTGGAACTAAATTTAATACATTACCATTATTTTTTATGAAATAGTGTGAACTTACTTTTGATTTATTATCACAAAGTTTTTGAATTGCCTTTAGCTCACTTTTCATACCAGTATAATGAATTATTATAAATTTAATGTTTTTTTTTGATCTTTTATTAAGATTAAAGTTTTGAGAGTAATTTCTTGTCAAATTTAGGCCTATTTTTAATCGCATTTATATTAAATAGTGAATTTACATTAAATTTTAATATACTATAAGAATGACTATGTTGAGAAAAACTATAATAACACTATTTACAACTTTGGCGCTAACTTTAAATGTTAACGCTGCATCTGATGGTGAATTAATTCTTAAAAAGAATAACCCAGCTGAAGTAAAAGATTGTTTTGAAAAGATAAACAGGGCGACCTTCGCTTTTAACCAAGCTTTAGATGGTTTAATTTTCAAACCTGTAGCAAGTGCTTATAAAATTATGCCATCGCCTATGAGAAGTGGTGTAAGTAATTCACTTGATAACTTATCAAATTTAATAACCATTCCAAATAACATTCTTCAGGGTGAATTTTATAAAGCAGGCATTAATACAGTTAGATTTGTAATAAACTCAACTATTGGTATACTTGGAATAATAGACGTTGCTCAACATTTTGGCTTACAAGATTATGAAAAAGAAGACTATGGTCAATCGTTGGCCAAATTAGGTGTGGGGCCCGGTTGTTATATTGTATTACCTATTTTAGGTCCAAGCACAGCAAGGGACACTGTTGGATCTGCCTTCAATTTTTTAGGTGGTGATGCATGGTATAATGTTACTGTAAGAAACGACACTCATCATTTTTCAGATATTGATTATTACTCATCAAAAATAACAAGCGGGGTTGACTTCAGAGCAAAAAATTATGACTCTATCGAAAATCTTGAACAAAACTCTTTAGACTTTTATGCTTCTGTAAAAAGTCTTTATCTACAAGACAGACAACAAAAAATTCTCAACACAAAAAAAATTATTGAAACTCAAAATGATAGTGATTGGGAAGAAATTGACAACAATTAATCAAATCACTTAAAATAATGAAAGATAAGAGAATTATATTAACTTTTTTAATCTATTTATTTTTTTCAAGCAATCTTCAATCTATGGAGCCTGATGTTTTTGTTCAATCAACTGTTAATAGAGCATCAGAGATATTAACTAAAAATGTTTCTAAAGACACTAAAATGAAAGATTTACAAAATATTGCTAATGAGACTGTCGATATAGAAGGTATTGGCTTCTATACTCTAGGGGCGGTAAGAAAAACTTTAAATGAAGAGCAAAAGAAAAAGTATTCCAAATTATTTCACAGTTATTTCTTAATAAGCTTTTCAAGTAGATTGTCTGAATATACAAATCCAGAAATTGATGTATATGATAAAGAAGTTCTCAATCAAAATTATACAATTGTAAAAAGTTTACTCAAAGGAACTAAAGATAGACCTGAGGTAAAGATTGATTGGAGAATTTATACTAAGAACCCAAATAATCCTCTAATAAGAGATTTAATTATAGAGGGGTTAAGTTTAGCAAGAACTCAAAAAGAAGAGTTCTCGTCAATATTAAATTCAAATGGTGGAAACATAAACGCTCTTTTCAAAACGTTAGAAGAATTTTCAAAAAAATAAGTTTTAATTCATTGGTGGGCCCGCCAGGACTCGAACCTGGGACCAATACATTATGAGTGTACTGCTCTAACCAACTGAGCTACAGGCCCTATGGATAAGATGAAGTTATAACAACAATTTTTTAAAAAAAAAACTAATTTATTTTTTTTTTATAAAGTTTCTTAATATTGGTAAATTATATAGAAAAAAACTGACAATCAAAAAAACTTTTTTAATTAAAGATATTTCAAGCTTTATCAAAATTATTATGCATTCTTTAAACCATAGATGCTTATTTAATTTCTTATATGGATTATAATGTTTAGAAAGATTCTTAAAATTTCTTTTATCTTGATTTTCATTTTTAAAAAAAGAAATATCTTTGCAACCATAAATTTTTCCCTTATCTAAAAGATTAAAAATAAATGGTATTTCGGATGAAATATGATCTCCAAGATTTTTTAATTTTGATTTCCTGTGTAAGTGATTCAAAAATGTGTCGGGGTAATTTCCTTTTATAAAGTTTTTAATTCTCTCAAATTTATTACAATAAAGTTTTTTTGGTTCTGCATATTTCCTTATAACTTTATTATTGTCAATTTTATCTAAAACGATGATATTGCCAATTACAGAGACTATATCTTTATCTGCGTTTAAAATCTCAACAGATTTTTCAATAAAATTGTTACTTATTTTGTCATCTGGATGTAACCATAAAAAATAATCACCTTTTGCATAAGCTAATAAATTATTATGATTATAAATAGCACCATAATTTTTATCATTTCTAAAATATTCTAGCTTTTTTTCTTTACAATAAATTTGAACTTTTTCACTAAGTTCGTTTTCCGAAAAATTATCTGAAATAATTATTTGTAGATTTGTATAAGTTTGTAATAGTAAATTATCTAAACAAGAAAATATTCTTTTATCATTGTAGAATGGAACTCCTACTGTTACTAATTCCTGATGCATATTATTAATATTCTAAAAGACAGATCTTTGTAAACTATAAAATTTATGCTACTAGATAAATAATGAAAGTTGTGATTTTAGCGGGCGGATATGGACTTAGATTTGGTGAGGAAACAACTAAATTACCAAAACCATTAATCAAAATTAACAAAATAGCACTAATAGAGTATGTTATGCAAACCTATTTAAATTCTGGTTATAACGATTTTATTATTTGTACTGGGTATAAATCTGAAAAAATATCAAAACACTTCAAAAATAATAAAAAGTTTAAAAAAATTAAATGTAAAATTCAAATAATAAAAACTGGTCTCAAAACCAATACTGGTGGAAGAATAAAAAAAATTTCAAGCTACCTCAGAAAAGATAATAGTGAAAATTTTTTTGTATCTTATGGAGATTGTATTTCAAATGTCAATTTAAGAAATGAACTTAAATTTCATAAAAAACATAAAAAATTGGCTACACTAGTAGCTGTTACAATGCCAAGTAGATTTGGATCCATTAAAATAAAAAATAATAAAATTTTCAAATTTATGGAAAAACCTATTCAAAAAGATAATTGGATTAATGGAGGTTTTTTTATCTTCTCTAAAAAATGTTTAAAACTTTTTAAATCTGATCAAACTATATTGGAGCATGATCCAATGCAAAAACTTTGTAAACTAAAGCAATTAATGGCTTTTAAACACAAAGGTTTCTGGCAACCAATTGATAACATTAAAGATAAAAATTATGTTGAAAAGATACTTAAAAATAAAAAAAAGGTTAAAATAATTTGATAATGAAAAAAAATTTTTGGCTTAATAAAAGAGTTATAATTACAGGTCATACTGGTTTCGTTGGAGCTTGGTTAACAAATCTATTAATCACTGAAAAATGTAAAATTTTTGGAATTTCACTGCCAATTAAAAAAGACGAAAATCGTTTATTCCTTAAAAGTAATATCAAAACAAAAATCAAAAATTTTTTTTTTGATTTAAGAGATGAGCGAAGATTAAATAAAACAATTAATCATATCAAACCTGACATAATGATTCATTTAGCGGCCCAAAGCATTGTATCTTTAGGATATGCTATTCCAAATGAAACTTTTGAAACAAATGCTCAAGTGACTTCTAGTATTTTAAATTGTTTAAAAGAAAATAAAAAGATTAAAAGCATATTAATTTTTACAACTGATAAGGTTTATAAAAACATTAATAATAAAAAAAAATTTGTTGAAAATGATGTTCTTGGAGGTGACGATCCTTATTCAGCAAGCAAAGCTGCATGTGAAATTATTTGTCAATCATATTATGAAAGTTTTTTTAAAACGAAAGAGGTGCCACTTATTACATTAAGAGCTGGAAATATAATTGGTGGAGGAGATTGGAAAAAAGATAGAATTATTCCAGATTTAATTAGACATAACTTTGAGAAAAAAAATATGAAAATTAGATCTCCAAAATCGATAAGGCCATGGCAACATATTTTAGATGTAATAAGAATCATAAAAAATGTTATAGAACTCTCATCAAATAAAAAAAACTTATCTGGTGCTTACAATGTTTCACCTAATAATAGAAATAATGAAATTAGTGTAGATAATTTGATTAATTTAAGTGGTTTAAAAAAACCTAAAATACATGAATCTAGTCTTAAAGAAAAAAAATATTTATTTTTAAATTCAAATAAACTTTTTCAAAAATTTAAATTAAAAAATAATTTCAATATCGATAAATCAATAAAAATGACAATAAACTGGTATAAAAATTTTTATAAAAAAAAAAATGTAACAAAATTAATCAAAGATGATTTAAAGCTAATAGAAAAAAAATGATAAAGAAAAATTTAAAAATTAAAGGTGCATACTTATTAAGCTTGACTAAAAAAGTTGACAATAGAGGTTTCTTTGCAAGAATTTATTGTAAAGAAAGTTTAAAAAAAAAAAAAATTGGAGAAAAAATTAAACAGATAAATGTATCTCAAACATTTAAAAAAGGATGTATAAGAGGGTTGCACTATCAAAAAGGTAAATTTGCGGAGTCAAAAAGAATAATTGTTTTAGAAGGTTCAATATTTGATGTTCTTATAGATTTAAGAAAAAAATCTCAAACATATCTGAAGAAAATATCAATCAAACTATCGAGTAAAAAATTACAAATGTTAGTAGTGCCTAGAGGAGTTGCTCATGGATATCAATCTCTTACAAAATTTTCATCAATTTTGTATATTAATGATAATAATTACTCAAAAAAGCATGAAGGTGGAATTAGATACAACGATAAAAATTTCAAAATTAATTGGCCAATAAAAAAGATTGTGGCTTCTAAAAAAGATCTTCAATATAAACATTTTAACAATTTAACATGAGAAAGAAAAAAAAAATAATTATTTGGGGATCTGCAGGGCATGGCTCTGCAGTTTTAGATTTAATCAATAATATTGGATTAAGTCTATTTACATTTTTAGATGAAAATCCTAAAGCAAAATCAATTAATAAATCTAGATTAATTAAAGGGAAAAAAAATATTTCATCCTTTTTAGAAAAAAAGAATGTTTCAAAAAAATTTTTATATACAGTTGCGATAGGCTCAAATCAAAAAATAAGATTAAATATATATAATAATCTGAAAAAAATGGGTTTTAAAATTCCTACATTAGCTCATAGGACTGCCTATATCTCAAGAACCGCAAAAATTAATAATGGTACTCAAATCTTTGCAAATACGAACATTGGTCCAAATACAATAATCGGAGAGAGTTGTATAATTAATAATAACTCAAATGTTGATCACGATTGTAATTTAGGAGATGGTGTACACATAGCACCAGGTGCTATTTTGTGTGGTGGAATTAAAATTGGAAACAATACATTAATTGGTGCAAATAGCACTATACTGCCGTATTTAAAAATTGGTTCAAATTGTATTATTGGTGCAGGCACAGTTGTTACAAAAAATGTTAAGTCGGGAACTATTTATTATAAGAAAAAATAATTAATTATAATTGATTAAACTTAATTGATCAAAATGGTGGGCCGTGTTGGTTACGCTCCAACTACCCCTGCAATGTCAATGCAGTACTCTACTATTGAGCTAACGGCCCTATCAGAGCTATTTCTTAACTTTCTAAAAAACTTTTTAATTGTTTAGATCTACTAGGATGTTTTAACTTTCTCAAAGCCTTTGCCTCAATTTGTCTTATTCTTTCTCTAGTTACAGAAAATTGTAGGCCTACCTCTTCTAAAGTATGATCAGTATTCATTCCTACTCCAAACCTCATTCTTAAAACTCTTTCCTCTCTTGGGGTTAAAGTAGATAAAATTTTTGTAGTAGCTTCTCCTAAATTAGATTTAATTGCTTGTTCTAATGGTGCTAGTGCTTTTGTGTCTTCTATAAAATCTCCTAAACTGCTATCGTCTTCATCTCCAACAGGTTTTTCTAAAGATACTGGTTCTTTTGAAATTTTTAAAACCTTTCTAACTTTATCTAAAGGCATTCTTAATTTTTTTGCTAACTCTTCTGGCGTAGCTTCCCTTCCAAATTCACTCAATATTAACCTTTGAGTTCTCACAATTTTATTAATTGTTTCAATCATATGGACCGGTATTCTGATAGTTCTGGCTTGATCAGCAATAGATCTAGTTATAGCTTGTCTAATCCACCAAGTAGCGTATGTAGAAAATTTATAGCCTCTTCTATACTCGAATTTGTCAACTGCTTTCATAAGACCTATATTTCCTTCTTGAATTAAATCTAAGAACTGGAGACCTCTATTTGTATATTTTTTTGCAATAGAAATAACTAATCTTAAATTTGCTTCAACCATCTCTTTTTTTGCAATTCTAGATTCTTTTTCTCCTTTTTGTACTCTACTTACCAATTTCTTAAAATCAGTTACTGACATGCCAAGTTTGTGACTAATTTCTATTAATCTTTCTCTAATATTCTTAAATTCATCTTTATTTTTTGCGAAAAATTGTTTCCAAGTAGCGTTGGTGTCTAAGAATTTTTTGAAATTTGGATTAATTTCATTTCCAATATAAAATTTTATAAATTCATTTCTTGATATGTTATGATTTAATGCTAATCGCAAAAGATTTCCCTCTAGAGATATAATTTTTTTGTTTTCAATATAATGTTTTTGAACTAATTCTTCTAATACAGATGGTGACAATTGCAAAGATTTTATATTTTCTAAGATCTCACCAACAATTTTATTATAACTTTTTTCTTTAGCGGGAGAAAAATTTTCTGAATTTAATGTACAATTTATTTTTTCTCTTTGGTATTTAATTAGTTTATTATATTCTTTCGTTAAAGTGTTCACTGTTTTCAAAACTTTTGGTTTTATTTCCGTTTCCATAGCAGCAAGAGTAGGATTAAATTCTTCATCTGAGTCATCATTTGAATTTTCATCTCCTTCTGCTTCACCTGAGTTTTTTTGTTTTGCACTAGGACCTGTTGTTTCATCTTCCATATAATTTGTATCAATATCTATAATTTCTCTAACTAAAATTTCATCTTTTTGTAATTTTTCGTTCCACTCAAAAAATTGTTGAGCTGTTATTGGACTTTGAGTTAATGCGTTTAACATTACATCTTTTCCGGCTTCTATTCTTTTTGCAATTGCTATCTCTCCTTCTCTAGAAAGTAACTCGACCCCACCCATCTCTCTTAAATACATTCTTATTGGATCATCACTTTTTTCAATTGTTTTACCTTCTTCTTTGGATGAGTTTTCTTTTTTTCTTAAAACTTTGAAATCTGATTTTTTTTCTACAAGGACTATTTTTTCATCTAAAATATGTATAAAAGCTTGACCTAAATTTTCACTTGATAAATTTCTTTTACCTAAAGATTTACTCAACTCCTCATAGGTAATAAAACCTCTATGAGTTCCTCTACCCATTAATCTAGCAAATGATTTAGTAATAATTCTTTCCACAGCAAATTTATTTGAAAGTCTTATATAATGTCAAATATACAAAAATCCATTATTAATTTTTATAAATTAATTGATATTTTGCTTTTTTTTTAGCTCTTTTAACTCATTAAATGTTGCTTCACTCAAATCCTTAGAAAATTTTGATTCTAATTCTTGGATTCTAAACTCTAAGTCATAATTATTTAAATCTCTCATAATATCATCTAGTAACTCAATTATTTCAGAATCTTTGCCTGATTTATTTTTTAGAATATGTTTGATCGGTGCAAACTTGTTTATTTTATCAATTAATTGAATATCTATATCAAAATCATCTATCTTAATTTGACCATCATTTTTCATTCTAGAAATTATTTTATCAAAAATTTGTTTATTAATTTCTGTAAACAGTTTAGCATTTTCTAATAGGTGTAAATTTTTTTGTAATAATTCTAAATTATTCATTACTAAGTATAATAAAGAAAATTCTTTTAACTCTACACTTGATATAGATTGACTTTCTTTAAAATATTTTTTTGTTTTATCAAGAGATTTGGTTTTATAAGTTTTATAATTTTTCTTAATTTGGCTTGTGTGAGGAGATAAATCTGAAATTTTTTCTAAAAAATATTCTAAAACATATTTTTTTATATAGTCATCTTTTATAGTACTTGCAATTGATCTTAATTTTTTATCAAAAATCGCCAAGGATGATGGATTATTTTCAGTTTGTTTTTTAAAATGATTAAAAATAAATTGATGAATTGGAATTTTATTTTGCTTAGAAAAATCTGTAAAAAATTCTTTTCCTTTTTTATTAATAAAACTATCTGGATCTTCATTATTAGGTAAAAATAAAAAAAAGATTTTTTTTTCAGGTTTTAATTCAATAATTGAATTTTCAGCAGCTCTTAATGCAGCTTTATAACCACTTTCATCGCCATCAAAACAAATTATTATATTTTCAAAAAATTGGTTTAAAGTTAATATTTGTTTTGTTGTGAGAGCTGTTCCTAGATTGGCCACTGCATTTTCAATTCCATTTTTACTTAAACCAACTACATCCATATATCCCTCAACCAAATAGACATGATCCAATTTATTAGATAATTTTCTTGCAAAATCAAGATTATATAAATGTGAGCCTTTTCTAAAAAAATTAGTTTCAGGAGAATTTATATACTTTGCAAGAAAATCACTTTTTTTAATTATTCTTCCACCCAAAGCGATAGGTTGAGAAGAAATATTGTTAATTGGAAAAATCAATCTTCCCTTAAATCTTTCAATATAGATATTTTTTTTTTCATCAAAATAAAATAATCCTGTTTCAATCAAATCATCTAAATTAAAATCTTTGATAAGCATTTCAAATATATTAGGTTTTTCATCAACAAAACCTATTTTAAATTTTTTGACTTGATCTTTATTAATCGATCTATCTTTTAAATAATTTCGAACATTAAAATGTTTCTCATTTTTTAAAAGCGCAAGATGATAAAAATTTACATATTCTTTAAAAATTTCAGAATATTTTTTCCATTTTTTTTCTCTTTCTTCATCTTGTTTTGAAAACAAATATGGTTGCATACCTGCTATATTTGCCAAATATTTAACTGCCTCACCAAACCTCAAATTTTGAGTTTTCATAATAAAATCAAAAATATTTCCATGTTCTGAAGTTGCAAAACAATGATAAAATTCTTTTTCATCGTTTACTGTAAAAGAAGGTGTCTTTTCATTTTTAAAAGGAGATAGTCCAATATACTCTTTCCCCCTCTTTTTTAAACTTACGACTTTTGAAACAACTGCTGAAACTTTTAATCTTGTTTTAATCTCATTAAGATATTCTTTTGGATACTTCATAATTATTTATTTAGTATTTGTCTAATCAAAACTCCCGCCTTAGAAAAATTTATTTCATCGGCATTTTGTTTTTTTAGCTCCCCCATGACTTTTCCCATATCCTTAATTGAATTTGCACCTAATTTAGAAATAATTTCTTCACAAATTTTTTTTGTAGCTTCATCGTCAAGCTGCTTAGGTAGAAAACTAGACAAAATATCGTATTCATTTTGCTCTACTTGTAAAAGATCTGTACGATTATTTTTTTTGTATATTTCAATTGATTCGGATCTTTGCTTTACCATTTTCTTAAACAGTTTTTTAATATCATTATCATCTGTATCTTTTTTATTTGGTCCTGACCGATTTAAGATATCAAGATCCTTGATTGATGATAAAATTAACCTATAAGTTGAGATTTTAGATTTATCTTTTGATTTTAAAGCATTTTTATATTCAGTTTCGATTGTTTTTCTTAATGACATATTTTTTTAATTTACTTTAAAGAAAAAATTCTTCAAAAGAAAAATTGTTTTTTTACAATTTTATAATACATCTCTGTTGCGATAATAAACCATTTATTGTATTAACCTTTAACTTATGAGTTGTAATTGATCAAAAAAGTAAAAAAAACTCACTTAAAAAATTTACAAAATTATACAGGAATTTTAGTTCTCGAAAATAAAAAAATTTTTAAAGGAATTGGAATTGGGTATCAAGGAGAAGCGACTGGTGAAGTTTGTTTTAACACGTCATTAACAGGATACCAAGAAATAATATCAGATCCTTCTTATGCAGGACAAATCATAAACTTTACTTTTCCTCACATTGGAAATGTAGGAACCAATAAGGAAGATTTTGAGTCTGATAAAATATGGACCAAAGGTGTTATCTTTAATTCAGAGATAACTTCACCATCAAACTATAGATCTTTTCAGCATTTAAATGCTTGGTTAAGAAAAAATAAAATAGTTGGAATTACTGGATTAGATACAAGAAGTTTAACAAATTTTATAAGAGACAGAGGTGCTCCAAAAGGAACAATTTCTTACTCAAACAAAGGTAGATTTAATATTAATAAGCTTACAAATTCTACAATAAAATGGAGTGGGTTAAAAAATTTAGATCTTGCAGAAAAAGTTACTACTCAAAAAAATTATATTTGGAAAGGATTTAAAACTTGGAAAAAAGAGTATGGCTATAGAAAAAATAATCGAAATTCACTTCATGTAGTTGCTATAGATTATGGAATTAAGAAAAATATTTTAAGATATTTTTCTGATTTTAGATGTAAAGTAACTGTAGTTTCATGCAAAACAACTTCAAAAAAAATTTTAGCACTTAAACCTGATGGTGTATTTTTATCTAATGGACCAGGAGATCCAGCAGCAACTGGGAAATATGCAATTCAAATAATTAAGGATCTCGTTCAAAAAAAAATACCATTATTTGGTATTTGCCTTGGTCATCAAATACTTGCACTTTCATTAGGTGGTAAAACAAAAAAAATGAAATTGGGACATAGAGGAGCAAATCATCCCGTAAAAAATTTAATCAATGACAATGTAGAAATTACCAGCCAGAATCATGGCTTTGAAGTTGTAAAAGAAAATTTACCAAAAAATATTGAGATTACACATAAATCTTTATTTGATAATAGTATAGAAGGAATTAGACTAAAAAATAACCCTGTGTTCTCAGTTCAATATCACCCAGAGTCAAACCCTGGGCCACAAGATAGTGTTTATTTATTTAAAAAATTTGTCAACAACATGAAAAAAAATGCCAAAAAGAAAAGATCTTAAAAAGATATTAGTTGTGGGTGCTGGACCAATAATCATTGGTCAAGCTTGTGAATTTGATTACTCAGGAACTCAAGCTTGTAAGGCATTAAAAGATGAGGGTTATAAAGTTATTTTAATTAATTCAAATCCAGCAACAATTATGACAGATCCAGACGTTGCCGATAAAACTTACATCGAGCCTATTACTTTAGAAGTTTTAGAAAAAATTTTAAAAAAAGAAAAACCAAACGCAATTCTTCCAACTATGGGTGGCCAAACTGCTCTTAACCTTGCAATGGAAGCTGAAAAAAGAGGAATTTTAAGAAAATATAAAATTGAATTAATTGGAGCAAATTCAAAAGCTATTTCTAACGCGGAAGACAGAAAGAAATTTAGAAAGAATATGATTGATATTGGTTTAGATCTTCCAAAATCTGAAATAGTTAACAATGTAAATCAAGCCTCAAAAGTTTTGAAAAAAATAGGTTTACCAGCAATTATTAGACCAGCTTTTACACTTGGGGGTCTAGGAGGAGGAATAGCAAAAAATAAAAAGGAATACCTTAAAATTATTAAAAACGGCTTGCACGAGTCACCTGTGAACCAAGTACTTGTTGAAGAGTGTTTGGAGGGTTGGAAAGAATTTGAAATGGAAGTTATAAGGGATAAAAAAGATAATTGTATAATCATCTGTTCAATAGAAAATGTTGATCCTATGGGAATACATACAGGTGACTCTGTGACAGTTGCTCCTGCACTTACCTTAACTGACAAA
Source organism: uncultured Pelagibacteraceae bacterium (assembly GCA_902526645.1). Taxonomy (GTDB): domain Bacteria; phylum Pseudomonadota; class Alphaproteobacteria; order Pelagibacterales; family Pelagibacteraceae; genus Pelagibacter. The sequence goes on from CABZLS010000006.1 coordinate 31,852, forward strand.
GAATACCAAGTCATGCGAAATGCCTCTATTGCATGTCTCAGAAAAATTGGAGTAGAGACTGGAGGTTCAAATGTTCAATTCGCAATAAATCCTAAAAATGGTCGAATGGTTATAATTGAGATGAACCCAAGAGTATCAAGATCATCAGCACTTGCATCAAAAGCAACGGGTTTTCCGATTGCGAAAGTTGCTGCTAAACTAGCAGTTGGCTATACATTAGATGAATTAAAAAATGAAATTACCAAAGTTACTCCAGCATCATTTGAGCCAAGTATAGATTACGTAGTGACTAAAATTCCAAGATTTACATTTGAAAAATTTTCAACTTCTCCATCTATTCTAGGTACATCAATGAAATCAGTGGGGGAGGCAATGGCAATTGGAAGAAACTTTAAAGAGTCTCTTCAAAAAGCATTAGTTTCTCTAGAAACTGGTTTCTCAGGATTAGACAGAATATTTAATCTGAATAAAAGACAAATTGAGAAAAAACTTAGAGAAAATATACCAAATAAAATCTTACTTGTTGCTGAGGCGATGAGAAAAAAAATAAACCTAAAAAAAATTTATAATTTGTCAAAAATTGATCCGTGGTTCTTAAATCAAATTAAAGAAATAATAGATAAAGAAATTAAGATCAAAAATAACGGATTACCTAAAAATTATAATGATTTTAACCAAATAAAATCAATAGGTTTTTCAGATAAAAAACTTTCTGAACTATCAAATTTACCTGAAGATATTGTTAGAAAAAAAAGAACTGCACTTAAGATTTTACCTGTATTTAAAAAAGTTGATACTTGTGCAGCAGAGTTTAAATCCTTTACACCATATATGTACTCTACATATCAAAGAAATTTTTCAATAAATTCAGAGTGTGAAGCTGACCCTTCGGTTAAGAAAAAAATTATAATATTAGGAGGTGGGCCTAATAGAATAGGACAAGGAATAGAATTCGATTATTGCTGTTGTCAGGCAAGTTTTGCCTTAAAGTCAGCTGGGTTTGAGACTATAATGGTGAATTGTAATCCTGAAACTGTATCAACAGATTATGACACAAGTGATAGGTTGTATTTTGAACCTTTAAAAGAAGAGTATGTTTTTAACATCATAAAAAGAGAGAAAGATAAAGGAAATTTAGTCGGCATCATCACACAATTTGGTGGTCAAACGCCAATTAAATTAGCCAAATTTTTATATGATAACCATCTTCCAATTTTAGGAACTCAATACTCATCTATTGATCTGGCGGAGGACAGAGATAGATTTAGGAGACTATTAGAAAAATTAGATTTAAATCAAGCTGAAAGTGGAATAGCTAAAACTTTCAAGCAGGCAATTGAAATATCTGAGAAAATAGGTTTGCCTTTAATGGTTAGACCTTCTTATGTTCTTGGAGGAAGAGCAATGGAAATTGTTTATGAAAAAAGTCAGCTTAAAAATTTTGTAGAGGAAGCATTTAAGGCAGCGGAAAAAAATCCAATTCTTATCGATAAATTTATTGATCATGCAATGGAAGTAGATGTTGATGCTATATCAGATGGTAAAATAGTACATGTGGCCGGAATAATGCAACATATTGAGGAAGCAGGAATTCATTCTGGAGACTCAGCTTGTAGCTTACCTCCTGTTTCAATAAAACCTTTTTTACTAAAAGAAATTGAGAAACAGACAAAAAGTTTAGCGTTAGCTCTAAAAGTAAAAGGTTTTATGAATGTTCAATTTGCAATTAAAAAAGATGAAATTTTTGTAATTGAGGTAAATCCAAGAGCAAGTAGGACAGTTCCTTTTGTCTCAAAAGCAAAAGGATTACCTTTAGCAAAAATAGCCTCGAGAGTTATGGCTGGTGAAAGATTATCAAAATTCGATTTAAGAGACAAATCAAAAGGTATGTTTGCTGTAAAAGAAGCAGTTTTCCCCTTTAATAAATTTCCTAATAGTGATTTATTATTAGGTCCAGAAATGAAATCAACCGGGGAAGTTATGGGATTTGACAAAAATTTTGGAATGGCATACGCAAAAAGCCAAATAGCGTCATCTAATTCATTGCCTACTAAAGGACTAGCTTTTTTATCATTAAAAAACTCTCATAAAGATGAAGGAATAGAACTTGCAAAAAAACTTATTAAATTAAAATTTAATTTGTGTGGCACAAAAGGAACTGCAGAATATATTCAAAAACATGGCATGAAATGTAAAATCATTAATAAAGTAAGTAGTGGGTCACCTCATATCGTTGATGTCCTAGACTCAAAAAAAATAGCTCTAGTAATTAATACTGGTGGAGGTAACACAGAGCATAGATTAAACGATGCTATAGCATTAAGAAGAGCAACACTTAAAAATAAAGTGCCATACTGCACAAATATGTCAACTGCTCTTGCGTGTATAGAGGGTATTAAATCACTTAAAACAAAAAAATTAGAAATTACGCCACTTCAAAATATTTAGTCAACTTTCCAATCAGTCTTAAATGTAACATAATTGACTTGAATACATCTTCTTTCTTTAACAATTTTTTTTTTTTCCATACCGTGCCATGTATTTGGACCACTTGTGAATAAGTAACCATAATTATGTTTGTAGGGAACTGTTTTAACTTTTTGCAGTTTTTCATTATAAAAATCAGTACCTAAATCTTCTGACTCATTTGCATTGTTAACAAAAATAAGTCCTGACATTAATTTTTCTTTAATATCACAATGCGGCTTTAACCAAAAACCTTCACGATCACATATGACTTCGAGTCTTACATATGAACCAGATAAATCTTTGTTAATCATTTTTGAAATCGTTTCACATGTTTCTTTAGATTGAAGTTCATTGATAAATTTTACTAAATTTGGAAATTGAGAAGCATTTTCTTTAGTAACAAAACATCTAAATTTTATTGCCTTACCACCTGAGGCTATACCTTCCCTAAATTCTGCAGCCCCACCATCAATCGCTCTAGTGCCATCATAATTTAGATTGTGTTTACTTACATCGGGAATATCTGCACTCTCTATTTCTTTGATTGCTTCTTCACTTAAAGCATTATTATATTCCCAGTGATTAAACGGATATTCATACTTCTTTGATTTTTTCAATATAGAATTAAGAAAAGTCATAATCTTTAAATTGTTTCTCTATATATCCCGATATTCGATCAGTTTCATTAAGTTTTTTATAAGTCCACTCTTCTACGTTATCTTCTAGATTTTTAATTATATTTAAGGATTTAAAAAGTTCAAAAAATTTTTGGAAACGAATATTTTTTTTTATAGCTGGCATTTGAGCCACATATATAGGTTTACCTGTCATAGCTGCTTCAGATATCATAGAAGTAGAGTCACAAGTTACAATAATATGATTAGCTATCTTGAGTGACGACAAATAGGCTTTCTTATCAATATCTGTAATTATAATTTGATTATCATCAAAAAAACTTTGTGCTTTTTCAATTATTCTTTGTGGTGTTCTCATTGAGGGTATAAAAATCAGCTGGTGACCTTGATCAACAAAATTTTTTTTAGTTTTAACAAAAATTTTTTCAATTATTTCATCATTAAAATTGTAATACCTATTTGGCCCTCCAACAATAAACGCTATTACTTTTTCTTTTTTTATTTGAGGTTTTAAATAATCAATGTTTTCATCCAACTCTTTTTCGGTAAGATAATGAATCGCACCTTTGCTTTTTAAAACATTTGTACCCTCAAGACTATCATGTTCTGGCGCAACAATGAAATCAAAATTATTTAATGATACTTTTGGATCCTGAATATGAATATTCATTATTTTGTTTCCAAATCTTTTTTTTAAAAAAATTGATGGAATTACACTTTTTCTTCCACATGAAATTACTACATTGAATTTTTTTTTAATATCATTTTTGAAAACAAAATCTTTAACAGGTGTTAATTTTGGAGGAATCATTTTCCAAAAATTATTTAGTTCAATTTTCTCGTGTATAAATTCAAGTTTAAGAGCTTTAGCAAGCCCTTCGACTTGGCTAATCATACCATGCATGCCCTCGGTCAATAATAAACCTTTTAATTTAGTCATTTATCACTATATAGCTTTCATATGAGTCAAAATCCAACTAAACACACAAAAGTGTTAATAATTGGATCTGGTCCTGCTGGATACACCGCTGCAGTTTATGCAGCGAGAGCGATGTTAAATCCAATTTTAGTTTATGGATCAGAGCCTGGAGGCCAATTAACCACAACAACAGACGTTGAAAATTTTCCTGGATTCGCTGATGTTATTCAAGGTCCATGGCTTATGGATCAAATGAAAGAACAAGCAAAAGCTGTTGGAACAGAAATGATTGAAGATCATATCAGTTCAGTAAATTTAAAAACAACACCTTTTGAAGCTATGGGTGACACTGGTCAAAAATATACCGCTGATAGTATAATAGTTTCTACAGGTGCCCAAGCTAGATGGTTAAATATTAAATCTGAGCAAGAGTTTAGAGGATTTGGTGTATCAGCGTGTGCAACATGTGATGGTTTTTTCTTTAAAGATAAGGAAGTTGCTGTTGTTGGTGGAGGTAACGCAGCTGTTGAGGAAGCAATGTTTCTTACAAAATTTGCGTCCAAAGTTAAATTAATTCATAGGAGAGATAGTTTGAGAGCTGAAAAAATGCTTCAAAAAAAACTTATGGAAAACAAAAAAATAGAAATCATATGGGATACAGTTGTTGAGGACGTAATAGGAGATAAAGATCCAAAAAATGTAAAAGGAATTAAAGTAAAAAATGTTAAAACAAACAAAATAGATGAAATAAAATTAGATGGTGTATTCATAGCTATTGGCCATGATCCTGCAACTCACTTGTTTAAAGATCAACTTAATATGGATAAGGAAGGTTATTTAATAACGAAACCAGACTCAACAGAAACTAATATTCCAGGTGTTTATGCTGCTGGAGATGTTAAAGATAAAACATTTAGACAAGCAGTTACTGCAGCTGGCATGGGATGTATGGCTGCCTTAGAGGCTGAAAAATTTTTGTCTCACTAATTTAAATTTTCACAAAAAGATTTAATTCTATCCATTGCTTTTTGTAAATTTTCCATTGATGTGGCATAAGAAATTCTAAAATATCCGTCTAAACCAAAAGCTGATCCTTGAACTACCGCAACATTCTCTTTTTCAAGTAATTTTTGAACAAAATCACTATCTGTTTTCAATTTAGTTTTTTTATTTAGCAAACCTTTACAACTTGGAAACACATAAAATGCTCCGTTTGGAGTTAAACAACTTATTCCATCAATGTTATTTAAACTTTGTACTACAAAATCTCTTCTTTTTTTAAATGCATTAGATCTTTCTTGAATAAAATCTTGTGAACCATTTAATGCCTCAACTGCAGCAGCTTGGCTTACGGAGGAAGGGTTTGAAGTCGATTGAGATTGAATTTTACCTATTGCCTTAATTATATCTTTCGGACCAGCTGCATAACCGATTCTCCATCCAGTCATAGCGTAAGATTTACTGACCCCATTCATTGTTAGGGTCCTATCTTTTAACTTTGATATTTGAGCAATTGTAAAAAAATTAAAATTATCGTATTTGATATGTTCATAAATATCATCGCTTAAAATATGAATTTTTTTATTTTTAACTAATATTTTTGCCAAATCCTCAATTTCGTCTTTAGTATAACCAGCTCCAGTTGGGTTTGATGGAGAATTTAAAATCAACCATTTTGTTTTTTTTGAAATTGCTTTTTGGAGTTTTTTAGCAGTCAATTTAAAACCATCTCTTTCATCACATTTTACTATTTTTGGTTTTCCTCCAGCTAATAAAACCATATCAGGATATGAAACCCAAAAAGGTGCTGGAATTATTACCTCATCACCTTTATTCAAAGTTGCCATGAAAGTATTGTATAGAACTTGTTTGCCACCAGTCCCAACTGTAATTTGATCAATATTGAAATTTAAATTGTTTTCTCTTTTAAACTTTTCAACTATTGCTTTTTTTAAAGCAGGAGTTCCATCAACTGCAGTATATTTTGTATCACCATCTTTGATAGCCTGAATAGCTGCATCTTTAATATTGTCTGGGGTGTCGAAATCTGGCTCACCAGCTCCCAAACCAATCACATCTTTTCCAGCTGCCCTAAGTTCTCTTGCTTTTTGAGTTACAGCAATAGTTGGTGATGGTTTAATTCTTTTTAAATTGTCTGATATTATGCTCATTGAAATATAAATTAATTCTACTACGTTCTTTAATATATGGAAAATACTTATCAAGATTTAATTACAGATATCCAGAGCAAAAATCCTAAAATTAGTGGAAAACTTGAAGGTGGTAAAAAATTTAAAATTAAATCAGATTTTAAGCCTGCAGGTGATCAGCCAGAAGCTATAAAAAAATTAGTTAAAGGAGCAAATAAAGAAGAATTTAATCAAGTATTACTTGGAGTGACTGGTTCAGGAAAAACTTTCACAATGGCAAAGGTAATTGAAGCAACTAATAGACCGGCATTAATTTTAGCTCCAAACAAAACTCTTGCTGCACAGCTATATGGTGAGATGAAAACATTTTTTCCAGATAACGCGGTTGAATATTTTGTATCTTATTATGATTATTATACACCTGAAGCCTATGTCCCCAGATCAGATACATATATTGAAAAAGAAGCATCTATTAATGAACAAATAGATAGAATGAGGCACTCTGCAACAAGATCTTTGCTAGAAAGAGATGATGTATTAATTGTTGCCAGCGTATCTTGTATTTACGGATTAGGATCAGTTGAAGCTTATAGTAAAATGACTTTAACTCTCCAAAAAAATTATGATTACAATAGAGAACAAATAATAAAATCCCTAGTTGCTTTACAATATAAACGTAATGATCAAAATTTTTACAGAGGTACATTTAGAGCTCGTGGAGAATATTTAGAAATATTTCCATCTCATTTAGAGGATAGAGCTTGGAGACTAAGTTTGTTTGGAGATAAACTAGAAAAAATTGAAGAATTTGATCCACTTACAGGTGATCAAGTAAGAGAACTAAGTTTAGTTAAAGTTTATGCAAATAGTCACTACATAACTCCAAAACCAACTGTAGAACAAGCTATCATAAATATTAGAAAAGAATTGGAGATAACGCTTAAAAAACATAGGGCAGAAAATAAATTACTTGAAGCTCAAAGATTAGAAGAAAGAACTAAATTTGATCTTGAAATGATTGAAGCTACTGGTTCATGTGCTGGTATTGAAAATTATTCAAGATTTTTATCTGGAAGAAAGCCAGGAGAACCTCCACCCACTCTATTTGAATACTTTCCAGATAATACTTTAATTTTTGTTGATGAATGTCATGTAACTGTTCCTCAACTAAATGGAATGTACAAAGGAGATAGGTCTAGAAAAAGTACTTTAGCTGAATATGGTTTCAGGCTTCCATCTTGTATGGATAACAGACCTTTAAAATTTGAAGAATGGGATCTGATGAGAACTCAAACAGTATTTGTTTCTGCAACTCCTGGTCCTTGGGAATTAGAGCAAACAAAAGGTAAGTTTATAGATCAAGTAATTAGACCTACGGGGTTAATTGATCCACCTGTAGAAATAAGACCCGCTAAAAACCAAGTAGATGATTTAATGCATGAATGTAAAAAAGTAATTGAAAATAATCATAGAGTTTTGGTTACAACTTTAACAAAAAAAATGGCAGAAGACTTAACAGAATACCTTCATGAAAATGGAGTAAAAGTAAGGTACCTCCATTCAGATATAGACACACTTGAAAGAATAGAAATCATGAGAGATTTAAGAATGGGTGTCTTTGATGTTTTAGTTGGAATTAATTTATTGAGAGAGGGATTAGACATACCTGAATGTGCTTTAGTTGGAATTTTAGATGCTGATAAAGAAGGCTTTTTAAGATCTGAGACTTCACTAATTCAAACTATAGGAAGAGCTGCTAGAAATGTGGATGGAAAAGTTATTCTTTATGCTGATAAAGAAACGAGGAGTATTAAAAAAGCAATTCAAGAAACTGAAAGAAGAAGAAAAATTCAATTAGCGTATAACAAAAAAAATAAAATTGACGCTAAGACAGTTAAAAAAGAAATTAATGATATTTTAGAAAGTGTTTACGAAAAAGATTATGTAAAAATTAGTGAAGGATCTAATGTTGGAGGAAATCTTAAGAAACACTTAAAAGCACTCGATAAAAAAATGAAAGAATCAGCTTCTAACTTGGAATTTGAAGAAGCAGCCAAAATTAGAGATGAAATAAGGAAGTTAGAAAGTACTGAATTAGAAATCACATTAAACCCAAAAATAAGACAATATGACGTTAAAAATAAACTTTATCCAAAAGGTAGATCGACAATGGGCATGCCGGGTACTAAAGTTACAAAAAAAAGAGATAAAAAATGGAAGCACAGAGGATAATTATTACTGGTGGGGCAACAAGAATTGGTGCTGCTATAGCTGAAAAATTATCAGGTCCAAATAAGCAAATTGTAATTCAATACCATAAATCTAAAACAAAAGCTGAAAATCTTAAGAAAAAACTTCAAAATTATGGAACAAAAATTTATTTAGTTAAAGGAGATCTTAATAAGGAAAAAGATATCATTAAAATTATTAAATTCTCAAAATTAAAAATGAAATTTTTTGACTGCTTGATAAATAATGCCTCATTATTTGAAAATGATAAATTAGAAAATTTTACATCTAAAAGCTGGGAAAAACATATTTCTACAAATCTTAAAGCTCCTGCTCTTTTATCAAAAGAGTTTTCAAAAAATGTCAGAGGCAAAAATAACAATATTATCAATATAATTGATCAAAGAGTATTTAAGCTTACTCCATACTTTTTTTCATACACATTAAGTAAAACTGGCCTTTATACTTTAACTAAAACTAGTGCGATGAGCCTTTCACCTAACATAAGAGTTAATGGGATAGCACCTGGACCGACAATCAAAAATAAAAGGCAAACTGAAAAACATTTCAAAAATCAATATTTAGCTACACCACTCAAACAACAAGTTGATGTTGATGAGATTTGTAATGCAGTTGACTTTTTTATTAAAAACAGCTCTATTACAGGTCAAATTTTGGCAATAGATAGTGGGCAAAGCTTAAATTGGCAGACACCAGATATAATTAAAGGCAAAGAATGAAAAAAAATAATCTCAAAGTTGTAAAAATAGACAAAAACAAAAGTTTATTTAATTACGAGAAAAAAATTCTCATAAATGAATTAATTCTTGATTTAAAACTTGGATATTATGATTTTGAGAAAGAGAAAGCACAAAGGGTAAAATTTAGCTTAGAAATTGATTATCAAGATAAAAAACCTTCAAATGATAAAGATCTTAGATCAATCGTAAATTATGCAACTATTGTAAAATTAATAAAAAAACTTATTAAAAAGAAACACTATAATTTCTTGGAAACATTAGCCGAAGCAGTCTTCGATGAACTTTTTAAAGATAAGAGAATAGGTAAAATAATGCTTAAAATTGAAAAATTAGAAATTTTAAAACAATGTTCATCTGTTGGTATACAAATTACAAAAAAAAGAAGTCATGATTAGTTCTGAAATTGGTAAAGAAGTAATAAAAAAAGAACTACCTCTAATTCCTAAACTTCCTGGTGTTTATCAGATGTTAAACGACAAAGGGGATATTCTCTATGTGGGTAAAGCAAAAAATTTACCTAATAGACTTAAAAGTTATGTAGCAGAAAAAAATCATATTATAAGAACTGAAAGAATGTTATCTCAAACAAGAAGGCTTGAAATAACAACTACATCAAATGAAAGCGAGGCCTTACTTCTTGAGGCGAATTTAATCAAAAAGTACAAACCAAAATTTAATATTTTATTGAGAGATGATAAGTCTTTTCCATTTATTTTTATTGGAAACAAAGATAAATGGCCGCAAATAAAAAGACATAGAGGAAAAAAAACGAAAGAAGGTTTTTATTTTGGACCTTTTGCATCTGCTGGATCTGCAAATTGGACTATAAAAATGATACAAAAAATTTTTCATTTGAGAGTTTGTGATGACACAGTTTTTAAAAATAGAGAGCGACCTTGTATTTTATATCAAATAAAAAGATGTTCTGGTCCATGTGTTGGATACATAGAAAAAAATGAATATAAAAAAACAGTCGATGATGCGATTGAATTTGTATCTGGAAAATCAAGAAAAATACAAAAAAGTCTTTCAGACCAAATGGAAAAAGCTAGTAATGATTTAGATTTTGAAAAAGCAGTAATTTTAAGAGATAGAATAAAATCTTTAAATATCATTCAATCGTCCCAAAGAATAAACGAAGCAAATTTAATTGAGGCCGATGTAATTGCTGGCTATAAAGAGTCTGGTAAAACTTGCATTCAAGTCTTTTTTTATCGCTCAAAACAGAATTGGGGTAATCAAGCTTTCTTTCCAAAACATGATCCCGACGAAAAATTAACTGATATATTAAATTCTTTTGTTTCTCAATTTTATGAGAATAAAAGCGTCCCTTCATCAATAATATTATCTGAAGAAATAAAAGAAAAAATTTTGATTGAAAAAACCCTTTCTCAAAAAGAAGAAAAGCAAATAAATATTTCTATAGCAAAAAAAGGATCAAAATTAAGAGTTGTAAATCAAGCAATTAAAAATGCAAAAGAAAGCTTGAATAGAAAGCTTTATGAAAGTCAGAATAATAAAGAATTATTTGATGCTGTTGTGAGTAAATTTAATCTAGAAACAAATATAAATTTGATTGAAGTTTATGATAATAGTCATATTCAAGGAACAAATAGTGTTGGCGCTTTAATTGCTTATGGAGATGAGGGGTTTATTAAAAAAAGATATAGAAAATTTAATATCAAAATACAAAAAAATGAACAAGATGACTATGGTATGATGCGAGAAGTACTTAATCGAAGGTTCAAAAGAGCAATCCAAGAAAAAGACAATTATCTAACTTTTCCTGATCTAGTTCTGATTGATGGTGGAAAAGGTCAATACTCTGCTGCAAGAGAAACACTTAATGAACTAGGCCTTCATGATTTGCCTATAGTAGCTATAGCTAAAGGAAAACAGAGAAATAGCGGCAATGAAACTTTTTTCCATAATGGTAAAGATTTTAAATTCACAAAAAATGATCCTACTCTCTTCTTTCTTCAAAGAATAAGAGATGAGTCGCATAGATTTGCAATTAGTGCTCATAGAGCTAAAAGAAAAAAAGGGATTAGTAAATCTTTACTTGATCAAATTGAGGGCATAGGGTCCATCAGAAAAAGAGCTCTATTAAACCATTTTGGCTCAGCAAGAGCTGTAGAGTCCGCTAGCTTGGATGAAATTAAATCGGTAGAAGGTGTTGAGGAAAAAGTTGCAAATAAGATATATAATTTCTTTCATGAATAAAAAAAATGCTTAGAAAAATACCAAATATATTAACAGTCGGTAGGATCTTAATAGTACCTTTTTTTGTATTAGCTTTTTACTTACCTGGTTTTTATGGAGATTTAACTGCTTTAATTCTATTCATTGTTGCATCATTCACAGATTTTCTTGATGGAATGTTGGCTAGATTTTTAGGAGAAGAGTCAAAGCTAGGTGAATTATTGGACCCAATTGCAGATAAGATTATAGTTGCAACTGCTCTGATACTTTTAGTTATGGATGGAACAATAAGAAATTATGAAGTTATAGCGGCAATAATAATTTTAACTAGAGAAATTTTAATTTCTGGGCTTCGAGAATTTCTTGCGAAAGGTAAAATTAAACTTCCAGTTTCTAATCTTGCAAAATTGAAAACTGTTTTACAAATGATTTCTATCGCACTCTTACTTTCTGGTGATACTGGAAATAAAATAATAAATTTTCAAGACTATAACGCTCAGACAATAGGCATTATTCTTTTGTGGCTCTCTGCTGCACTAACACTCTTTACAGGATATGAGTATATGAGAAAAGGAATTGATCATGCAATTTCTGAAGATAGTAAAGACTAAGCTGCTTTTTTTTTCTTAACTAAAGCTTGATAACTTTCATTTAAATCAATTATCATTTTACACACGTGAAATTGATTTTCAGCTATGCAAGAAACAGGGGTTACTTCAGCTGCGGTACCTGTTAAAAAACATCCTCCAAAGTTTTTAAGCTCTTCAGGACTAATTTTTCTTTCATGAACTTTTATATTTTTCGATTTAGCTATTTCAATTACTGTTCTTCTTGTAATACCATCTAAAAATGAGTCAGGTATAGGAGTGTGCAATTCTCCATTTTTATCTTTAAAAAAAATATTTGCACCTGTTGCCTCTGCAATATTTCCCTCATGATCAAGCATAAGTGAATCTGTATATCCTTGCTTTTCAGCCTCATGTTTGGAAAGAGTACATATCATATATAATCCAGATGCTTTAGTATCCCAAGGTATTGTATTAGGAGCTGGTCTTCTCCAACTAGAAATATTTAATCTAATACCTTCAATCTTTAATTTAGGATCAAAATAAGATCCCCACTCCCATGTAGCTATTGCAACATGTATTTTGGTTTGTTGTGCAGAAATTGCCATCATCTCACTTCCTCTCCATGCCACAGGCCTTACATAACCATTTTCAACTTTTTGTGTTAAAATTATTTTTTTACTTGCTTTATTGATTTCATCTTCACTATAAGGAATTTCAAAACCCATTCTTCTAGCAGAATGAAATAACCTTGATGTATGTTCTTCAAGTTTAAATATTGAGCCATCGTACACTCTTTCACCTTCAAATACACAGCTAGCATAATGTAATCCATGACTTAGTACATGCACTTTTACATCCGACCAATCAACTAAATCGCCATTGTACCATATTTTGCCTGATCTTTTATCGTAAGGTATCATTTTTTGAAATATTAAAAAAAATTATTAACAAAAAATATCTTTGTATCTATAATATGTCAATATAACTTACCTATAATGAAAGAACTTTTATATCTAAAAGATGATCAATTGAAAGATTTAATTGAAAAATTATTCATTAGTTATAGGGAAACTTTTTCAGATTCTAAAAAAATTCTTGATAAATATTCAATTGGCTTAGCTCATCAAAAAGTAATTCATCTGCTTTCTATGTACGAAGGAATTTCAATATCTGAATTACTTAAAAAATTGAAAATCACTAAACAAAGCCTCAATAGAGTTTTAAAAGATTTAATTAAGTTAGAAATAATCATATTTAAAAAGAATGACAAAGATACAAGAGTTAAGCATATGTTTTTAAATCAAAAAGGCAAAAAAATATTTGATGAAATTTTTGTACTACAAAAGAAAAGAATTTATAACGCTCTTCTAAATTCTTCCTCAGAAGAGGTCATTAATTTTGATAATGTATTAAGAAAGATAATTAATGGATAAATTTATAGCTCACATATTAGTTGTAGATGATGATGATGGAATTAGAACACTAGTAAAAAAATATCTAATTGAAAATAATTTTCTAGTTACTACTGCTAAGAATGCTGAGGATGCATCAAAAAAAATTAAGATTATTAAGTTTGACTTGATAATACTAGATATAATGATGCCAGGAAAAAGTGGTTTGGATTTTATTGATGAACACAGAAAATATTTAGAGACTCCAATAATTCTTTTGACTGCAAAAGGTGAACCAGATGAAAGAATTAAGGGACTTGAGGTTGGAGCTGACGATTATCTTCCAAAGCCTTTTGAACCAAAAGAATTAATCTTAAGAATACAGAATATATTAAATAAAACAAAAAAGATTAGTCAAAAAAGAGTAATTCAGTTTAATGATATTAAGATTGATTTAAATAAACTGATAATTTCAAAAAATAATAAAGAGTTTAAAATTAACAACACAGAAAAAATTATTTTAGAAAAAATGATAAACAATCCCGGAAAAACTTTTGCAAGGGAGGATATTGGTTTATTAATTAATCTTGATAAAGAAAGATCTATAGATGTGATAATAACAAGATTAAGAAAAAAAATTGAAGTAAATCCAAAGAGTCCAAAATTCCTTCAAACAATTAGAGGAGCTGGTTATGTTCTCTGGATTGAATAAATTTTTGAAAAATATTCTTCCAAAAAGTTTATTCTATCGAGCATTATTAATAGTTGCAGTTCCAGTATTAGTATTACAGCTTGTTATAACTATTGTTTTTTTTGATAGTCTTTGGATAAAAACAACTAAAGGTATGACAAGAGCGCTTGTCAATGAAATAAGTACATTCTTAGAATTTTATAATAATGATAAATATGATAAAGCAGAAATAAAAAATCTCTTTTCTGTTTATCAAGACCTAAGTTTTGAGTTTATTTCTGATCAAGATTTTGAATTTAAATATAATGAAAGGTGGTTTAGTCCTATTGATAGAACTTTACGAAGAGAATTAAAATCAAGATTCAAATTAGATAATTTTTGGTTCGATACTACTAATTATAAAGAATTAATTGATATTCGAATTAAATACAAGACTGGTTATTTTAAATTTTTAATACATAAAGACAGAATAACAAGTTCATCAGCAAGGATTTTTGCATTATGGATAACTGTCCCAGCATTAATAATGGTTTTTATCTCATTAATATTTTTAAAAAATCAGACTAGACCAATTACCAATCTTGCAAGAGCTGCAGAAAAATTTGGTAAAGGTGAGGAAATTGAAGAGTTTAAGCCTTCAGGAGCATCAGAGATTAGAAAAGCAGGTTATGAATTCGATAAAATGCGTAAAAGAATAATTAGACATTTAAATCAAAGGTCTGAAATGCTATCCGGAATTAGTCATGACTTGAGAACTCCATTAACTAGAATGAAATTACAAATTGCTTTTATAAAAGATAAAGAATTAGCTGATAAGTTAACTGAGGATATTAATGAAATGGAGAAAATGCTTAATGAATATCTTCAGTTTACTAAATCTTCGTTCCAAGAAAAAGATGAAATGTTTAGCTTAACTGATTTATTAAATGATGTGAGTAAAAAATATAATAAAGAAAATATATCTTCAAATATATTACCCAAAGTTTATTTTAATGGAAGAAAAAACTTAATTAAAAGATGTATTAACAATTTGATTGATAATGGAATCAAATATGGAAATAAAGTAAACATAGAACTTAACAAAAAAAATAATAGTCTTTTTATAAAAGTTGAAGATGACGGCCCTGGTATACCCGAAAGTGAATATCAAAATGTTTTTAAACCGTTTTATAAAATTAATAAAGGTCGAGCCGATTCAAAATCTAGTGTTGGTTTAGGCCTATCTATAGCATCTGATATAATCAGATCACATGGTGGAAATATAATGTTAGAAAAATCTAAAATGAACGGACTTGCTGTTAAGATTTTTTTGCCTTTCTAGATTTCACTTTTTTTTTCGGATTTAATTTATTAATTTTTTTTTCTAAATTTTCAACTCTTTTAGATAATACCTCAAATTCATCCTTACTTGTTAATTTAAGTCTAAAGACAAACTCGTCCCTTTTAGATTTCAATATACTTAACAATTCATTGGAAAGATCTCTAGAAGAAAGCATTCCTTGCTCAAATAGTTTTGTAAGCTTATCAAAAACAAACTTTGAATTTTTCATACATTTATAATTACTTTTTAAAAATTAAGTTTATAATTATTATTAGAAATGTTAATTAATAATTTTGACCCAGTTGCAATTCAAATTTTTACTTTAGAAATTAGATGGTATTCATTATCCTATGTACTGGGCATTTTACTTGGATGGTTTTTGAGTAAAAAATTTTTTATCTTAAAACTAGAGATAAAAGAAAAATTTGATGATTATTTGACACATGTAATTTTAGCAATAATTATTGGTGGAAGAATTGGTTATGTAATTTTTTACAATTTTGAATACTATTTAAGTAATCCTTTAGATATACTGAAAATTTGGCAAGGCGGAATGTCTTTCCATGGTGGTTTACTAGGAATTATTTTAGTAACAATCTGGTTTGCAAAAAAAAATAATCATAATCCATTAGAATACCTAGATATAGTTTCAATTGTATCTCCTGTTGGTATATTTTTTGGAAGAATATCTAATTTTATAAACTCTGAGTTATACGGAATACCCACCAACCTACCATGGGGAGTAAAATTTATTCAAATTGATAATTTATCGAGACACCCATCACAATTATATGAAGCTACATTTGAGGGTTTAATTTTATTTTTAGTCTTAATTTATTTTAGAAATAAAGGTTTTTTAAATTATGCGGGTGTTATTTCCGGTATTTTCATAACTTTTTACTCGTTATTTAGATTTATAATCGAATTTTATAGAGTTCCGGACGAACAATTAGGCTACATAGTTTACAATCTTACCATGGGTCAAACTTTTTGCTTAATTTTTTTTATTGTTGGTATTTATTTAGTAATCAAGAATTATGAAATTAAAAAGAAAAACTAAGATTCCATTAGACCAGTATATTAATAAAGCACTTTATAATAAAAAAACTGGATATTATATGAATAAAGATCCTTTTGGAAAAAAGGGTGATTATATAACAGCGCCAAACATTTCAATATTATTTTCAGAGATGATTGCAATATGGATCTTAAGTTTTTGGCAAAACATAGGATCTCCTAAAAATTTTAATTTAGTTGAACTGGGTGCTGGTAATGGTGAAATGATGAAAATTCTCATACAAAGTTTCAAAAATTTTCCAGAATTCTTTAACACCTGCAACATATATATTCATGAAAAAAGTATTAAACTTATAAAAATTCAAAAAATGAAGTTAAAAAAAAATAATGTAAGTTGGATTTCAAAAATTAATAAAATCAAAAAATATCCTACAATTTTCATTGCAAATGAATTTTTTGACTCAATTCCAATTAAACAATTTCTTAAGTTAGATGGCTCCTGGTTTGAAAGATATGTTAATATGGAAAATAAAAAAAATTTTTTTTTTTTTAATAAAAAAATTGATATAAAAAAATTTGAAAAAAAGATTAAATACAATATAAGTCATAAACAAAATTTTATTGAATACTCCCAAAATAGCGTAAATTATCTCAAAAATGTTTGCAAAATAATTAAAAAATATAAAGGTGGAGCATTAATAATTGATTACGGGTATTTTGAGGAAAGAATGAAAAATACACTTCAGGCTATTTCAGGGCAAAAATATTCAAACGTTTTAAAAAATTTTGGAAATTCTGATATTACTCACAATATAAGTTTTTATTTATTTAAAAATATTATTCAAAAAATTAACCACTTAGAGGCAATTACTACAAATCAAGGTGAATTTTTAACTAAAATTGGCATTAATAGAAGAGCAGAAATAATATCAAAAAACCTCTCATTTCTCAAAAAAGCAGATGTTTACTATAGATTATCAAGGTTAATTGATAAAAAACAAATGGGTGGTCTTTTCAAAGTGTTATTTATTAAGAATAAAAAAAATAAATTTAAATTAGGATTTTAAGAGTGATTAAATCAAAAATACTTAAAAAATTTAAAGATATTAGTCATGGGTTTTTTAACAAAAAAGGTGGAAAATCTTTAGGGATCTATCATAGTCTGAATTGTGGTCCTGGATCAAAAGATAAAATATCAAATGTGAGAAAAAATTTAAAGATTGTTAAAAATAAAATTAGTAAAAAAAGTAAAAGTGTTCTTTTGCTTAATCAAATACATAGCAATAAATATATCTTCATTGACAAGAGTGAAAAGATAAAGAAAAAAAAATTTAAAGCTGATGCATTAATAACAAACCAAAAGAAATTGCCTATAGGAGTTTTGACTGCAGATTGTGCACCAATTTTAGTTTATGATAATATCTCTAAAATTATAGCAGCAATACATGTTGGTTGGAAAGGTGCTTATAAAAATATTATAAGCAAAGTAATATCTTTCATGATAAAAAAAGGCAGTAAACAAAAAAATATTTTTGCAGTAATTGGTCCTTCAATTAGTCAAAAAAGCTACGAAGTTAAAATTGATTTTTTCAAAAAATTTATGAAAAAGACTAAAAAAAATAAGAAATTCTTTGAAAAAAGGAAAAATAAATTTTATTTTGATTTGCCAAGATACGTAAAATCGCAACTCAAATTCAACAAAATAACAAAAATTGACCACATTAATATTAATACTTTTGATAATAAAAATAATTTTTTTAGTGCCAGACGTGCTTTAAAATTAAAACATGATGATTATGGTAGAAATATTTCAATAATTATGATTAATTAAACTTTTCAATGAAATTATTAACAGGAAATAGTAATAAATCTTTAAGTAAGAAAATTTCAAAATATCTTAAAACTAAACTAGTAAATTCAAGTATCAAAAAATTTGCTGATGGTGAAATTTATATAGAAATAAATGAAAATATTAGAGGAAATAGTATCTTTATAATTCAATCAATTTCATCTCCAGCCAATGATAACTTAATGGAGTTATTGCTTTGTATTGATGCTTTAAAAAGATCATCTGCAAAAAATATAACTGCTGTTATCCCTTATTTTGGATATGCAAGACAAGATCGGAAAGTTGTTCCAAGAACTTCTATCTCCGCTAAACTTGTATCAAATTTAATTACTCAAGCAGGTGCAGATAGAGTTGTAACTGTTGACTTGCACGCAGGTCAAATTCAAGGATTTTTTGATATTCCAGTTGATAACCTATTTTCAACACCTATTTTTGCAAGACATGTAAAGAAAAAAATAAAAAGTAAGAATATAATTTGTGTTGCACCTGATGTGGGAGGGACAGAAAGAGCCAGAGCACTTGGAAAAATTTTAAATGTTGGACTTGCGATCGTTGATAAAAGAAGACCGAAGCCAGGTCAGTCAGAAGTCATGAATATAATTGGAAATGTAAAAGGAAAAACTTGTATTATTGTTGATGATATAATTGATTCTGGAGGCACAATAATTAATGCGGCAAAAGCTTTAAAAGAGAGAGGAGCAAAAGAAGTTTACGTTTATATTACTCACGGTGTATTAAGTGGTGATGCTGTAAGAAAAATTAAAAAATCTGTGATAAAAAATTTGGTTATTACAGACACAATAGATAATGAACATAAAACTAAAAATGTTAAAAATATAGAAGTTTTAACAATTTCAGGCCTTATGGGTGAAGCTATAAGAAGGATTTCTAACTCAACGTCTGTGTCAGATTTATTTAAATAATTACCTTGATTATTTACCAACATCGGTTACAAAACTATTTTTTATGAATACATTAGACGCCAACATTAGAGAAAACACTTCAAAGGGACAACTGAATTTGATCAGAAAAAACGGGAACGTGCCTGCAATTATATATGGCGGGAAAGAGGAAAACCAAAAAATTTCAATTTCTAAAAAATTTCTTAAAAATTTAATCGAAAAAGAAAATTTTCTCTCAAGTATAATCACTTTAAACGTAAATGGAAAATCTCAAAAAGTTTTACCTAGGGAGGTAAAATACCATATAATAAGTGATGAGCCTACTCATGTTGATTTTTTGAGAGTATTACCCGGAGTGAAGATTAAAATTGATGTTCCAGTAAACTTTATAAACCATGAAAAATCTCCTGGTCTTAAAAGAGGTGGGGTGCTTAATATAGTTAGGAGAAAAGTTGAATTAAAATGTCCAAGCGAGAAAATACCTGAGAGTATTACTTTGGATCTAGATGGAATAGACATAGGTGAAAGTTTTAAAATCTCCTCTGTAAAATTAGATGCAGAGGTAACACCAACTATTCAAGGCAGAGACTTTGTTATTGCAACATTAGCTGCACCAACAGTTATGAAAGAACCTGAAAAACCTACCGCAGAAGAGGGTGCGGAAGGAGCTGAAGGAGCAGAAGGTGCTGAAGGTACAGAAGCAGCAGCGGCTGGGGATGGTGAAAAATCAACTACAGAAGGTGCTAAAGGTGATAAAAAAGAAGGTGAAGATAAAAAATCTTCTGAAAAAAAACCTTCCGAAGAAAAAAAATAATCTATTCAATTTGAAAAATTAATATATTAATTATGCTTTTATTCGTTGGATTAGGTAATCCCACTCCAAATAGTGAAAATAACAGACACAATGTTGGATTTAAGATTATAGATTCAATAAATAAAAAATTTAGCTTATCTAAACAAAAACCAAAATTTAAAGGTTTACTTACAACTGGCACAATAACTGAAAAAAAAGTTTATGCAATTAAACCACTTACTTTTATGAATAATTCAGGGGTATGTATAAGAGAATTATTGGAGTATTTTAAAATAGATGCAGAAAATGTTGTAGTATTTCATGATGATCTTGATATTGAATTTGGAAAAATTAAAGCTAAATTTGGTGGATCAGATGCAGGTCATAATGGTATAGCATCCATTGATAAATTTATCGGAAAAGATTACTCTAGAGTGAGAATAGGAATAGGCAAGCCTAAATCTAATATTGAAATTTCCGATTATGTTCTTCAAAACTTTGAGGACGAAGAGATTGACAAATTAGAACAGATAACAAATAACATAATTGATTCAATGTCAATTTTGATTGAAAAAAAATTAGATTTATTTTCAAGTACAGTTAACAACAAATAATGAGTTTAAAATGTGGGATAGTTGGATTACCTAATGTTGGTAAATCAACTCTATTTAATGCGCTAACAAATTCTAATAAAGCTCAAGCAGCAAATTTTCCTTTTTGTACAATTGATCCAAATATTGGAGTTGTAATAGTTCCCGATGAAAGATTAAATAATTTAGCAAAAATTTCAAAATCAAAAAAGATTATCAATACCACTATCTCATTTGTTGATATTGCTGGGCTAGTTAAAGGTGCATCTAAAGGTGAAGGTTTGGGTAACAAATTCTTATCTCATATTAGAGAGGTCGATGCGATTATTCATATGATTAGGTGCTTTGATTCTAATGATATTCAGAATGTTAACCCCTCGGTTGATCCAGTGCGGGACATAGAAATTATAGAAACAGAAATGATGCTTGCAGACCTTGAATCTATTCAAAAAAGATTGGAAAAAAATAACAAAAAAAACATAGATGAAGATCAAATCAAAATTCTTGATATAGCTATGGATTGTATAAATAATAATAAAAATTTTAATGATTTACAAAATCAATATAGTAAAAAGCAACTTAATCAATCTGGATTATTATCACTTAAACCAAAAATTTTTGTATGCAACGTTGATGAACAAAGTGTTCAAAATGGAAATAATTATACGCTATCGTTTATTAAAAAGTACGGAAAGGAAAATACTTTAATAGTTTCTGCAGATATAGAAAATCAAATAAATCAATTGAACAATAATGAGAAAAAAAATTATATGGAAATGATTGGCTTAAAAGAAACTGGGTTAAATAGATTAATTAAGAAAGGATACGAAATTCTTGACCTTGATACATACTTTACTTCTGGACCAGAAGAAACTAGAGCTTGGACAATTGAAAAAAATTGCACTGCCCCTAAAGCTGCAGGAGAAATTCATACAGATTTTGAAAAAGGTTTTATTAGAGCAGAAACAATTTCCTATGATGATTTCATTTCTAACGATGGTTGGGTAAATTCTAAAAATAATGGAAAAATGAGGTTAGAAGGAAAGGATTATATAGTAAAAGATGGAGACGTTCTAAACTTCCGTTTCAATACGTGACCATATTCTTTTCATACTAAAATAAACCAGTATAGTTAAAATTATCAAATACAATATAGCTTTAAAGCCCATTCGGTGTCTTGACTCTAAATGAGGTTCAGCCGACCACATCAAGAATGTTGTTACATCTTTTGACATCTGCTCCACAGTGGCTTTTGTGCCGTCTGAGTATTCTACTAATCCGTCTGATAGTTGATTGGCCATTTTAATTTTATTCCCATACATATATTTATTATAATAAACCCCATCATCTAAAGTAATTCCGACTGGTGGATCTTCATATCCTTGAAGTAAAGAATAAATATAATCTACCCCACCACCTCTCGCTTTAACTAAAACTGACATATCTGGTGGATAAGCACCTCCATTTGCTGCTTGTGCGGCTTGAATATTGTCGTATGGCATTACAAATTTGTCTGATAATCGTCCAGGACGAGTAAACATATCACCATCTGAGTTAGGTCCATCTTTAACTTCAAAAGAGGCAGCAATTGCCTTTGCTTGTTCTATATTAAATTCTGGTCCTCCTTTTTCAGCTAAATTTCTATAACTTAAATACTTCATTGAGTGGCAAGAAGAACATACCTCGGTGTAGACTTGATATCCTCTCTGGAGTGCAGCACGATCAAATTTTCCAAACAGACCTTTAAAACTCCAATCAGTTTTTAAATACTCTATCTTTTCTGCAGTTTGAGCACTTAATGAAAGACCAAAAAATAAAATAATTAATGAAAATATTTTTAAAAAATTTTTCACTTAATTATTCAAACTTTCCTTGTTCTTTATTGTAGCTAAATTAGGTGAACCTCCTAATATTGGCTCGGTAATACTTAATGGGATCGGAAGAGTTTTTTCTTTCCAACCTAACACTGGCAATATTACCAAAAAGTGTATAAAATAGTATGCTGTTGCTACTCTAGCAACTAACAGATACAATCCTTCTGCAGGCATTGCACCAACATAACCAAGAATCAAAACATCAGCGACTAGAATCCAATAAAATTGTCTATATAAAGGTCTAAATACTGCTGATCTAATTTTCGACGTATCTAACCACGGAAGAGCTGCTAAGATCAAAATAGCTGATAGCATTGCAATTACTCCTAAAAGTTTATCCGGGACTGATCTTAAAATTGCATAAAATGGCAACAAATACCACTCAGGAACAATGTGTGCCGGAGTAACTAATGGATTTGCCTCAATATAATTATCTGCATGACCTAAAATATTTGGTGTGTAAAAAACAAAAAATGCAAAAACAATCATAAACATTAGTAAAGCAAAACCATCTTTTATTACAATATATGGATGAAACGGCACAGTATCTTTTGATGGTTTTTTAATATCAATTCCAACTGGATTGTTGTTTCCAGGAACATGAAGCGCCCATATGTGAAGTACAACCAGACCTAAAATCAAAAAAGGAATTAAGTAATGGAGTGTAAAAAATCTAGTTAAAGTAGGATTGTCAACTGAGTAACCGCCCCATAACCAAGTAACTATGCCCTCACCTATTAAAGGAATTGCACTAAATAAATTTGTTATTACAGTTGCACCCCAGAAACTCATTTGACCCCAAGGGAGTACGTAACCTAAAAATGCTGCTGCCATCATCAATAAATAAATTATGATACCTATTATCCAAATTATTTCTCTAGGAGCTTTATAAGAGCCATAAAATAAAGATCTAAAAATATGAATGTAAACAGCTAAAAAAAACATTGATGCACCATTTGCATGAATATATCTAATTAACCAGCCATAGTTAACATCTCTCATAATATGCTCTACACTATCAAAAGCCATATCAGCATGAGCTATATAATGCATTGCAAGAACTAAACCTGTTACAATTTGAGTTATCAAACAAAAAGTTAATATTCCACCAAACGTCCACCAATAATTTAAATTTTTGGGTGTCGGGTATTCTGTTAAGTGATTAGCAAGAGTTAATAATGGCAAACGATCATTAAACCATTTTCCAAATTTTGATTTCGGTGTATATTCGTGATCACTCATAAATAATTACCCAATTTTAATTGTATTGTCGTTAACAAATTCATATTTAGGAATTTCCATATTAGTTGGGGCTGGTCCCTTTCTAATTCTTCCTGAAATATCATAGTGAGAACCATGACAAGGACAAAACCATCCATTATATTCTCCTTTTTGATCTAAGGGGACACAACCTAAGTGAGTACACACTCCAAGCATTACCAGCCACTCCGGATTAACTGCACGATCTTCATCTTTTTCAGGATGTTTTAAATCCTCTAACTTTACCGATCTTGCTTCAGTTATCTCATCCTGTGTTCTTCTACGAATAAAAACTGGTTTACCTCTCCACAAAACAGTTATTGTTTTCCCTGGATTGACTGAGCTTACATCAACCTCAGTGCTTGCTAACGCTTTTACTGAAGCGTCTGGATTCATCTGATCAATCATAGGCCATATCGTAGCGCCAACACCAACTGCACCAACTGCATAGGTTGCTGTAAACAAAAAATCTCTCCTGTTAGTTTTTTTTTCTGACATTAGTTAATTTCTTTAAATATACTCAATATAGATTTTTTCCACTTATATTTATAATTTCATATAATATATAATTGCTAATTTACTACTGAAAGAATGACACAGAATTTGACATATCGTGGGCCAAAAATTGCATTATTTGAACCTGATATACCTCAAAATACCGCTGCAATAATAAGAACTTGCGCTTGTCTTGGGACAAAATTGGAGATTATTGAGCCGTGTGGCTTTTTGTTAAGTGATAAAAGGTTTAAAAGAGTAGTTATGGACTACATGAATAAAAGTCAGATAAAATTCTATAAAAGCACAGATCATTTTTTTAGCCTAAAAAAGAATCAAAGAATTATATTGATGACAACTAAAGCATCTATATCTTACACAAAATTCAAATTTAAAGATAATGATACAATTCTATTTGGGAGAGAGAGTGCAGGAGTTCCAGAAAAAATACACAAAGTTGTGAATTATAGATTAAAAATTCCTATGAAAAATAAAATGCGTTCTCTAAATATTGCTTCTTCAGTTGCAATTACTTTAGCTGAAAGCTTAAGACAAATAAACATAATATGAATCTAGAAATAAAAAAAGATTTAGTCAGTAATTGGTTCAAAACTTTGCAAAATTCAATTTGTCACAAAATTATTGATATTGAAAAAGGTAAAAAAAAATTTAAGTCAAATATTTGGAATAAAAATCCCACAAAAGACGAAGGTGGGGGTGAATTTAAAATACTTAAAGATGGAAAGATTTTTGAAAAAGTTGGTGTTAATTTTTCAAAAGTTTATGGAAGATTCCCTAAAAAATTTCAAAAAAAAATTCCAGGAGCAAAAAATGATCCAAGATTTTGGGCCTCGGGAATATCTGTTGTAATGCATATGAGAAATCCTTTGATACCTGCGATGCATTTTAATACTAGATATATCTGCACCTCCTTCGATTGGTTTGGTGGAGGAATCGATATTACTCCATCAAAAAAAGATATTAATGAAAAAAAAGAATTTCACAAAATTTTAAAAACTATGTGTAATCGACATAATAAAAAATATTATCCTAAATATAAAAAATGGTGTGATGAGTATTTTTATTTACCCCATAGAAAAGAGCCGAGAGGAATTGGAGGAATTTTTTTTGATTACAAAAAAGATAATTTTGAAAAAGATTTCAAATTTACAAAAGATGTTGGAGTGACATTTGAATTAATTTTTCAAACAATTATAAAAAAGAAATTAAAAAAGAAATGGACTCCAAAAGATAAAGAAATGCAATACTTAAAAAGAGGAAGATATACAGAATTTAATTTATTATTTGATAGAGGAACAAAATTTGGATTGCAAACAGGTGGGAATGTTGAAGGTATATTAATGTCACTACCTCCAATTGCTAAATGGGAATAAGATTAAATGGATAAAGAACCAATTACTTTAGATGGATTAAATAAACTAAAAGAGGAATTAGTTTTTTTAAAAGAAAAGAAGAGACCAGAAATTGTTGCTGCAATTGCAGATGCTAGATCTCACGGAGATCTTAAAGAAAATGCTGAGTACCACGCAGCGAAAGAAGAACAATCTCATAACGAAGGTAGAATTTCTGAAATTAATGATATTATTGCAAGAGCTAATGTTATTGATGTTACTAAATTGAGTAATGAAGGAAAAGTAATCTTTGGCTCAACTGTATTTCTAGAAAATTTAGATACAGGTGATAAAATTAGTTATAAGATTGTTGGTAAAGATGAAGCAAACCTTAAAAATAAATTAATTTATTTTCAATCACCTATAGGAAAAGGTCTTATTGGAAAAAATAAAAATGATTTAGTTGAGATAAATACTCCTGCAGGTAAAAAAAATTTTGAAATTAAAGATGTGAAATATGTTTAATTTTTCAATAAATTTTCTACTTGATAATTAGAAATATGAAAATTATTTTTTACCCACTCTTCCTCAATCATTTTGAGTTTATCGCCTAAAATCTTACCTTCAGAAATTTCATATTTTTGCATTAAGGTTTCTGCTTTAATAGGCATTATAGGCATTTTCTTTTCTTTATAAATTTTTAATAATTCAGTTAAATTATTATCTAATTTTTTTGATGTTATAATTTTAAAATTTAATATATCGATTATAGCATCTTTACCTTTGTAGTAAAAAAACCTATTCAAATTCTTTTCTGTGAATGTTTTAACATTTAATCTTTCCTTATAAAAATTATGAATAATCTTAATCCTTTTTTGATCTTTTTTTGAAATATTAAACTTATACAGAAAATAATCTGCATTATCCGTCTCATCAATAATCAATAATGAAATAAGAAAAATAAAATCTACTTCTTTTAAAATTTGTGCAGAGATTGAGTTTAGTTGAGAAAAAATTTTAAAATTTTTCAGTTGCGGGAAAATAAGTTTAAAAATTTCTAAACATAACTTATCTTTTGATAACCTAATTAAAATTTTTATATCAAAAATTTTTTTTAATTCATCAAGCAATCGATCTTTTGATAATTTCGAAATACCATCTATGTTCATTTTTAAAAACTTTATAATTTCAGGATTATGTTTTTGTTTTGAATAGGAAAGGAAAAATCTAATATATCTTAATATTCTTAAATAATCTTCTTGAATTCTTAACTCTGGTTTACCAATAAAATTTACTTCACCTTTGTCTAAATCCTCTTTCCCATTAAAAGGGTCAAATAGATTGCCTTCACTATCAGAATAAATTGAGTTAATTGTAAAATCTCTTCTTGAAGCATCTTTTTTCCAATCTTTTGAGAACTTAACTTTAGCATGACGTCCATCTGTAGAAATATCTTCTCTCAGACTTGTGATTTCAAATTTGTAATCATCAATTAATGCTGTAATTGTTCCATGTTTAATTCCTGTCTCATAATAGTTTATATTTACTTTTTTTAACGCACCACAAATTTCTTTTGGGTCTAAATTTGTTGCCAAATCAATATCGTCAATTTTTTGGTTTTTAATAGCTTTTCTTACACAACCTCCAACATATCTAATCTCACTTGTAGACGAATAAGAGTTTATCGCTTGAAAAATTTTATTTGCTGGAGTTTTTTTGGATAAATATTTTAGATTATTACTTATAGTCTCAAGATTGTTACTTCTTAAAAATAATTTATCTAAAAAATTTTTCATATTTGGCTGGGGCGCTAGGATTCGAACCTAGGATGCAGGTACCAAAAACCCGTGCCTTACCGCTTGGCTACGCCCCAATAATAAATTCGTATAGCATAAAAAAAGAAATTTATATAGTTTTTGAACTGATGCACCAGTATTTTTTATAGTCTTTGTTAAATTGTTTAAAAGCATTATCGCATTGTTTTTTTGAACTATAGTAAGAAACTAAAGCTGAACCTGAGCCAGTCATCCTTACAAAAATTGGATTTTCTAAATGAGACAAATAAGACTTAACTTTTTTTAGAGATGAATGTCTATTTAATACAATTTTTTCAAGTGAATTGTCCATTTTTTTTAAAAATTTTAAATAAAACATTTTTCTTGATGGTTGACTTAATTTTATTTTATCAAACTTCTTCACCTGAGAATATATTTTTTTTGTAGAACAGCCAAAATTTGGTTTTACAATTAAAGTATATATTTTCTTACAATTTTTAAATCTTTGAACAATATTTTTTGAAGTTAAAATTGTATTTGAAGATTGAAGACCCAACATTACATCAGATCCAATTGATTGAGCTATTTCAATAGTTTTTTTTTTACTAATTCTTATTAGTTTTTTTTTTATTAAATATTTTAAAATATTTGCCGCATTCATTGATCCTCCGCCCAAACCTGCTTTTTGGGGTATATTTTTTAATATTTTGATACTAAATTTGTCTTTAAGTAATTTCTTTTGTTCTAGAATTTCAAATAGTTTTGAAACTGTATTTTCTGATTTAATATTTTTTGAAAATTTTCCATTAAATAGTATGTGGTGTTTTTTTGACTTAATTTTTTTTATAAAAATTTGATCATATAAATCTATAAAAGCGACTAATGTTTCAATTCTATGTAATTTTTTCGTTTTACCTGTTATATTCAAGGCTAGATTTATTTTAGCATTTGATTTAATTTTATCTATTTCCATGATTTAAGAGTTTTTAAGGCCCATAATTAATTTGTTATTTATTTTTTTGATCATTTCATTTTCTACCTCATCCATCTCAATTACATTTTTCCAAAAATATCTTGCTTGAATTTTTTTATCTAACTTCCATAAAATATCTCCATAATGATCATTTACTATTGGATCATCAGGCATTAATTGGACTGCTCTAATCATAAATTCTTCAGCTTTTTTATAATCATTGATTAGATAGTAAGCCCAACCAATAGAATCTATGATATAAGGATCGTCACTCTCGCTTTCGTAAGCCATTTCCAACATTTCAAAAGCTTCCTTTATTTTATAATCTCTTTCCAACCAGGAATATGCTAAATAATTAAGCACATAAGCATCATCAGGATTAATATTTAATGAATTCAATAAATCTTTATCTGCGTTTTGATAATCCCCTTTTCTCTCATAACTACCCCCTCTTCTATAAAGAAGATCAGATTTGATTTCTGGATCATCTTTAAAATAATCTATTAAATTAGTGTAGTACCCTATTGCTGTTTCATACTCTTTTGAATTTTTATAAAAATTTGCTAAATCAAAAATCATTTTATTGTTAGGGTTGGGAATTTTGCTAAATTCAAAAGATAAATACTTCAACGACTCTTTTTTATTTTTTTGTTTAGCGATAATTTGAGCCTCTTTTTTTTTTCTAAACCAAAAAAAGAATTCATCCTCCTTTTTAAAATTTTTAAGAATTTTCTGTGATTTTTTTAAATCATTATTAAGATAATAATTTTCAGCAAGTAAAGAAAAATTATATATAAATTTCGGATTAGAATAATTTGATAAAAACAAATAATAATTTGATCTCTCAAAATCATCTTGAGCTGAATAAAGATTTGAAATCAAAAATAAAAATTCACTTATAATATGATTGTGATTTTGACATGAAAAAACTTTTTTAAAGTTTTCGAAATTTTGGCTTTCTATCCAACTTTTTCCCTGAGAAAGTAATAGAGTAGAATTAATATATTCAATATCAGATGTTATTTTTTTTGCTTCATTTAAAATACCCTTTTGAACCAAATAATTTAAGTAAAAATAAATATATCTTGTATAATCTGTCTCATTAAAGTTGATTAAATTAGAAAAATAATTGCCTGTTTTTAAATCATCTATATAACATCTTTGAAATGTCTCAGCTATAAGAGATAAGTTTCCAAATTCTTTTTTATCTTTGAGTATTTTTTTTTCTTTAAATACATAAAGATATTCTTTAAATGTTTCCAAAATAATTAAATCAAAACCCTCTTGTTCATTCAGATTAAAGGCGTCATTTAGATATCTATAAGCTTCGGTAATATTATCTCTCTTTAAACTATCCAAAATTAATAATAAATAAGCATCAAAAAAATTTATATTTTCTTTACCTTTATTATTTTTGACAACGTTAATAGCTTGAGCTACTTTTTTTTCTAGTACTAATGCAGTTATATATCTCTTAAGAAAAAGATCATGCTGATTTAACAGAATTTTCGATGAATTGAAAAATTTTAGCGCCTCAGAATTATTTCTATTTTCAAAAGCTACTATCCCTGAAAAATAATTTGACAAATCTCTAGAGTTAAAATCGTTTAAACTTATGCTTTTAGAATATGAGTGTGTTTGATAGAATAGCAACAATATTAATAAAAATTTCAAAATATTTAACATAATTTATTTTATGTCTAAAAAGCACTTAAATCAAAATTCAAAATTTACTCAGGAGTTAATTGATACTTTTGAGCCTAATTTTTCTTTTAGTGAGAAGTCAATAAATAGATTGAATATCTCAATTAAAGATAATGCTCAAAACGCTTTGAATAAGGCAGAAAAATTAATCGATTTAAAAAATAAGATTAATTCAATTGAAAATTGTAGTCTAAAAAATAATTCTAAAAATTTAATTTTAGGTAATGGAAATGTGAATAGTCAAATCATGTTTATCGGAGAAGCTCCTGGCCCAGAGGAAGATTTGTCAGGCTTAACTTACCAAGGGGAAGTGGGTAAACTTTTAAAGAGAATGTTAATCGCGATTAATATCAAAATTGAAAATGTATATCTTTCTTATTCAATAAATCACCGACCACCAGAGGATAGAAAGCCGAGCTCACAAGAAATAAAACGTTACTCTGAATTTTTAAAAGAGCATATCTCAATAATAAATCCAAAAATTATTGTATTAATGGGAAGTACGGCGATGGAGTCTATTACTGGATTAAGTAATAATATTTCAAAAGAAAGAGGAAATTGGAAAGAGATCATTTTAAAAGGTATAACTTATCCCATTATGATAACTTTTAGTCCATCTTATTTAATAAGATTTCCTGAAAACAAAAAATATTCTTGGGAAGATTTAAAAAAAATCAAACGAAAAATACAAGAATTCAAGATAAAAATTTAATGAAGATAGTTGCAGGAGTTGATGAAGTTGGAAGGGGTAGTTTAGTTGGACCTGTATTTGCTGCTGCAGTAATATTAAATAAATCAATTGATAAGAAACAATTAAAAGACTCTAAAAAAATCACAAAACGCAAAAGAGAAATCTTAGCAATAAATATTAAAAAAAATTCTATTTGGGCAATCGGTAAAGCGTCTGTAAAGGAAATCGAAAAAATAAATATCTTACATGCAAGTTTACTAGCAATGAAAAGAGCAATTATTAAATTAAGGAAAAAACCTTCTCTTGTCTTAATTGATGGAAATAAATTACCAAATATTAAAAATTATAAACTAAAATCAGTTATAAAAGGAGACCAAAAAATACCCTCTATTTCAGCCGCATCAATTTTAGCTAAAGTTACACGTGATAACAAAATTGCAAATTTAGGAGAAAAGTATAAAGGTTACTTTTGGAATAAAAATTTTGGTTATGGCACTAAACAACACCTAAAAGCCATCAAAAAACTAGGGATTACAATCCATCATAGAAAATCATTTTCGCCCATTAAGATTAAAAAATAAGTTTCACGTAGAAACACTAGATATTGTGATCATTTAAATTTTTAACACAAGCTGAACATAAAAGATTCAATCCTGAGTTGACCACTAAATCATTTTGGAGTCTAATTTATTTTTACAAAATGTTTTTAGATTTAAAAAATAAATTAATTCATGGAGATAGTTTAGAGGAATTAAAAAAAATTCCAAATGAATCCTTTGATTTAATTTTTGCTGACCCACCTTACAACTTACAATTAAAAAATAAACTTATAAGACCAGATCAATCAAAAGTTGATGCTGTTAATGATAAATGGGATCAATTTGAAAATTTTAAAAAGTATGATGATTTTACATACTCATGGTTGAAAGAGTGTAGAAGAATTTTAAAAAAAAATGGAGCCATTTGGGTAATTGGTAGTTACCATAATATATATAGAGTCGGTTCAATTATTCAAAATTTAGGTTTTTGGATTCTAAATGATGTCATTTGGAATAAAAAAAATCCAATGCCTAATTTTAGAGGAACAAGATTTACTAACGCCCATGAAACTTTAATTTGGGCATCAAAATATGAAAAATCAAAATATACTTTTAATTACCGATCTTTAAAATGTTTAAACGACGA
The DNA here is from genome assembly GCA_902526645.1 of uncultured Pelagibacteraceae bacterium. Classification (GTDB taxonomy): domain Bacteria; phylum Pseudomonadota; class Alphaproteobacteria; order Pelagibacterales; family Pelagibacteraceae; genus Pelagibacter. The sequence goes on from CABZLS010000006.1 coordinate 63,649, forward strand.
TTTACAAATGAGATCCAACTGGGAATTACCAATTTGTAGTGGGTCAGAAAGACTTAAAAAAAATGGTAAAAAGGTTCACTCTACTCAAAAACCTGAGGCTTTACTCCACAGAATTTTATTAGCGACATCAAAAAAAGATGATTTTATTTTAGATCCTTTTTTAGGATCAGGAACTACAGCTACTGTAGCTAAAAAATTAGGAAGAAATTATTATGGAATTGAAAGGGAAAAAACATATTTTAAAGCTGCCGAACAAAGATTAAAAAAAACAATACCTATAAAGGATGATTATTTAGATACTCTTCAAAACAATAGATCAAAACCAAGGATACCTTTTGGCTCATTAGTTGAATTGGGAATTATTAAACCAGGTACAACTATTTTCGATAATAAGAAAAAGATTAGTGCTAAAATCATGGCTGATGGCAGTATCAAACATGCTCAAACTGAGGGCTCAATTCATAAGGTAGCAGCAACAATTTTGGGAGCTGAAAGCTGTAATGGATGGACTTATTGGCATTGTGAATTAGGTAGCTCTTTTGTACCAATAGACAATTTAAGGCAAAAATTCCTTATTAGTAAAGGTTATCTATAAATTTTACCTAGATAATTTTCTAAAAATTTTTTATTTTTTACTAATTTCCTTAATAAAAAATTTCTTAAAAACTTTGTTACAGGATTAGAAAAATGAAAAGCAAACTGATTAATTTTTGATCTAACATTGACCATCTTTGTTTTATTGACTCTATTTTTAAAAAAATAATTTTCTGTATTATTTTCTATACTTTTAAATAGTTCATATGCGCTTTCTATAGACTGAGATGCTCCTTGAGCAAATGATGGTGGAAAAGCAAAAAAAGCATCACCAATTAAATGAATATTATTATTTTTTGTCTGAAAAAAGTTGTCACTAACAAATACTGGGAATATCTTTAATTCCTTAATTCTATCTAAAAATTCTCTCATTTCTAAAGGTACATTATCTAAAATTCTTTTAATAAAATCCTCATCTTTAAATAACAGTTTATTTTTTTGCTCATTAATTGAAAGGTCATATTTCATTAATGCTATGAAATTTAAATCTCCGTTTTGATTTACTGGATACAATACTTGATGAAAATCAGGACCTAAAAATAGTGAAATATTATTACAATCAATTTTTTGAGAATTAGGTATTGTTCCTCTGATAGCTAAAGTTTTATTATATTTTGGTTGAATTTGATTTTTTGAGATAAGACTTCTACTTTTTGAAAAAACTCCATCGGAAATTATCAGATAATCACATTCAAATGTTTTATTATTTTCAAAAATTATTTTAATATTTTGATTTTCTTGATCAATTTTTGAAATACTATGGTTGGTTCTTATTAGATCTTCTATATCAGTTTTTAGAAAATCAATTAAGTCTGACCTTTTTAAAGTTGTGTACTTACATTCCTCCGAATTAAAGTCAGAAACATTCAAATCACATATTTTATTTGAACTTTTAATAGAGTAAAAATTTATTTTATCTGGGTTGAATTTTTTGTCATTTCTAAATTGATCAAATTTAATTTGATTTAAAAGCTTTACACTATTTACTGATAATTGAATGCCATAACCATCTTCTAAGTTAATCGAACTATTTTTTTCATAGATAGTAATTTGATAATTTGAACTTTTTTTTTTAAATAAATTAGCAATAAATAGACCTGAAATACCAGCTCCAATAATAGCAATTTTTTTCATTAATTTTTTTCTAAAAATTGAACAACCTTTTTTGTAAATGATGGCAACATATAACTGTTCATTTTTTTTCTGTCCACCCAATA
>CABZLS010000007.1 GCA_902526645.1 uncultured Pelagibacteraceae bacterium
AAACCTTTAATTATTTATCACTCAACTAATGACGAAATTAAGTCAACCAATATTAATTTGAGATTAGATTTTGAATTAGGTGAAAATAGTTGTTTAAAGCTTATTGATTATTTTTCTAATAACACAGCAAAAAATTTTATTAATATTTTTTACAACTTTAATTTGGAAAAAGATGCACTTCTAAAAAATTATAAGATTGATAAATTTAGAAATGATAATTTGAAATACTCTTTCAATAATATTGAACAGGGTAAAAATAGTGTCTCAGAAACATTTATTTTATCTGCTGGTTCAGATTATTTTAAAAATGAAATTAATTGTAATTTAAATGGTGAATATTCTTCTGCATTTATCAATGGAGTTTTTTCATTGAAAGAAAATCAACAACACGAAATAAGAACTACAATAAAACATTTAGTTGAGAACACCAAAAGTTATCAGCTTATTAAAAGTGTTCTTGGAAAAAATTCAAAATCCGCATATCAAGGAAGAATATATGTTAATTCAAAAGCTCAAAAAACAGACGGGTACCAATTAAGCAAAGCAATACTATTAGATGAAACATCAGAATTTAATGCAAAACCAGAATTAGAAATCTATGCTGATGATGTAAAATGCTCTCATGGATCAGCATCAGGGAGTTTAAATGAGGACTCAATTTTTTATCTAATGTCTCGTGGTTTAAATTACCAACAATCAAAAGAACTTTTGATAAATGGTTTTTTGCTGGATGTTGTTGAAAAGATTACGGACTCTGAAATAAGAAACTTAATTAAAAATATCATTGGATTAAAAGAATGAATATTAATAACATTAAAAAAGAATTTCCAATTTTTGACGAAAAAATTCAGAATAATGATTTAGTTTACTTAGATAGTGCCAATTCATCTCAAAAACCAAAGGTCGTTTTAGACAGAATAAATGACTTTTATTCTAAACAATTTTCAAATGTTGGAAGAAGTTTACATTATTTAGCTGTTGCAGCGACAAATTTGTATGAAAATACGAGAAGTTCTGTACAGAAATATATAAATGCGAAAGATAAAAATGAAATTGTATTTACTAAAGGTGCTACAGAAGCTTTAAATTTAGTAGCAAATACCCTTGGACAAACAATCTTAGAGCCAAATGACGAAATTTTAATTACAGAGCTAGAACATCATTCAAATTATGTTCCATGGCATTTTTTAAGAAAATCTAAAAATATAAAAATAAAGTTTGCAGAGATAAATGAAGATGGAGATATGCCACTTGAAAATATTGAGAAAGAAATTACAGATAAAACTAAAATAATAGCTATAACTCATTTATCCAATGTCACTGGTGCAGTTTTACCAATCAAAGAGATAACTCATTTAGCACATTCAAAGGGTATTGTTGTTGTAGTAGATGGATGTCAAGGAGGACCACATTTGAAGCTAGATATGCAAGACCTAGATTGTGATTTTTATGCAATATCATGTCATAAAATGTATGGCCCAACAGGTCTTGGAGTTTTGTATGGAAAAAAGAAATGGTTAGAGCAACTTCCACCATATCAAGGAGGTGGAGGAATGATAAATGAAGTAAAAAAAGATAGAATTTCTTATGGTGAACTGCCTAATAAGTATGAAGCTGGAACAATGGCTACAGCACAGGTAATTGCATTTGACCAATCAATAAAATTTTTAGAAAGTATTGGAATTGAAAACATAATAAAGCATGAAAAAGAATTAATTGAATATGGTCAAGAAATTTTAAAAAAGAATAATTCTGTAAAGTTAATTGGAAACCCTAAAGAGCGTAGTGGAGTATTATCTTTTACTATAGAAGGAGTTCATCCACATGATATTGCAACTATTCTAGATGAAACTGGAGTTGCTATCAGAGCTGGTCATCATTGTTGTCAAATACTTCACGACAAATTGGGTATTCCTGCGAGTGCGCGAGCATCACTAGGAGTCTATAACACAAAGGATGATTTAGATAAATTAAATGAAGGTATTAATAATTGCAAAAAAATTTTTGATTTAAAATGAATTTAAAAGAATTATACCAAGAAATAATTTTAGAACATGGAAAGAATCCTAGAAATTTAGGAAAAACAAAAAATTTTAATAAAGATGCTAAAGGTAATAATCCATTATGTGGAGATAATGTACATGTATATTTGAAATTAAACGATCAAAGAAAAGTAGAGGATATTTCTTTTGAGGGAAGTGGATGTGCAATATCAATGGCATCAGCTTCAATAATGACTGATTTGATTAAAGGCAAAAGTGATAATGAGGCTAAAGAAATAATTGAGGATTTTTTAGGAATGATTAAAGAAAATCCTGAACTTAAAAATAAAATTTTAAAAGAAGACGATAAAACGAAATTGATGTGTTTATCAGGTGTAAAACAATATCCAATGAGAGTTAAATGTGCTACCTTATCATGGCACACTTTGGTATCTGCAATGGAAAATGACGGGAAAGAAATAACCACAGAAAATTAATTATGGATATAAAAAATAAAATAATTGAGGAAATTAGAAAAATTTATGATCCTGAACTACCAGTGAACATATATGAACTTGGTTTAATTTATGATATACAAGTAAATGGTCGTAAGGCTGAAATTAAGATGACATTAACAACACCGAATTGTCCCGTTGCAGAAAGTTTACCAAAAGAAGTAAAAGAGGGTGCAATGCAAGTAGATGGAATAGATGATGTAAATCTTGAATTGGTTTGGGATCCTCCTTGGAATAAAGATATGATGTCAGATGCCGCGAAATTGGAGTTAAACCTATAATGAACCCTATTATTAAATTAAGTGATAATGCAGCTTTAAGAATTAAGGAAATAATGTCTAACGCTGAAAAAAATGCGATAGGTGTAAGAGTTTCTGTAAAATCAGGTGGTTGTGCAGGCATGTCTTACGTAATGGAATATTCAAAAGAGGTAAATCCTAATGATGAGTTGATCGAGGATAAAGGAGTAAAAGTTTATATTGATTCGGCGGCAGTTATGTATCTTTTAGGCACTGAGATGGATTATAAAAAGGAGGATTTCTCATCGTCATTTGTCTTCAATAATCCCAATGAAACCGAGCGTTGTGGCTGCGGAGAGTCTTTTAAAGTATAATCCCATTTTGAACATATCAGAGTTGCAATAAACGCATAGATTGATAATATCTAACTATGAACGTCTTTGAAATCAGAAATTTGCGAAACAGCGAGGACAGAAAGGAAAAGAGAAAAACTTTTTTAAGATCTCTTATAAAATCTGTTGATACTGGAGCAAATGGAACACTTGATTACATTGTTAAAAAAGGTTCTGGCAAAAACAAAATTGCTAAAACCAGACAATAAAAATTAACAACTGTAATACATCTCAAACTCTATCGGATGAGGTGTGTGCTCAAAATTGTGTATTTCTTCAAACTTTAATGCGATATAAGCATCAATTTGGTCATCAGTAAATACATTACCTTGTTTTAAAAAATCTCTATCTTTATCTAGACTTTCCATTGCTTCTCTTAAAGATCCACAGACAGTTGGAATTTTTTTAACTTCCTGCTCTGATAAAGCATAAAGATCTTTGTCAAACGATTTACCTGGATCAATTTTATTTTTTATTCCATCCAAACCAGCCATTAACATTGCTGAAAAAGTTAAATATGGGTTGCCAGCTGCATCACCAAATCTAATCTCACATCTTGCTGCTTTTTTACTTAAAGTGATAGGAATTCTACAAGATGCTGATCTGTTTCTTGCTGAATAGGCTAATAAAACTGGAGCCTCAAATCCTGGAATTAATCTTTTGTAACTATTTGTCGTAGCATTTGAGAAAGCATTAATTGCTTTAGCGTGTTTTAGAATTCCACCTATGTAGTGTAAAGCAGTATCTGATAAACCTGCATATTTATCACCGGAAAATAGAGCTTTGTCTCCTTTCCATATTGATTGGTGCACGTGCATACCTGAGCCATTATCACCTTTAACTGGTTTAGGCATAAATGTTGCCGTTTTTCCGAATGAATTAGAAACCATATGAACAGCATATTTGTAAAGTTGTAAATTATCTGCTTGATCCACTAAAGTACCAAAATACATTCCAAGTTCGTGTTGACTAGGTGCGACCTCATGATGGTGTTTTTCTACTTTTATTCCCATTTCTTTCATTGCTTTAAGATACTCACTTCTCATATCTTGTTCGCTATCAACTGGGGGAACTGGGAAATAACCACCTTTAATTCCTGGTCTGTGACCCATATTTCCGTTTTCATACTCTTTTCCTGAGTTGTATGGGCCTTCTTTACTGTCTATTTTAAATCCTGTTTCATTCATATCATTCTTGAATCTTACATCATCAAACACAAAGAATTCAGCTTCAGGACCAAAAAAAGCTTTATCTCCAATTCCTGAATCTTTTAAATAAGCCTCGGCCTTTTTGGCAGTGCCTCTAGGATCTCTTTCGTAAGGATCTTTTTTTATTGCATCTAAAACATCACAAAAAAGATTTAATGTATTATGAGATGTAAAAGGGTCTACAATTGCTCTTGATGTATCTGGTTTTAAAATCATATCAGACTCATTTATCGCTTTCCATCCAGCTATAGAAGATCCATCAAAAAAAATACCCTCTTTTAACATATCGCCGTCTACCATTTTGGCATCCATTGTTACGTGTTGAAGTTTTCCCCTAGGATCAGTAAACCTTAGGTCAACGTATTCAATTTCTTTATCTTTTATGGTTTTTAATACATCAGTTGTACTCATAATCTCTCCTTTATAATTCTGGACGTTGTAATAACAAAAAAAGACTGATAAATAATGCTCTTTTAATTAATATCACCTATGCATTTTTTACATAAGTTTAATAGGTAGTTTGCAAATTTGCTAACAATTAAAAGTTGAATTATGACTTTATTAAATAAAGAACCAGTGAAAAGAGTTGAAAAAATCCTTAAAAAATTTGATAAAAATCAAAAAGTTCTTGTTTTAAACACTTCTGCAAAAACTGCACTAGATGCAGCTTCATCTTTATGTTGTGATGTTGGAGCAATTGTAAAAAGTTTAATTTTGAGAACTGAGAGTAGTTTCATTTTATGTTTAGTTGCTGGAGATAAAAGAGCATCATTAAATAAGATTAAAAAAATCCTCGATTTGAAAGATGTATCAATGGCATCTGCTAACGAAGTTAAAGAAATAACAGGTTATACCATTGGGGGAGTTTCGCCCATTGGTCACTTAAAAAAAATTGATATTTTAATAGACAAGTCATTAAATAGATTTAATTCATTATTTGCTGCTGCAGGACATCCGAATTGTGTATTTAAAATTGATTTTGTGGCTTTACAAAAAATCACAAATGGTTTTGTTAAGGAAATTTCAGAATGAAAAAACCAGTATTGATAGATTATATTTTATTAACAATTTTAGCGTTAATTTGGGCATCTGCATTTTTTAATATTAAGATAGCAACTTATTCATTTGGACCAGTTACAATTGCTTTCTTAAGAGTATTTTTTGGAGCAATCCCGGTAATACTACTTTGTTATCTTAAAAAAATAAAGATAGAGGCCTTTTCAAAAGATTGGCATTGGTTCGCGATAATAGGTTTTATAAATTTAGTTGCTCCATTTTTTTTAATTGCTTATGGAGTAAAATCAGTTCAAAGTAATTTAGCAGCAATTTTAATGTCTACTACTACATTAAGTTCAACTGTACTTGGTCATTTTTACACAAAAAATGAGAGATTTAATTTAGTAAGAACAATAGGTGTATTAATTGGATTTTCGGGTATAGTTTATTTATTTTCAGATAATTTGTTAATTAATGAAAACAATTTTATTTCTGCTTTATTAATACTTTTAGGAGCTACTTGTTATGTAGTTGGAGGTGTCTTAACATTAAAAATAAGTAAGAAAAAAAATGAGAATGTAACTGGCTCAATATTGATTTGGGCTATAATTATTTTGCTCCCTTTAGTAGGTTTAACTGAACAACCATGGAAGTTATCACCAAGAATAGACTCTTCTATATCTGTTATTTACTTAGGTTTAATTTCAACTGGAGTTGCTTGGCTTTTAAGATTTAGAATTTTGATAAATAATGGTTTAATTTTCCAATCACAAGTTTCTTACTTGATACCAATTTTTGGAACAATTTTAGGTTATATTTTCTTAGAAGAATTAGTTACATTTAAAGTTTTTATTTCTTTAGCTGCGGTGTGTATTGGAATCTATTTTGTCCGAAAAGCAAGTTTCAAATAATTTAATTTATTTTTGAAAAAGCTTTTGTCTCATTCCTTCGCTTGAAATTTTTTTTAAAAAAATCTAAATTCATTATTATAATTAAATAAATATTCTTAAACCCATTCTGATTGCAACAAAAATAACTAATAATGAAGTCATTAAAGCAAGAATTCTATTCGAAAAAATTTTTAGGTTTAAATAATTTCCTACTAAGCCACCAATTAAAACAGCAAAAAATAGAGGCCAGAATAATAAAATTTCGTATATTAATGCTTCTTTAGTTAGTTGACCTATTACACCTGAAATTGAGTTTAAAAGTATAAAAATCGAGGCAGTCGTAACTATATTTTTTGGTTTGTCAGCTTTTAATAAAAAAAGAATTGGACTTAAGAAAATTCCTCCTCCAATACCAACGACGCCAGAGATGAATCCTAGAACAGAACCCATTAATAAAGCTATGAAAAAATTTAATTTTTTTATAATTATATTTTGGTCTTTATAACTTTTATTATTAATCAGCAACAAGATACCCGCAATAGATAAAACAAAAAATAATAAAATTTCAAATAATTCTTTTGTTATAACTAAAGTGCCACCCAAAAATGATAAAGGAATAGATCCTATTAAGAAAGGAATTAGTAACTTAAAATTATGATTTCCAGCCCTTATATAATTAATAGAATTTCCTGAAACCACAATTATATTACAAATTAGAGCTATTACTGGAAAAATGTGGTAAGAAACATCCCAAATTACCAGTAACGCTAAGTAAGTAGATCCACCACCAAATCCAACACTTGAGTATAATATAGCTGTAACAAAAAATAATATTGATAATATAATCATATAAAAATTTTATGAGGGTAAATATAGCATTACTTACTGTAACAGATACAAGAACATTTGATAATGATAAATCAGGAGGCATACTAGTAGATAAGATTAAAGAAGCAAATCACAATTTAATAAGTCGAAAAATATGTAAAGATAATAAAAATGAAATTGTAAAAATTTTAAAAGAATGGTTAATAATAGAAGAAATAGACGTAATTATAACAACTGGTGGAACAGGACTTACTGGAAGAGATATTACTCCAGAAGCATTAGAGGAAATTGCTGAAAAAAATATTATTGGATTTGGTGAATTATTTAGAAATTTAAGTTTAAAAACAGTTGGAACATCAGCTATTCAGTCTAGAGCATGTGCTGTGCTCTCAAATGGTAAATATATATTTGCTTTACCAGGTTCATCAGGCGGTGTGACAGATGCCTGGGAAGGAATTTTAAAGCATCAACTAGACATTAATCATAAGCCTTGCAATTTTGTGGAACTTTTTCCAAGACTTAAAGAAAAATAATTATTTTTGATACTTTTCTTTCCACTCCGAATAAGGCATTCCATATATTCTTTCCCTAGCCTTAGGATCAGAAATTGTTATCCCTTTTTTTAACGCCTCTTCTCTGTACCATCTTGATAAACAATTTCTACAAAAGTTAGCAAGGTTCATTAGATCAATATTCTGAACATCCTTTCTTTCATCTAAATGTTTTAACAACCTTTCAAAAGTTGCTGATTGAATTTCAATTTTTTCATTTTCATTCATATTGAAATATTAAAGGCTTTTAAATTATGCACAAGATATAGTATTCATGCAATTCAAAGTAGTAATTTTGATATTTTATAAATAGACACACTCAATAATTACTAGTTTAATTAATAAATGGCTAAAAAGAAAAAGCTTAAATTAAAGCCAAAGACCAATAGAAAAAAATATAAATTGGTCAAAATTTCTAGAAAAAGAACAAAAACAAAAAAAAAAATCGTGACAAAAAAGTCTGCGACCAAGAAGCGTTCTAAAAAAGCTAGAAAAAATAATAAGCTTAAGTCAACAAAAAAAACAAGAGGAGTAAATAAAATGAGTGCAGAAGCTATGAAAGTGTCATCTGTTCTAGATACTTCTCATTTGAAGGTTAAATTTCCATTTAAAGCAAAATATGGAAACTACATTAACGGAAAATTTGTAGAACCTAAGTCTGGCAAATATTTTGATAATGTTAGTCCGATCTCTAATGAGAAAATTTGTTCAGTTGCACGATCAAATGAAAAAGACGTTGAAGCAGCATTAGACGCGGCTCACGCAGCTTTCCCTGAATGGGGAAAGACAGACATCACTACAAGATCAAACATTTTGTATAAGATCGCTGATGTTTTAGAAAAAAATCTAAACTTATTAGCTGTGGCTGAATGTTTAGATAATGGAAAACCTATCAGAGAATGTATGGCGGCAGATTTACCTTTGGTTATTGATCACTGGAGATATTTTGCTGGTGTAATAAGAGCAGAGGAAGGATCAATTGCTGAAATTGCTAATAACCAATATTCATACAATTTTCATGAGCCACTAGGAGTTGTTGGTCAGATAGTTCCATGGAATTTCCCATTATTGATGGCAACATGGAAATTAGCACCAGCTCTTGCTGCAGGAAACTGTTCAGTTTTAAAACCAGCTGAACAAACTCCGGCATCAATTATGGTGATGATGGAACTTATTGGAGACCTATTACCTCCAGGAGTAGTTAATATTGTCAGTGGTTTTGGATTAGAGGCAGGGAAACCTTTAGCATCTTCTAAAAGAGTTGCTAAAGTTGCATTTACAGGAGAAACAACAACTGGAAGATTGATTATGCAGTATGCTGCACAAAACATAATTCCAATTACTTTGGAATTAGGTGGAAAATCTCCTAATATTTTCTTTGAAGACGTTATGGAAAAAGATGATGACTTCTTTGATAAATGCATCGAAGGTTTTGTAATGTTCAACCTTAACCAGGGTGAGGTTTGTACTTGTCCAAGTAGAGCTTTAATTCAAGAGTCTATTTATGATAAATTCATGGAAAGAGCTATTGCAAGAACAAAAGCTGTTGTGCAAGACAATCCTTTAAAAATGGAAACTATGATTGGAGCACAAGCATCTGTAGAGCAAATGGAGAAGATTAAATCTTATCTTGAGCTTGGAAAAAAAGAGGGTGCCAAAGTTCTGACAGGAGGAAGTGCTGCAAAACTTAATAGTGGATTGGAAAAAGGAAATTATATCCAACCAACTATTTTTGAAGCTAATAACAGCATGAGAATCTCTCAAGAAGAGATTTTCGGACCTGTGGTATCTGTTATTAAATTTAAAGATGAAGCAGAAGCATTAAAAATTGCTAATGATACTCTTTATGGTTTAGGAGCAGCTGTATGGACTAGAAATGGTAATATAGCTCACAGAATGGGTAGAGCTATACAAGCAGGAATAGTGTGGACTAATTGTTATCATGCTTATCCAGCTCACTCTCCATTCGGCGGATACAAACAATCAGGAGTTGGAAGAGAAACTCATAAAATGATGCTTAATCATTACAGACAGAATAAGAATCTTCATGTTTCTTATGCTGAGAAAAAATTAGGCTTCTTTTAAACAATAATAAGATATAATGGCCCATGATTCTAAATCATGGGCCGAACATTAAAAATGAAAGTTTCAGCAACACACTCTGCGCTTAATTTATTATCTGAATTAAAACAAAAATATGGTGAAAAATTAATGTTTCACCAATCTGGTGGTTGTTGTGATGGAAGCGCTCCAATGTGCTTTCAGGAAGGAGAATTTCCTCTTGGTGATAATGATATTAAGTTAGGTGAAATAGGAGGAGTTCCATTTTATATGAATGGTGATCAGTATGAAAAATGGAAACATACAGATCTAACTATTGATGCAGTCAAAGGTATTGGTGGTATGTTTTCATTAGATAATGGCACTGGAAGAAGATTTTTAACAAAATCTGAAATTTGTTTGGTAGTTGATAACGAAGAAAAAAAAAATTAAGTACTTTTTTTAAAGTTAATTCTTAAACTTAATAAAAATAAAATTATTAAAGAGTAAATCAGTGGTTTAAATAATATTGTTTTTGATAACCACATAAAATGAAGAGCCCCAAAAATAGCAATTATATAAACCAGTTTATGTAGTTTTTTCCAATTTTGTTTTAAAAGCCTTACCATCATGTCTGATGAGGTTAGAGCTAAAATTGTTAGCAACAACCAAGCTGAAAAACCAACAAAAATAAATCTTTTATTTAAAACATCATCTATTAAAGGTTCAAAATCAAATCTGTAGTCTAATCCAACATAGCTTAACATGTGAATTGAGGCATAAGAAAAGGTAAATAGACCAATCATTCTTCTAAACTTTAACCATTCAGTGGAATTTGTAATTTTTCTTAAAGGAGAAATTGAAAGAGTTAGAATTATAAAAATTAAAGTCCATTCTCCGAAGTGGTTAATAATTCTATCAACAGGCTCAGGACCTAACTGATTAAAAATTATTTGATAAGAAATTACGTAAATAGGCCAAAGTAATACAAAAAAAACAACAGGTTTGAAATATTTTTTCAATTTTAATAGTTTTTTTTTAGGTCCATACCACTATAGAGATGGGCAACTTCATCTCCGTAACCATTAAACATTAAAGTTTTTATCCTTGGTGCTAAAATACTTTCCCCAATGACTCTTTCAGTTTTTTGTGACCATCTTGGATGATCAACTTCAGGATTTACATTTGAGTAAAAACCATATTCTCTTGGTGAAGCATTTTTCCAGGCAGTGTTTGGCATGCTTTTTGTTAATTTTATTTTTACAATTGCTTTTGCACTTTTAAATCCATACTTCCATGGAATAAATATTCTCAAAGGAGCACCATTTTGATTTGGTAAAGCTTTTCCATATAGACCTGTTACAACAGTGGTTAAAGGATGCATTGCTTCATCTAGCCTTAAACCCTCAATATATGGCCAGTTTAATACAGGAAATCTTTGACCAAACATTTCTTCAGGGTTATAGACTGTTTCAAATTCAACAAACTTTGCTGTAGGTTTAATTTCAACTTTATTAAGTAATTCCCTTAATGAAAAACCTAACCATGGAATAACCATAGACCAACCTTCAACACATCTTAGTTTCAAAACTCTTTCTTCAGATTTGATTGCCAAAACTTCTTCAATTGGAAGTTCTAACGGTTTTTCAACTTCACCTTCAATTTTTATATTCCAAGGTCTAGTAGTAAAATTTTTTGCCTTTCTATGTGGATCACTTTTGCCAGTCCCAAACTCATAGTAGTTATTATATGTCGTGATATCTTCATAACTAGTTGGTTCATTCAGATTACTGGCTCTAGCATTTATTAATGGAACTGAGCTTAAAGTGAGTGCACTCAATCCATAACTCATAGATTTTATAAAATATCTCCTTTTATGATAAATTTTTTCAGGAGTAATTTCTGAATTCTTAAATTTTTTCATTTGCAATAGGGTTACCCTTTAACCATTCGCTTTCTTCATTTTCATAATGTTCTTTTTTCCAAATTGGAGACCTTTTTTTTATTTCCTCAATTATGAACCTTGAAAGAACATATGCTTGATCTCGATGTTTGCAAGCGACTGCGATAATTATACTTATTTCACCTAATTTTAAATGTCCTTTGGCATGTTCAATAAATATTGCTTTATCTTTGATATTTAGTTTTTGATCTGCTTCATTATAAATTTTTTCAAAACTTTTGATTACCATTTCGTCATGACTATCATAAGTAATTCCAGTCACTGTTTTATTATCATTGACATTTCTTACAGTGCCTAAAAAATAGATTGATGCTCCAAACTTAGAGTCTTTAATAAATTTTTCAGCGTTTGAAGTAAGTATTTTCTCTTTTTTAGTATCTACTATTTTTGTATGAAGCATTAACCTCCTCCGATAGGGGGAATAATACCAATCTTTTGATCTTTTGTGATTTTATAATTGTCGCTCACTATTTCATTATTTTCTGAACAAAATGCTGAAGATTTTACAACTTTGATAAAGTTTTCATTACCTTGAAAATTTTTATCTATATATTTAATTATTTCGTTTCGTAAATCATCTATTGATGCTTTATTTTGTATCTCAATTTCCAAGTGATCTTTGTCACTAAAATCTCGACTTGCTCCAAATAATTCTAACTTAATTTTCATTTTTTAAGCTTAGGTGAAAATTTTAGATTTTCATATTTAAATTTAGATTTATTTTTATTAATAAAATCATCCATTAACTTGATTTTTTCTTCTTCAAATTCTGCAACTTTTCTTTCATTAAGATCTACATATAAAGCTAGTATCTCAATAGTTGAGGCTAAAAATTTTTTCTCTTTATGTATCATTTCCATTTTATATTGAAGTCTCTTTTTATCGTGATCAAAATAAATACAATTGATATCAACTTCATCATTTAACTGAAGTTCTTGATTATAAGTGATATGAGACTCCACAATCATAGTACTTTTTTTAGTTGTCTTTGCAGATTCTTCTCCCATCTTAAAAATATTATTTAAAGTATCTGCACCATACTTATCAAAAATTAAAAGATAATATGAAACATTCATATGATCATTGTAATCAATCCAATCTTTAATTACTTTTTGAGAACTTAAATAAATGGACATTAAATATTAAAAAATATTTTTTAGGAACTGAGGTAGGCCATCTGGATTTTTCCATAATCCACTTTTTCCACCTTCTTTGATTAACAACTTGACGTTATCAATTTTTAAATTGGGATTTACTATTTTACTTAAATCATAAATAGTTATTAAAGCAGCGTTAACACCCATAATAGCTTCCATTTCAACACCCGTTTTTGCAACAGCTGAAACCACACAGAAAACTTCCAATGAGTTATCAACCTCATTCATAATAATTTTTGTTGCGGTATGATCAATTGGAAGTGGATGACATAAAGGAATTAGTTCACTTGTTTTTTTAACTCCTAATACAGCTGATACCTCAGCTAAAGTAATTGGGTCTCCTTTAGGCATTTTTTTGTTTTTAATTAAATCAAAAACTTCTTTTCCTACGTAAATTTTCCCTGAAGCTAATGCTCTACGGAATGTTTCTTTTTTAGATGAAACATCAACCATATTAAAAGAGTTCTTCTGAAATATTTCTTTTGCCCAATCTTTAAGTTCTTCTTGATTAACAATCTTTAAATTTTTCACTTAACCACCCGTCTTTGAAAAATTTTTTGTTAACCCAGTTTCTCCAAGTTCAAGATAATGAGATTCTTTTTTAAATTTCATTTGTCCTAAAATTAAATCTTTCAACTCTTCAGTTTGATCGTCTTTTTGTAACAAATGTCTTATACTTATTCCAGTATTTCCAAACAAACAAAGTCTTAGATCACCTTTTGATGTTATTCTAAGACGATTACATGATTTACAAAAATCTTTTGAATATGGTGCAATAATTCCAAACTTACCTTTATATTCTGGATTAATATAGTTTAATGAAGGTCCTGCATCTTGGCCTAGGGTTTGATAAATCCACTTATTCTCATTTAAGTAACTTTTAAATATTTTAGATGAAATATGATATCTATTAAAATAATCTAAATTATCTCCAGTTTGCATCAATTCAATATATCTAAAATTAACTTTATTTATTTTTATATATTCAGCCCAAGAATCAAAATCTTTTTTTGAGGAATTAATACCATTTAAAAGAACCGCATTAATTTTAATATTATCAAAATTTAAACTTTGTAAAATCTCTATCCCTTTTAAAATCTCAGGCAACCTGTCATGTTTTGTAATATTTTTGAATGTTTCTCTATCCAAACTATCAATACTAATATTAATTCCATCTAAACCACTATCAATTAGTAACTTTGCTTTTTGATCAAGATGATAGCCATTTGTTGTTATGACAATTTTTTTAATAGATGTTTCATTTTTTAAAATTTTTACGATTTCATAAAAATCTTTTCTAACTGTTGGTTCTCCACCAGTTAATCTTATTTTCTGAACTCCTAGTTCTGAAAACCCTTTAGCCAATCTTCTAATTTCATCTATGTTGAGAAATTTTCTATTATCACTCTTATCTGCTTGATAACCATTGGGTAGACAGTATCCACATTTAAAATTACAGACCTCAGTGATGGACATCCTTATGTAAGGAAATTTTCTTCCAAAATTGTCCTCTAAATGTTTCACACAATAAACTTATAATAGAAATTAAGATTAATAAATTTAAATGATTAAGTATTTGCTTTAAAAGATAAATATTTCAACTATGAATTGTAAAACTACCGATTGAATAAATTTTTCAATTTTACTTTTTTGTCGCACTATATTTTGGTAAATTTATTTTTTTAGGAGGGGTTAAATGAAAAAAAAATTAAAAAAATTAAATTTATCTAGAAGAAATTTTTTAACTGGAACTGCAACATTAGCAGGAGTAGCTGCTACTGCTTCTTTTGTTCCAATCACAATTGCAAAAGCAAATCATTCAGAGGGAAAAAAAGGCTTACCAGATTTTATTAGTTGGAAAGATAGGGACGCCTTAATAGTTCATTCAGATAAAGGAATTGAAACTCATAGAAGTGCTATTGGTGAAAGTTTGATCACTCCTAACAGAAATATTTATATCAGAAACAATATGCCTACAATGACTGATGATCAAATTGGCAATAGAATGGATTGGAAAGTTTCGATAGAAGGTGTCAAAAATCCAAAAACTTTTACATTAGCACAACTTCAAAAATTAGGTCATCAGACAATGGCTACAATTTTACAGTGTTCAGGAAATGGAAGAGGATTTTTTAAACATAAACCTAGAGGCTCGCAATGGAAAACAGGTGCAGCAGCATGTGTATTATGGACTGGTGTTCCAATGAAAACTGTTGTTGAAGCTTGTGGAGGAATAAATAGTGATGCAGTTTATATGACATCTGCAGGTGTTGATCATGTACCAACTGGCTTAGATCCAAACAAAGCAATGATAGAAAGATCTGTTCCTAAAAAAGTTTTTAAAGATGCAATGCTTGCTTGGGAAATGAATGGTGTTCCAGTTCCAAATGCTCATGGTGGTCCATTAAGAATGGTAACACCTGGTTATTTTGGAATTAACAATGTAAAACATTTAGGAAAAGTTGCTTTTACTAGTAAAGAGTCTTCAGTTAAATACATGAAAAAAAGTTACAGAATTTCTCCTATTGGAAAAAAAGGATCACAATATCCATCATGTTGGGAAATGCCTGTTAAATCATGGATCACACGTCCTACAGATGAAACTGGAAATGTTAAGGCAGGAAAAGTTCAAATTGTTGGTGTAGCAATGGGTGGCACAAAAAAAGTAAGAAGTGTTAAGGTATCAGTCGATGGTGGTGGTAGTTGGAAAAAAGCAAAATTTATTGGTCCAAACCTTGGTAAATTTGCTTGGAGACAATTTGTTCTCGAAACAACTTTAAGTTCAGGCACATATAATATCGCTAGTTTAGCTTCTAATGGTACAGACAGACAACCAGAATTAAGAATGGAAAATAGAAGAGGCTATGCTCATAATGGCTGGAAAGATCATAGCGTTAACATTACTGTAGTATAGAAGCTTCGAAAAGCTTAAACTGAGTTAATGAAAAAAAAGATTTTTTTATTAATCTTGTTTTTAATTACTATATCCAAAACACATTTGTTATCTGCTGATGAAGCAAAGATGGCAAAAGGTTTAGAAATTTTTAATGAAACAGCTGCATGTTCAGCATGTCATATGTTAAAAGCAGCTGCCTCAGAGGGAAATATTGGTCCTAATTTAGATACTGTTGAAGGTTTAACAGAAGCTTCAGTAATGGATATTGTAACTCATGGCTTGGGAGTTATGCCTGCTTTTGGTGAGGATGAAATTTTAACTAAAGAAGAAATAGCAATTGTCTCATTTTATGTTGCCAATTCAGTCCAGAAGTAAATCTAAATAAAATTATTAACTTCCAGTCATCTCACCTGGAAGTTAAATTTTTTATTGACCAGGTGCTTTGTATCCAATTTTACTAGCTTTTGTTGTGGCTTTAGTAAAATCTATTGCTTCTAATATTGTTAAGTTTTTTACTGCACCAGAAGCTTCTACAACTAATTTAATAGCTGCAAAATCATCAAAGCTAGGCACTTCAGTAACAACTACAAAGTCATATGAACCTCTTACAATGTCCATGCTGTGCATTGTACCGCCCATTGCTTTAGTAAGTTGTTCAACTACAGCTTTTCGGTCACTGGTTGGATCTTTTAAAAATCCTTGAAAAGCTTTTTCAGTATAGTTTCCCATTATATATGCTTTCATATTTACCTCTTTTTTTATAAATATATTCTACTAGCGTATCTAAAATGTTGATATGTTTTATTTGCATGCTAGACACAACTTTAAGTAATGCTAAATTAACAATATGTACGAAAAATTTGGACAATTTATCAATGGTAAATGGCAACAATCCTCTGACAAAGGAACTTATGAAGTAATAAATCCTTCTAATGAGGAAATTTTGGGCCATGCATCTAAAGCAACCTCAAAAGACGTAGAAGCTGCTTTGCAATCTTCTTTAAAAGGATTAGAAGTTTGGAAAAAAACTCCACCCTGGCAAAGATCAAATATAATAAGAAAAATAGCTGATAAGATTAGAGATAAACAAGATGTTTTAGCAAAATGGATGACTCTTGAGGTTGGTAAGCCTTTAGTGGAAGCTAAAGGAGAAATTAATGGAGCAGCAGATATTTTTGAGTGGAATGCTGAAGAAACAAAAAGAATTTATGGTCAAACTGTAGAAAGTAGATTTGAAGATACAAGAGTACATGTTTATTATCAACCAGTAGGAGTTGTTGCTGCTTTGTCACCGTGGAATTTTCCAGCAGTTTTATCTGCAAGAAAAATATCAACTGCTTTAGCAGCTGGTTGTTCTGTAATAATTAAACCAGATGTGATTACTCCTGGCGTTGTTATGGAGATGGTTGAAATTTGTAGAGAGTGTGGAATTCCTCCAGGGGTGGTAAATCTATTATCAGGAGATCCACCAAGTATAGCTCAACAACTTATAGCATCTGACATTGTTAAAAAGATTTCAATTACAGGTTCTTCAAGAGTTGGTAAATTAATTTTAAAACAAGCAGCTGACAAAGTTCAAAGAGTTACGATGGAACTAAGTGGACATTCGCCTTTCATTGTTTTTGATGATGCTGATATTAAAAAAGCAACTGATATAGCAATAGCAGCAAAGTTTAGAAATAATGGACAGGTTTGTATATCTCCAAATAGATTTTATATTCAAGAGAGTAGAAAAGATGAGTTTGTAAATTTATTTATTGAAAAAACAAAAAAACTTAAAATTGGAGATGGTATGGACCCATCAGTTCAATTAGGTCCCTTAACGACTAAAAAAAGATTAAATGAAGTTGAAGAATTAGTTGAAACAACAAAAAAAGAAGGAGCTAAAGTTCTTTTAGGAGGAAAGAGGCCACAGGGTTTCAATAAAGGTTTTTATTATGAGCCTACAATATTTGATGAAGTTAAGGATGACTATACAATTATGAAAGTAGAACCTTTCGGTCCATTAGTACCAATGTTATCATTTAAGACTTTTGATGAGGTAATTGAAAGAGCCAACAATCATGATCTTGGTCTTTCAAGCTACATTTGTACTAAGTCTATGGAAAAAGCTCATAAAGCATCAGAACTGATGGAGACAGGAACAGTTGCGGTTAATACTTCTTTGGTAGCAATAGCCGAAGCACCATTTGGTGGAATTAAACAATCAGGTTATGGTAGAGAAGGTGGATCAATGGCAATTAAAGATTATCTAAATGTCAAATATACACATTTAGGATTGAAAGGATAAAAAATGAAATTATTACGATTAGGTGAAGTAGGATTTGAAAAACCAGCTTTAATAGATGATGAAAATGATTATAGAGATTTATCATCAATCATAAAAGATTTAGATCCAGGAACTCTAAATTTTAATACTTTAGAAAAAATTAAAAGTACAGATATATCAAAACTTCCAAAACTTGACTCAAAACTTAGAATTGGTGCCTGTGTATCAAATCCTTCAAAGTTCATTGGAATTGGTTTAAACTTTAAAGATCATGCTGAGGAGCAAAATTTACCAATTCCTAAGGAACCAATTATTTTTTCAAAATTTACAAGCTGCATAACGGGACCAAATGATCCCATAGTTGTTCCTAAAGGATCTAATCATACAGATTGGGAAGTTGAATTAGGTTTTGTTATTGGAAAAAAAGCACTAAATGTGAGTGTAGATGAAGCTTTAAATTATGTGTTAGGTTTCTTTTTAGTAAATGATGTTAGTGAAAGAGAATTTCAAAAAAATAGAGGATTAACTTGGGATAAAGGCAAGGGTTTTGATACATTTGGTCCGATAGGCCCATACATTGTTACAAAAGATGAATTACCAGATTTCCAAAAACTAAATATGTTTTTAAATGTGAATGGAAAAAGAATGCAAACTGGAAATACTGAAAAAATGATTTTTGATATAAAAAATCTTGTTTCTTATATGAGTTCATGCATGAGTTTGCTTCCAGGGGATATTTGTTGTACCGGAACTCCCCCGGGAGTTGGCGAAAATATGAAACCACCTTATTTTTTAAAAGGGGGTGAGGAAGTAGTTTTAGGTATAGATAAGTTGGGTGAACAAAAGCATAAAGTTATTTCCTATAAAGATTAAAAAATAAGTATCAGAATTTAATGATAGAATTGATTATTGCTTTTGGTGCTGGACTAATAAGTTTTTTGTCCCCATGTGTTTTACCGCTAATACCAGGTTATATTTCTTATATTTCTGGAAATTCAATTAATGAATTGATAGAAAAAAAAAGTGTTAATTTATTGCCAATATTTTTTTTCACATTAGGATTTTCTTTAGTCTTTGTTACTTTTGGAGCCGCTTCAACTTTTTTAGGACAAATTCTTTTAAAAAATTCATACGAACTAAGAATTGCAGCAGGATTGATAATTATAATATTGTCTCTTCATATTATTGGAATAATTAATATTAAATTTTTAAATTATGAGAAAAGGCTTCAAACTAATTTAAATAAAACTTTTTTAAGTTCAATTTTAATTGGCATGGCTTTTGCATTTGGCTGGACACCTTGCATTGGCCCTATTCTAGGATCAATCTTAGTTTTAGCTGCGACAGAAAATAGCTTAAGTGAAGGTATACTATTACTTTCATTTTATTCATTAGGCTTAGCAATTCCATTTATATTGTCAGGATATCTGATACAAAAGTTTTTGATTTTTTCAAAAAATTTTAAAAAAAATGTAAAAATAGTCTCAAAGATAGGTGGTATTATTTTATTAATTACAGGTATTTTGATTATTACTAATCATTTACAAATGTTAGGATATTATTTACTAAATGTTTTTCCATTTTTACAAAAATTTGGATAATTAAATATGAAAATTTATCAAATAGATTCTAGTGCAAGGAAAGAAGGATCAACTTCAAGAGCTTTAGCTAAAAAATTACTTAATAAGATTAAAAAACCTAACGATACTGTTGTTTACCGAGATCTTAATGATGAAATGGTTTTTGTGTCTGGTTTAACAGAGTCAGGAATGAATATTGATAAGAAAGATCAAAATGAAAATCATAAAAAAATGTTTGAACTCTCAAATAAATTAGTAAAAGAGTTAAAAGAGAGTGATATAATTATTATTTCAGCGCCAATTTATAATTATGGACCTCCAGCTACCTTAAAAGCATGGTCAGATCTTGCCGCAAGAGTAGGAGAAACTTTTAAATTTAAGCCTAATGGAAGAAGAGAGGGTCTATTAAAGAATAAAAGAGCATATTTGGTAATTACCTCAGGTGGTACAAAGTTAAATAGCAAGGAAGATTTTTTAACACCATGGTTAAAATTTATTCTAAATTTTTTTGGTATTGAAAAAGTAGATGTAGTTAGTGCAGATCAAATGGCACTTGACTATGAAAGATCTATCCAAAATGCTGAAAAACAAATTGATAATTTAAATTAGTTATGAACAAATCTATTAAAACTGATGATGTAATATTTAATTTTTTTAAGCAAATTTGTGATGAAAAGGATGACGAAAAATGTGTAAAGTTAGGAAATGACTGGATTGAAGCAATGGAAAAAAATTTAGATAAAATGGAACATGATTTAGATGAAGCAGATAAATTAAAATTTAGTGATGACATCAGAAATAATCGAGATCATTTAGATAGTTTAAAAAATAAAGACTCCTCTGAATGGAGAGAGTACGCAACCAAATGTATGATTGAAATTATGGATAATAAAGTGTAATTTTATTTTAAGGGGTGTCTTAACAGACTGAGATTAAACCCTAAGAACCTGTCCGGTAATTCAGAAAGGGAAAAATGGATAATACATATTATTTAAGTCAATCAACCTCATTAATATTAGTTTTTATAATTAGTTTTATATTTGCTTTTTTAGGCATATATCATTCAAAAAAAAATCAAGGGCTCAATAATTATTTAACTGCCAATAGAAATATTGGATTATTTTCATTAACTACAAGCTTAACTGCCTCAGCATTAGGTGCATGGATATTATTTGGACCGGTCTCTGCTGCAACTTGGGGAGGTATAGGTGCTATAATTGGTTATTCTTTAGGCACAGCATTTCCAATGTTTTTTCTGATTTATTTAGGAAAAAAAATAAGAAAAGAATTACCAAAAGGGTCTTCTTTGATTGAGTTTATGAGAAAAAAATTTGGAAAAAGTTTATTTAAGTTTGTTTTGCTTATGACCATTTTTTATATGTTTATTTTTCTATGTGCTGAAGTGACTGCAGTGGCAGTTTTAATTAATTATATATCAGGTACTGAACTTTGGGTAACAGCTTTAATAGTATTATTATCTACATTAGCTTACACTTTATACGGAGGTCTCAAAGCATCAATATTTACTGATAATATTCAAATGATTGTGATTGGTATTTTGTTATTAATTTCATTTATAACCATCTACTCATTCACAGAGACTCAATTTTCTTTTGATTTTATTAAAGAAAAAAACCCCCATCTACTAAGTAGTTCTTATGTGCCAGGTTATACTGCTGGTTTAACTTTTTTTATTGCAGTTGCGGCTACTAATTTATTTCATCAAGGAAATTGGCAGCGTGTTTATGCTGCAAAAAATTTTAAAACTTTGAAACAAAGTCTTATTATTTCATTTTTCATTATCATTCCTATTATTTTTTATATGGGTTTTTCTGGAATGGTTGCTTTTTCGATTGATCCAAATATTAGACCTGATCTAGGTTTTTTTTCATTATTACTTAGAGAGCAAACAATTTTTTTATCACTTTTTATAATTACACTTGGTTTAGCTTTAACTATTTCAACTGTTGATACTTTAATAAATGCAATCTCAAGCCTGATTGTTGTTGATGGAAAAGCTACATTTGATTTTAAAAAAAAAACAAATTATTTAATTTTTTCTAGATATATAATCTTATTTTTATCAGTAGTTTGTTTTTTTATATCCTCAAAAGGATTAGATATTTTATATTTATTTTTATTAGCAGATTTATTTTGTTGTTCATTTGTTTTGACTGTATTTTATAGTTTTTACAATAAAAGTATTTCAGAGAAAGCTGCTTATAGTTCAATTATGGTTGGTCTTATTGGAGGTTTTTTGATTTTTCCTACACCAGATTTCTCAAAAAGTTTGTTGGTTGGAATTTTGATACCTCAAGAATTTTTTGCGCCATTTATTAGTCAATCTTTATTATTTTTATCTTTTGTAGTAGCAACTTTTTTACCATTAATCGTGATTAAAGCTAAAAAGTAGTAATATAAGTCAATTGTATTACTAAAATTAGTAGTTATATATTTGTTTCAATGATAGAAGATCAAATAGTAATAAATAATTTATCAAAAGTTTATGATAATGGATTTAATGCTCTAAAGAATATTAATCTTAACATTAAAAAGGGTGAAATTTTTGCAATGCTTGGTCCTAATGGAGCTGGCAAAACAACTTTAATAAGTATTATCTGCGGAATAGTAAATCCAACCTCTGGAAAAGTTAGTGTGGATGATTATGACATTATTAATGATTACAGAAAAACAAGATCGAAAATAGGATTGGTACCTCAAGAACTAACCTTAGAACAATTTGAAACAGTATTTAATAATGTATCTTATTCTAGAGGCCTTTATGGAAAAAAACCTAATCCTAGCCATATAGAAAAGATTTTAAAACAATTAAGTCTGTGGGATAAAAAAGATCTTAGACTGAGACAATTATCAGGTGGAATGAAACGAAGAGTTTTAATTGCAAAAGCGTTATCTCATGAACCTTCAATCTTGTTTTTAGATGAGCCTACAGCAGGCGTAGATGTTGAGTTAAGAAAAGATATGTGGAAAATAGTAGAAAATTTGAGAAAGACTGGTGTAACTATTATTCTAACAACTCATTACATTGAGGAAGCAGAAGCAATTGCCGATCGAGTCGGCGTAATAAATCAAGGAGAGATTATTGTAGTAGATGATACAAAAGAATTATTAAAGAAAATGGGACATAAAAAATTAACAGTAGAATTACAAGAAAATATAAATGAAATTCCTTCATCGCTTAGTAAATATAATTTATCATTAGGAACAAATAAAATGAGTTTAGATTATACTTATAATGTTCAAGCCAAGCAAACAGGTATTACAAATTTATTACAAGATTTAAAAGATGCAGGTTTAAAATTAAAAGACTTAAAAACAGAGCAAAGCACATTAGAAAAAATTTTTGTTAGTTTGGTAAAGGAAAAAAATGAAAATTAACTATTTGGCATTAAAAGCAATATATCTTCATGAAATGGATAGGTTCAGAAGAACATTAACTCAATCTTTATTATCCCCTGTATTAACTACTTCACTTTATTTTATTGTTT
Organism: uncultured Pelagibacteraceae bacterium; assembly: GCA_902526645.1. Lineage (GTDB taxonomy): Bacteria > Pseudomonadota > Alphaproteobacteria > Pelagibacterales > Pelagibacteraceae > Pelagibacter. The sequence goes on from CABZLS010000007.1 coordinate 23,016, forward strand.
TTGGTTCTGTTATTGGTGGCTATGTTGAAAAAATAGATGGAATAAGTTATGGATCTTATATTGTTCCAGGTTTATTGATGTTAACTTTATTAACCCAGTCAATAAGCAACACATCATTTGGAATTTTTTTTCCAAAATTTAACGGAACAATTTATGAAATACTTGCAGCACCAATTTCAACTTTTGAGATAGTACTTGCTTTTGTTGGAGCTGGAGCAACGAAAACATTAATTGTAAGTATTGTTATATTTATAACCTCATTATTTTTTGTAGATGTCCAAGTTAAGTTCCCTTTATTGATGATTTTTCTACTTATCTTAGTAGCATTTACTTTTGCATTATTTGGTTTCTTAATAGGTTTGATAAGTTCTGATTTTGAACAAATGTCAATTATTCCAACTTTATTTATAACACCGATGGTATTTTTAGGAGGTAGTTTATACTCATTAGAGATGCTCCCACCTTTCTGGCAAGCAGTTACTTACTTTAATCCAGTAGTTTATTTGATTAATGGATTAAGATTTTCTTTTTATGGAGTTTCTGACTTTAATATATGGATAAGTATTGGAACAATGATTTCTTTTTTATTGGTTTGTGTAACTATTGTTACAGTGCTTTTGAAAAAAGGCTACAATATTAAATCTTAACTGACCCATTTCTGGGCCAGTTAAAACTACTAATATACCAAGAGGAATTGTTTTATTAGAATTGTTCGGACTCTGTTGAGCCATCCATTGCCGTTGTTGAGCTTTGTCCACTACTTATAGTATTGGAAACCGCATCAAAATAAGAAGTACCAACTTCTCTTTGATGTTTTACACTAGTGTAACCATCTTTTTCACGAGCAAATTCTTGTTCTTGAATTTTTGAATAAGCAGTCATACCTTCTTTCTTATATTTTTCTGCTAATTCAAAAATTGCAATATTTTGAGTATGAAATCCAGCTAAAGTAATAAATTGAAATTTATACCCCATTTTACTTATCTCCTTTTGAAAAGAAGCAATTTCATCATCTGATAAATGTTTTTTCCAATTAAAAGAAGGTGAGCAATTATATGCCAAAAGTTTTCCTGGAAATTTTTCATTAATAGCATCAGCAAATTTTTTGGCTTCCTCTAAATTAGGAGTAGCAGTTTCACACCAAATTAAATCTGAATATGGAGCATAAGCTAGACCTCTAGATATTGCTTGGTCAATACCCGCTTTAACATAATAAAATCCCTCTGGAGATCTTTCACCAGTTAAAAAAGATTTATCATTTTCATCATAATCATTAGTAATTAGTTTTGCAGCATTAGCATCAGTCCTTGCTAATATAATCAATGGAACATTAGCTATATCAGCCGCTAATCTTGCAGCTTTGAGATTTTTTATCATTGTACCAGTTGGAACAAGAACTTTACCTCCCATATGACCACATTTTTTTTCACTAGCTAATTGATCTTCAAAATGTACTCCCGCAGCCCCTGCTTTTATAAATTTTTTTGTAAGCTCAAAAACGTTTAGAGGACCACCAAATCCAGCCTCACCATCAGCAATGATGGGCAACATATAATCTATTTTTTTTTCTTCTTTCATGTCGCCATCAATTACTTCCATATGTTGAATTTGATCAGCTCTAATTAATGCATTATTCATAGACTCAACTAGTTTTGGTGCACTATCATAAGGATATAAAGATTGATCCGGATACATTTCACCAGCACTATTAGCATCAGCTGCTACTTGCCATCCACTTAAATAAATTGCCTTTAATCCTGCTTTTGCATGTTGTACAGCATGGTTACCCGATAAAGATCCAAGTGTATTTATATAGGGTTCAGAGTTTAATAAACTCCATAATTTTTTTGATTGATGGTTGCATAGTGAAAATTCAATTTTTAAGGAACCTCTAAGTCTTTCAACATCATCTGGGGTATAATCTCTCTTAATCCCAGCAAATCTTTTTAGGTCGTATGAGATATTTTCAGCACTCATTAACTATCCTATCTACTCAATCTGTATTAGCTTTTAATGAAATTAAAGTTTAAAATGAACGATTATTAGTTTGAGTCGTTTAGGGTCTCAACTAGATCTTTCATTCCACTTGAACCCCAATCACAATGGTCATCTCTCATGTAGATCCCTCTGTTATTATGCTCAGCAAGATCTTTATTGTTTATGATTTGAGCCTCATTATTGCTATTAATTAATTTATCGTACATGTAAATCTTATAATTTACTAAATTTACAAAATCTATAAAAAATTAAAAAAAGGTTGTAAACTAAAGAAAAAAATTGTAAAAATAAATTTACAAAATTTACTATTTGAAAATATGAGTCAATTAAACCTAAAAATTGGTCCAAAAATCAAGGCTTTTAGACGTCAATTAGGTCTTCAAGCAAATAAATTAGCTGAAGAATTAAATATATCACCTAGCTATTTAAATCTAATTGAGGGTGGAAAAAGAAAAATTGATGGTGATTTGTTACTTAAAATTTGTGAAAAATTAAACTTAGAACTTTCACAACTTACCTCTAAAACAGATATTAATTTAGAAAATACTTTATCAGAAATTTTGGATGATAAATTGTTTGAAGATTTAGATATCCTAGGACCTGAGGTAAAAGATTTAGTTAGTACTAATCCGAAAATTGGTAAGGCAATTGTAAGATTGGGCGATATTTTAAAAAAAAAAGATCATGAGTTAGTTAACAAAATAGAGAAAATTTCTGGAAAAATTGTTGATAACAGAAAAAATTCATTTCCAGGAGAAGTAATTTCTGATTTTTTGCAAGAAAATAAAAACTATTTTCCAAAATTGGAGGAATTTGCAAATAAAATCTTTGAAAAGGTTCAGAAAAATAATCGTACAAGATATGTAGCTCTATGTGATTATCTGAGGTCTGAATATAAAATCAAAGTGATAGACATAATTCCAGAGGAAGATAAGCCTTTTTCAAAAATTTATAACAAAAACAAAAAAGAGCTTTTATTAAGCGACTATAGCTCTTTAGAAACAAAAAAGCTTCATGCTGCTGCTCAAATAGCACAAGAAGGAGCCATCAAAGAAATTGAAGATTATCTATCCAAATTTACTTTTCCATCAGAAGAATCAAAAAAATTAACTAAAATCGCTCTATTAAATTATTGTGGTGCAGCAATATTGATGCCATACAAACTTTTTCATTCTGAATGTAAAAGATTAAAATATGATTTAGAATTATTACAAAATACTTTCGCAACATCTTTCGAACAAGTAGCTCATAGAGTAACTTGTTTACAAGATCCAAAATTACCAGGAATACCATTCCATTTTTTAAGAGTAGATATGGCTGGAAATATTTCAAAAAGATTTTCCCTATCTGGTATTGAAATTCCAAGATACGGAGGTGCATGCCCGAGATGGAATGTTTATTCAGCTTTTACGAGGCCAGGAGTTATTCAAAGTGCAGTAAGTAAAATGACCAACGGGGAAAAATATGTTTGTATTGCTAGAACTGTTGAAAAAGGAATTGGCAGATTTGGTAGAGCAAAAAGTATTTTATCTATCGGATTAGGCTGTGAAGCAAAATATGCCAAGGATTTTGTCTATACTGAAAATGTAAATTTGAGTGAAAAATCATCAGAAATTCCTATAGGTGTGTCATGTAGAACCTGTGATAGATTAGACTGTTCTCAAAGAGCTTTTCCTCCCTTACACAAAAAATTTGATGTAGATATTAATTTAAGAGGCGTTTCAGTTTATGTTAGTGATAAAAAGAGCTAGTTTTTTTTGAGATGTTTAAATTTATCATCCCTGCTTTAATTATTTTTTTATTAGTTCTTTTTTGGGAAAAAATAAATGATGCAGTATATAAAAATTTTAATGTAAAAATAAATTATTTTGCACTATTAATATTTTTAATAGTTTTAGGAATAATTCTTATTTTGTTATATTTTTAGTATGATGAAAACATAATTTTTAAAATGGAATTAAAAAAAAAATTAAGACCAAGTATTAAAGCTCGATTAAGGAAAATGGGGCTTAAATCAAAATTAAAACCTAAGATTCAGGAACAAATTATAAAAAACAAAAAATTAATAAATAAGAATTTAGATAATTTTTTTGACTGGATAAAAGGTGCTGAATTAGTTGAATTAAAAGAGTGTGATGTAAGCGAAGATCCCGTGAGGCCTGAGCTAGATAATGTTTTTAGAAGAAGTTATGGTAGGAAAATTTATGGTGTAAAATATATGGGAGAAATCCATGCTGTTATGTGTTTCGCATATACTAATGAAATTCCAAAAAATGTTGAGGAATTAGGTAAGTTTAGTCATGATGCTTTTTTACAAAGTGCTCACAGAGATCAAAAAGTTGGTCAAATAGCAATTGCATATACAGTCTGGTCAAAAAAAAAGGGTGGAGGTAAGTTGATTGTAAAAGAAGTTTTTAAAAAGATTAAAAAATCAAATCATCTAAATAGACTAGTTACATTGTCTCCACTCACAGAAATGGCTCGAAAATTTCACATTAATAATGGAGCAAAATTAGTTCAAGTAAATGAAACAACTCAAAATTTTGAGTATAAAATTATAAAAAAGAATTAGTTTAAGATGAAAAAAATTATTTGTACCTTTATTTTATTTTTTTTTGATATGGCAATTCTTTATGCTGAGGATAGAAAAACACAACTAAATATCTTATTTAATGATCTTAAAAGTAATGACTCTGAAATAAGTCTTGAAATTGAAAAAAAGATATGGAAAATTTGGAGTACTCATCCAAATAATGATAAGCTTACCTTGATGTTGAATCTAGGATCTGATTTTGTAAGTAATAATCAATTATCAAAAGCAATTGAAACTTTCTCTAAGATAATTGATCTAGATCCAAATTGGGCTGAGGCTTGGAATAAACGAGCAACAGCTTTGTATATGAAAGGTGAATTTCAAAAGTCTCAAAATGATATTGATAAAGTTCTTAAGCTTGAAAAAAGACATTTTGGTGCTCTTGCAGGACAAGGATTGGTTAATATTGAGCTAAAGAATTACGAAAAAGCTTTAAAAAGTTATGAGGATGTAATGAATATTTATCCATCTATGAATTCTCCTAAAATAATGATAAAATATTTAAAAAATTTAATAAAAAAACAATCAATTTAAATGTTAGACTATATATTGCCTTTTGTTGCTTTAATTCTGGTTGTTGTATTTATACATGAATATGGTCATTACTATTTTGCAAAAAAATATGGAGTCGGGGTTACAGATTTTTCAGTAGGTTTTGGAAAAGAAATATTTGGATGGAACGATAAGTCTGGAACAAGATGGAAAATATGCTGGATACCTCTTGGTGGTTATGTCAAATTTTTTGGTGATAGAAATGTATTTTCCCAAGCTGATCAAGAAAAATTAATTAAGAAATACAATGAAGAAGATAGAAAAAAATTATTTGTTTTAAAACCTCTTTATCAGAGAGTTTTAATAGTTTTTGGTGGACCACTTGCAAACTTTTTATTAGCATTAGTCATTTTTTTTTCAATTTATACTTTTGTAGGTAAAGATTTTACGCCTGCTGTAATTAATGAGGTGCAAAAAGATAGTCCCGCAATGGCAGGAGGTCTTAAACAAAATGATATAATCTTAGAAATTGATGGGAATAAAGTTGAGAGTATAATGGATGTCTCTAAATATATCACAATGTCTTCTGATGATATTATAGATTTTAAAGTAAGACGTTCTTACGATGAATTAATTTTGAAGATAAAACCCATTATTGTCCTTGGTGAAGATAACCTTGGAAATAAAATTAATAAAAGGATAGTGGGAATTAAATTAGGTGCTTATAATAATGAGATCAACCATGTGAAATTAGGTCCAGTCAAAGCCATTTATCATGCAGCACATGAAGTATATTATGTAAGCGTGTCTTCATTAAAATATATTGGAAGTATGATATTGGGTAAAGCAGATACATCTCAATTAGGAGGGCCTATAAGAATTGCTAAAATTTCTGGGCAAGTTGCAGAATTTGGTGTTTTGGCTTTTATAAGTATGATGGCTTACATATCAATTAGTTTAGGTTTGGTTAATTTATTTCCAATTCCAATGCTAGATGGTGGACATTTGCTTTTTTATGCATTTGAAAAAATTCTAGGTCGACCACTTTCTCAGAAAACTCAAGAGGGTTTTTTTCGAATCGGTATGTTTTTATTGTTAACATTAATGTTTTTTACAACCTTTAATGATCTTAAAGACATCGGATTATTAAGATAAATTGATATTATTAAAGTTAAAAAACTTAATAAAATCAACATTTATTTAGCTTTTACAATATATTGTGTATAACTTTTTATTAGACACTAAAAAAAAGCTTGATTTATAAAGACTTTTGATAAAAATGGTAATTAACCTAATAAACCGGAGCTAAAATGAATAAAAAACAATTAGTAGTCAAGCTTTCAGGGGCTTTAAACTTAAGTAAAGCAGACGCTGAGAGAACATTTGACACAATTACCAATACTATTTTAGATGCTTTAAAAGCAGATGATTCAGTAAAAATTGCTGGATTTGGCACATATAAAGTAGCTAAGAGAAAAGCTAGAGTTGGAAGAAACCCTAGAACTGGTGAGCAAATTCAAATTGCTGCATCGCAAAAAGTTAAATTCTTACCTGCAAAAGCTTTAAAAGAAGTATTTAATAAATAACAACCTTTAACAGCCTTAATACTATTTAGTATTAAGGCTGTTTCTATATGCAAAAATTGCATAGCCAGTTTTCCTAATCAGCGTTAGTTTTTAATCTTAATAGAAATATAAAACTTTCCTCAACAGGGAGGTCTTATGACTAAATTATTAAAAAAAATAAGTGCACCGCTTATCAGTTTAATTTTTTTATTGAACATGAGTAGTGCTGGTAATGCAGAAACAACAGTATCTGCAGAAGTAGGGTTTATTTTTAATACCTTACTATTTTTGATTTGTGGATTCCTCGTCATGTTTATGGCTGCAGGATTTGCAATGTTAGAATCAGGTATGGTTACATCTAAAAGTGTATCCGTGATATGTGCAAAAAATATAGGATTATTTTCCATTGCAGGGATTATGTTTTGGCTTGTTGGTTACAACTTAGCTTATGGAATTGATCCAGGTGGTTATATAGGGAAATTTATTCCATGGGCAGATGGTAGTAAAATAGGAACTGGATACTCAGATGGATCTGATTGGTATTTCCAGATGGTATTTTGTGCTACCACAGTTTCGATTGTTTCAGGAACCATGGCTGAAAGAATTAAATTATGGCCATTCTTTACATTTGCTGCAGTACTTTCTGGAATTATTTATCCAATCGTAATGGGTTGGCAGTGGGGTGGCGGCTGGTTGGCAACATTGGGTTTCTCTGATTTTGCTGGCTCAACTTTAGTTCACTCAACTGGTGGTGCAGCTGCTTTAGCTGGTGCAATGATAATTGGTCCTAGACTAGGAAGATTCACTAAGTCAGGCGCACCTGCTCCAATTAAACCCTTTGCTGCGTCTTCAATACCATTAGTAACAATTGGTGTATTTATTTTATGGCTAGGCTGGTTCGGTTTTAATGGTGGATCTCAATTAGCTATGGGAACTGCTGCTGATGCAATAGCTGTATCTAAAATTTTTATTAATACATTCTTAGCTGGTGCTGGTGGTGTGCTTGGAGCTGCAACTATCACAAGACTACATTTCGGTAAAACTGACGTAGTCCAAATGTTAAATGGATGTATTGGAGGCTTGGTAGCTATTACAGCTGAGCCATTATTACCATCACCTTTCGCTGCAATATTAATTGGTGCTGTAGGTGGATTGATTGTAGTTTATGGTACTAAACTATTATTCTCGTTACAAATTGATGACGTAGTTGGTGCTATACCTGCTCACTTATTTGCCGGTATCTGGGGAACTTTAATTGTTCCAGCAACAAATACTGGTGCTACATTTAGTACGCAGTTAATTGGTGTGTTATCAGTAAACATATTTGTTTTTATTGTGGCTTACATTGTATTTAGTCTAATAAAAGCAACTATAGGCCTAAGGTTAAGTAAAGAAGGTGAAACTAAAGGAACCGATGTTACTGAAACAGGAGTAATTGCTTACGCGATAAGAGACTAATTGCATGCAATAAAGGGGTTCTTCGCTCTCTGTAAAACAGATTACTCATCGGAGAGCCCCTTAAAAAAAACTTTACTTCCTCAATGTTAGTTATTGTAAAGCCCCATTCCTCTGGGGCTTTACTAGTTTACAAATTTTCAATAATCTTGTTAAAAACTTTTTCTGTTTTAAGTTTTTTCATTCCGTTTCTATCTCTATTCCATATATTATCAACATAACCCTTTGGTGTGATCGGATAAATTTTACTATATTTTAACTCTCCAACTGGATCGTTGGCAATCAATCCAAAAGTTTTGACCCCTAAGGCTGAGGAAAGATTTAATGGACCAGAATTATTTCCTATGTAAAAATTCGAATTTTTTATCGCCAAAATTATTCCCTGAAGATCTTTGTTTGAACAATCAATAAAATAGTCTTTTTGTGAGCCAGCAATTATTTTTCTAGCTATGTAAGATTTTTCCGGACTACAAATTAGATATATGTAATCAAATAATTTCTTTTTATATAACAAATCTGCGAGCTCTATAAAATTATCTTCGTACCACATTTTATAATCTTCAAAAGAGTCAATTCCAAATGCAATCTTATTTCCATCAACTAAAATATCAGAATTATCTTTTTTGAGTCTTTCAATATCTATTTCTAATTTTGGAAATTTATTTTCTAAATTAATTGAATTAATCTTTAATAATTTTTGTGATTGTTCTGAATAACTTAATTTCCAATCTTCTTCGTCAAGGAAATTATTAATAGTAAGCCATTTTTTTTGATTTTTAAATCCAGGTCCAATTATATTTTGAACCCTTGCAATTTTTGCAGCTATAGCTGGTTTATTTACTTTGTCTAAAATGTAAACAAAATCATATTTTTCATTACTAAATATTTTTGTTAATTTAAAAACATCAATCCAATAAAACAAGCCCTTCCTAAATTCATTATAAAAAATGTGATTAATGTGATCTAGATCTCTAAGTATATTTTTTGCTTGGGTTTTTTTCCTTACAATCAAATCTATATTAGTTTGATGGTGCTGACTAATGGCTTTTATGTATGGTAATTGCCATATTAAATCACCCAGCTTGTGATGAGTATAGACAATACAAATTTTTTTATTCATTTTTTATTTATGTAATTAAAAAAAACTATATAATAAAAATTGTTTTATGAATATTAAATCATCAAAAACACTTGTCTCTGAAGCTCTGAATGAAATTAAAACTATTTCATCTGATGAAGCATTTGATATGGTAAGTGAAAAAAAATGTAATTTGATTGATATTAGAGATATAAGAGAGTTAGATAGAGAAGGTAAAGTAGAAAATTCAAATCATATCCCTAGAGGAATGTTAGAGTTCTGGCTTGATCCTGAGAGTCCCTATTTTAAGGAAGGTAAATTAGATATGAATAAAGAAATTGTCCTTTTTTGTGCTGGTGGATTAAGATCGGCTTTAGCAGCAAAGACTTTAAAAGATATGGGTTTTGAAAAAGTTTCTCATATTGATGGTGGTTTTGGTGCAATAAAAAATAGTAAATTTAAAATTAATCAAGAATGATATTCATCTAAAGCATATTCCAATCTATCCTGTCCCCAAAAAATTTTATTGTTAACAACAAAAGTTGGAGCTCCAAAAATATCTTTTTCGAATGCAAGATTTGTAAGTTTTTTTAATTCATCTTTAATTTTTTGTTTTTCAATTAATTCAAAAAAATCATTTTTATCAATTCCAGACTTATCTAAAATTTCTAATAAATTTTTTTTTTGTGAAATATCTTTGTTATCTTTCCAGTATGCATCAAAGCAATTATCAAAAAAAATAGGTTTTATTTCTTTTTTTACAACTAAATATCCTCTCATCAAATATAAAGAGTTTATTGGGAACTTAATGTTCCAGACAAATTCTATTCCATTTTTAAGTGCTATTAATTCACAATCATTTTTCATATTTTTCATTTTACGTTCATTAAAAGCTGGTGGCGTAATTTCCCCAAGTTTATGAAGCCCTCCTAATAATATAGGATTATATGAAACATTAGTCTTATTATTTTTATCTAATTTTTTTAGTTTTTTGTAAGCTAAGTAGGAATAAGGACTTATAAAATCAAAATAAAAGTCAATTATTCTAGTCATATAAATTTAAATTTTTGGCATAAAAAATCTTTATCAACCAATATATAAACAATCCTAGTGGACCTATCAAATATGTAGTTAGCAATGGGATAATTAATAAATATTTATTTATCAAATATTTTTGAGAGTTGTTTACAATCCAGCCACCAGTGAAAAGATTTATAGAAATAAAGTGTATCCAAAAAAACATTAAAAAAGATTTGTCTGAAAATAAGTCTAATGTAAAATCAATTCCAAGATATAAATTAAAGTTATTAAAAAAATTAAAAGATCCTAAATAAGATTTATACAATATAAAAACATATGCCCCACTAAGTATAAAGATTGGAAAAATAGAGGTAACAAAAAATCTACACATTTTTGATTGAGGAAAAAAAATTAATATAAGCCAGAATGGAAGAACTCCTAAATTCACCCATAAATAGAGAATTTCAATACTAAAGTAAGAATAAATTTGTTCGATCATTTATTATTGTATTATATTAAATCTTGCAATGATTCCTATAAGAAATAAAAAAAAAACATTACAAGTAACTGTTGACGAAATGAGAAATTTTGCATTTTCTTACGTACAAAAATATGCCCCCTCTAAACAACAACTTAAAACATACTTATTAAAAAAGTATCTCACAACTTCTTCAATTAAAGTTAAAAAACAAGATGTGACAAATTTAATTGACATTGTGCTTTCAGATTTGGAAAAGAATAGATTTATAAGTGATAAATTTTATTCAGAAAGCAAAGCTAAAAGTATGATAAAAAGAGGAAATTCGATTAATAAAATAAGGAGTTATTTAATCGGCAAAGGTATTAATGATAGATTTATTAAAGAAACAATTACTAAAATAAGTGATGAAAATTCTGACCAAGATTTTTTCTCTGCAATTAAAATTTGTAAAAAAAAAAAGATTGGTCCAGCCAGAATTGAGGATAATAGATCATTATTCTATAAAAAAGATATTTCTTTATTAGCAAGAAATGGGTTTGATTTTGAAACTTCAAAAAAAGTTATGGATCTAGACAAAAAAGACTATTTAAGCATAATAAAATTTATTTGAATTAACTTAAAAAAATTTAAATTATAAACTTATTGAAATTATTCGAATTAAAGAAACTGCTATTTCTCTTACCAAAGTGGGTAAGATTCAAAATTTTTAATATTAAAACTTTAAAGCTTTATAAGACATCTACTGGTTCCTACTATCTTCCATTTTTTGCTTTTAGAGATATTGTAAGAAATACAATAATATCAAATCAAATTTTTGATCAAGATGTTTATGAGTGTTCAAAAAAATATATTAAAGAAAATTCAGTAGTTATTGATGCAGGTGCAAATTATGGCCAGATGAGTATTTTATTTTCGAAAGTAAAACCAAACGTTACTGTATATTCTTTTGAAGCTTATAAATATATTTGTAACATCTTATCAAAAAATATTAAAATTAATGACTCAAATGTAAAAGTATTTAATTATGTATTAAGTGATGAAAGTAAAAAAAATTTAATTATTTCAAAATCGATTTTGAAAGAATTTAATAATTATGGATCAAATTCAGTAGATTTAAAAATTGATACAAGTGAAGGAGATGTAATTGACTCAATAAAGATAGATGATTTAAATATAAAACAAAAAATTTCATTCATGAAGATAGATGTACAAGGTTATGATTTGAAAGTCCTTAAAGGCGCAGAAAAAACAATAAAAAAGAATAAGATGCCTATTATAATCGAATATTCAGAAGAGTTTGAGAGCCGTTTTAATTATAAATTTACTGATTTTTTAGAAATTTTGAGAAAGCTAAATTATAAAATAGAAAAAAAAATTAGTGAGGCAAATTATTTAATAGTTTATGACAGTAATTTTGATAATAGATAAATTAAATGAAAATAAGCTTTAAATTAGTTTTACTCTGCATTTCGATTTTATTATTTTTAGGAATATTTGCGATTACAATATTAAACATAAAAGATAATTTAGAGGTAAAAAAAAACCAAATTAAGTTTTTGGAAAAAAATCTTGATAATAAAAAATTACAAATATCAAATATTCACTCAAAATTATTAGAAAAAAAAATTAATTTAGAAAATATTCTTTTTGAGGGAGGGATCAATTTTGTAAACAATTCAAATAAAGAATTTAATATTGGTAAAAAAAAATATTTACTTAAAGAGTTCAGCTCCAATGATATAATTTTTGCCAAACATCCGGCAGCTTCAAGTTCTGCTTATATTGATTATTATGAGGACAAGATATTTCTTACTACAGCCACTGGGCAAATTGTGTACACGAGTATTGATGATTTTGAAAAAGAAAGTTTTAATTTAAAGCCAATTAAAACAAATATTCAACAATTAATAAAATACTCTGAATTTTTTTCTAGTAGTGGATTTGGTGTTAAAGATATTTTGATTGATAAAAAAAATGTATATGTTTCTTATATTAAAGAACATGTTAAGGATTGTTTTAGTTTAAGTATTTTAAAAGCCAAATTAGATTTTGATTATCTTAATTTTACAGATTTTTATGTTCCTAAAAAATGTGTAAACAAAGATGAAAAATTTTTTGATGATCATGAGCATGATTATCTGGTTGCTCATCAATCTGGTGGACGATTAATGATAGATAAAAATATACTTTTTTTTACTACTGGAGATTTTAGATATAGAATTCTAGCTCAAGATAAATCAAGAGATGTTGGAAAATTGGTTTCTATTAATTTAAAAACGAAAGAAAAAAAAATAATTTCCATGGGCCATAGAAATCCTCAAGGCCTTTACTATCATCCAAATTTAAATTACTTGTTTTCTACTGAGCATGGCCCTAGCGGTGGAGATGAAATTAATATTTTAGATTTAAACAAAAGTTATGATGAAATACCTAATTATGGCTGGCCTATTTCTTCTTATGGAAGACATTACTTTGATAATGACGATGATAATGATGTTAGATATAAACTTTCTCCATTAAAAGGTTCACACTCTAAATTTGGATTCATAGAACCTCTTAAATATTTTAATCCTTCAGTTGGTATAAGTCAAATCGTTGGAGTAGATAAAAATTTTTATGATACTGATGGAAATGTTTTGTTTGTTGGAACCATGGGAACAGCTAAAAAGTTAAAAGAAGGAATGATAAGTTTATATTTTTTTGAATTTAAAGATGATAAGATTATTAATGATCAGTTCATTCCTGTAAAGTCAAGAGTAAGAGATATTATTTACCATAAAGAGAATAACTATTTAGTGATGTATTTAGAAACTAATAATGCTCTAGCTATATTTAAAAAAGCTAATTAATTTTTTTTTTATCTTTTTCATCTTTCAATAATCTATCAATTTTAGATTTCATATAATTTTTTACATAAACAAAAATTAGTAGACCAAATATTGAAACCGAAACTATTATTATCAAAATAATTTTAATTTGTTCATTCATTAAATAATATTAATACTTTTTAAAATCAGACTTGGATTTTTAAAATTTTCTTTACCATATATAATTTTATTATTATCGAAATCCGTAGCAGATCCTCCAGAATGTTGTAGTATGGCATGACCTGCAGCTATATCCCACTCAAAAGCTCTGGGTTCAGCTACATAACCATCAAACTCACCAGAGGCAACAACACAAAATTTTAAAGAACTTTTCATCTTAGTAAAACTTTTAACATTTAATTTCTTATGTATTTTTTCTATTTCAGGTTTTATTTTGTTTGAATAAGATACAAATTTAATTGAATCTTTATTAAAATTTTTTGACGATCCTAATTTAATATTTTTTCCATTTATGATTTCAAATGCAAAATTATTACCGTAAGAATAAAACATTCTATTTTTTGCTGGAGCAAAAATTAAACCAGCAACAGGATTTCTATTAATAATAAGTCCAGCATTTAAAGTAAATTCCTCTAGATTATTTATATAATCATAAGTGCCATCAATAGGATCAACTAACCAAAAATCTTTTAAATCTTGAATCATTTTATTATCTGATGTTTCCTCTGAAATAATTGGTATTTGAGGAGTAAGTTCTTTGAGTTTATTGGTTAGAATTTTGTTGACCTCAATATCACCATTAGTGACTGGAGTATCATCAGCTTTGATTTTTTTTATCAAACCATTATTCCTTAGTTTCAAAGAAATTTCTCCAGCGTAGAAAAAAGTATCAATTAAACTTTCAACAATTTTTTTAATATTTAATTCACTCATTTATTTTCTTTAGTTCTATATTTTGGCTATTAATTACTTTTTTTCCAACATTTTCAAAATTTACGGTTACTTTACCTTTAATAATTGATTGTACTTGACCTATACCCCATTCTTTTTTTAAGGGGTTTTCCACTTTGTCACCTGGTTCATAATCTAAAATCATTTAATTTAATTTATATTAGAATTAAGTATAAATACCATCAAATGAAAAAAATTTTAAATTCAATAGGAATTGATAAAAAGCCTCAAGATACCAATATTGTTGTTGCTATGTCAGGGGGAGTAGATTCCTCAACCGTTGCAGGAATGATGAAAAAAGAGGGTTATAAAGTTATTGGTGTAACACTTAAGCTGTATGATGATAGTAAACAGGTTGCAGCATCTAAGCAATGTTGTTCTGGTCAGGACATTATGGATGCCAAAAGAGTTGCACTTAAATTAGATATTGATCATAAAATTTTATATTATCAGAACAAATTTAAACATGGAGTAATTGACAATTTTATTGAGAGTTATCTAAAAGGAGAAACACCAATACCATGTGTTCAGTGTAATCAGACAGTAAAGTTTAAAGATTTGTTTGAATTTTCTAAAGAATTAAAAGCAGATGCTCTAGTAACAGGTCATTATGTAAAAAGTGTTACTTCAGATAATACTACTAATATGTATAGAGCTATAGATGAAAATAGAGATCAGAGTTATTTTTTATTTAATACTAAAAGAGATCAATTAAATTTTTTAAGATTTCCTTTAGGGGGGTTACTTAAAGATGAAACAAGACAAATTGCAAAAAGATTAGATTTAAATGTTGCAGATAAACCTGATAGTCAAGATATATGTTTTGTACCTGATGGTGATTATGCATCTGTTATTAAAAAATTTAGACCAGACTCTTTTCAAAAAGGAAATATAAAAGATGTTAATGGTAATGTAATTGGTGTTCACGATGGAATTATTAATTTTACTATTGGTCAAAGAAAAGGAATCAAAGTGTCTAATAAAGAAGCTTTGTATGTTTTAAAAATAGATTCTAATAATAATGAAATTATTGTTGGTCCCAAATCGTTCTTAGGAAGAAAAAAAATTTTTTTAAGGGACTTAAATTTACTCAGTGATAAAAGGGATTTAGAAAATGATATTCTCGTCAAAGTAAGATCAACAGGTAAATTATTAGAAGCTAAAGTAAAAATTTCTGATCAAAATGGTGCTATTGTTAATCTTAAAGAGTCCGAGGATGGAATATCACCCGGTCAAGCTTGTGTTTTTTATAATAAAGACGCCTTGGGTTATAAGGTTTTAGGAGGTGGCTGGATTAAAGAATGAGAAAAAATAAGCCTATTTTTTCTTATTCTTTTTTCTTGCTCTTCTTTTTTTAGAGCCCATTTTTCTTCGACCTCTGTGTTTCTTCGGGTAGCTCATTAAATCCTTTACATTAATTTATTGAATTTTCTATAGGGATATAGCATTGTCCTAAAAGCATATCAATTTTTTTATGGTAAAATCTTTCAAGACATTTTTAAAACATACCGCAAAAGATTTTCATAACCAGTCAGTAAATCCCCCGGTTGTAAGAGCATCTACAATTATTTTTAAGTCTATGCAACACATCAGAAAAACTCAAAAAAAGTCTTTAAAAAATCCCACTGGCGGACACTTTGATTATGGAAGACAAGGAACTTCAACAACTTATATATTACAAAAAATTTTGACAAAACTTGAAGAGAGCTACCACGTATTCACTACACCTACAGGATTTGGTTCTGTTTTTTTGGCAATTTTTAGTGTTGTGAGACCTGGAGATGAAATGTTGGTTGCAGATCCAGTATACAGTCCTACTCGAATTTTAACCGAAAATTATTTAAAAGAATTTAACATTAAAACAGTTTTTTATAATCCTCATGATCTAAAAACATTACAAAATAATATTACGAAAAAAACTAAATTAATATTTGTTGAAAATCCTGGTAGCAATACTTTTGATTTTCAAGATTTAGGAAAAATTATATCAATTGCAAAAAAATATAAGTTATATACTGCAATAGATAACACCTGGGGAACCCCTTACTATTTAAAACCAATTAAACTTGGTTTTGATATGTCAATTGTTTCTGCCACTAAATATTATTCTGGACATTCTGATGTAATGGGTGGAAGTTTAGCTGTAAATAAAAGAGTATTTTCTAAAGTCAAGGCAGCAGAAAAAATTACAGGTCTTAGACTAGGACCTGATGATGCCTACTTAATTACGCGAGGATTGAGAACACTCGATGTTAGATTGGATAGACACAGAGAAAATGCAAAAAAGGTAGCTGCTTTTTTATTGAAAAATAAAAAAATTAAACTTCTTTATCCTTTTAAAAAAAACTCACAAAATTTTAGAATGTGGAAAAAATATTATTCAGGAGCTTCAGGGTTAATGGGTTTAAAGATTAAAGCAAAAAATATCAATTCAGTAAGAAGATTTGTAAATTCACTAAAGCTGTTTGGTTATGGTTATAGTTGGGGTGGATTTGAAAGTTTAGCACTTCATCAAGAATTTAGAGAAACAGGTAAAAGAAAATATATGAACTTATCAAAGGATGAACATCTTGTAAGATTTCATATAGGTCTAGAGGATCCAAATGATTTAATTGCTGATATAAAACAAGCTTTAAGACATTTAAGATGAGTTCTGAAAAATTTTTTCGTTCAAAAACAGCAATAGTAACTTTATTTGCTGCATGCTTTGTTGTTTTGATTTCTTTAGGTGTCAGACAAACATTTGGTTTGTTCTTTATGGACTTCAACGAGAGTTTAAAGATAAGCAACACCGCATTTGGTTTTGCAATCGGGATGCAGATGTTGATGTGGGGTATAACAGGTCCTATCTTTGGAGCTATAGCAGATAAATACGGAGGACATATAGCTATAATCGGAGCATTTATTTTTTATACTTTAGGTGTTTATTTTTTATACACGGGTCCAAACACTGGAATATTTTTTCAAATCCATATGGGTTTATTAATCGGAATAGGTCTTGGTGGAACAGCAATAAGTATTCCTATGTCAGTTGTGGGGAAACATTTTCCATTATCTACAAGAACGATTGCAATGAGTTTTGTTACTGCTGTTGGATCATTTGGTTACTTTCTTTCACCAATTTTCACTAATTTTTCTCTCACAGAGTTTGGTTGGAACTATACATTATTTGTTTTTTGTTTATTTTTGTTATCTGGTTTAGTTGCAGCATATTTTGTTAGATCTCCATCTAAAACGGAAAGTGTCGAAAAAACTTCAGATCAATCTTTTAAGGAAGCTCTCTCAGAAGCTTTTAAAACTAAAAGTTATATTTTACTTGTATCAGGGTTTTTTGTATGTGGTTTTCATATAACTTTGGTTGGAACGCATGTACCTAAATATGTAATAGATAGAGGTCTTGAGGATTGGACTGCAGCAGCAATTTTATCTTTGATCGGTTTATTTAATATTTTTGGTTCACTATTAAGTGGCTACCTATCTGCAAAAATGAGTAAGAAAATTATCCTTAGTGCAATTTACTTTTTAAGAGGTGTTTCCATAATTTTTTTTATATTTATGCCCGCAAGTAATATAAATGCATTTTTATTTGGTGCAAGTTTTGGTTTTTTATGGCTATCAACAGTGCCTGCAACAAGTGGAATTGTAGCTCACCTGTTTGGTACAAAGTATTTAGGTCTTCTTTATGGAATTGTTTTTTTAAGTCACCAAATAGGATCATTTTTTGGCGCATATCTAGGAGGTTTGTTTTATGATACGTATGGGTCATATGATTATGCGTGGTATTTAGCAATTGCATTATCAGTTTTTGCAGCAATAATTCATCTACCAATTAAAGAAGAACCAGTTTTAAGACTAAAAACAGAATAATTTGAACAGATTAAATCAATTAACAGAGATACATCAGTCAGGAAAACCCTACATTATTTATAAATCTAAAAAAGGATTTAATCTTTATACTAATTTTTCAAAAAAAATTATTTTAAATAATAAAAATATTAAAAGTTTTTTAACTAAAAAAAATAAAAAGAAATCAAAAGATACTGACCTTTTTATTGGTTTCTTTGGATATGAGTTATTGAATAATCTGATTGATGTTAAAATCCCAAAACAGAAGAATTTAAATTTTCCCAAAGGTATTTTCTATAAACCAGAAAAAAAGATCAAACTAAGTAATAAGTTAAATTATGATTTTGAAAATTTTAAATCAGGTAATTTTAAAATAAATATTAATAGAAAAAATTATACAAAAATATTCAATAAATTTAAGAAAAAAATAAAGAGTGGTGAAACATATCAAATTAAAATTTGCACCAAATATAAAACAAAGTCAGAAATTAATCCGTTAGATTTTTTTTCGAGGTTATCTAATACTAACCTAGCTCCCGAGGCTTTTATGATTAAAGATCATAATTATTCAATAATTAGTTGTTCCCCAGAAACTTTAATTACAAAAAAAGGGAGTGATATATCTACAAAACCAATAGCTGGAACTGTAAAAAAAACCAAGCATTTGAATAAAATAAAAGCATTAAATTATTTTAGAAAAAATTTAAAAGAAACTAAAGAGCACAATATGATTGTTGATATGGAAAGAAATGATTTATCAAGAATTTGCAAAGTGGGCACTGTAAAATTATCTAAACAAAAAATCGTAGAAGAATATAAAGACCTTTTTCATTATGTCAGCCTTATCAAGGGTAAATTAAAAAAAAGTATAAATAATTTTGAAATAATTAAAGCAATGATGCCTGGTGGTTCAGTTATTGGTTGTCCAAAGATAAATACGCTTAATCTTTTAAATAATCAGGAAAAAGAAAATAGGAATATTTATACAGGTAGTTTTGGCTACATAAAATTTAATGGTGATATGAGATTTAACATAATTATACGTTCAATTCTAAATTTTAAAAATATATCTGAAATTTCAGTTGCTTCAGGTGTTGTCGTCGATAGTAATGCTAATCATGAATTTAATGAAAACTTTCTTAAAGCCAAAGCGTTAATAGATTTATTTAAATGATTTATGTAATTGACCATAACGATTCTTTTACTCATAATGTAGTCCATCAATTTGCTTTATTTGACAAGGTTGAGTGTGATAACTATGATAAAGTTAGCGAAAATAAAATTAGGCAAGCATCAACAATAGTTTTTTCACCTGGACCAGGTAATCCAAAAAATTATCCAATCACTTCAAAAATTTATAAAAAATATAAAGGTAAAAAAAAAATCATAGGGATTTGTTTAGGATTTCAACATATTTTATTTTGTGAAGGTGCAAAAATTGTTGAACAAAAAAAAATTTATCATGGTTTTCAATCGAATATAAAAGTAATTAATAATAAATCTTTATTCAAAAAAGGGAGAATATTTAAGGTTGGCAGGTATCATTCTTTAAAATTAAAAGAACCTTTCAAATCTAACAATTTTGAGATAACTATGAGATGTTTAAATTCAAAAGTCGCAATGGCATTTGAAAATAAAAAGGAAAAAATATATGGATTTCAATTTCACCCAGAATCTTTTTTAACTATCAATGGTAACCTACTTATTAAAAAAATCTTATCAGCTTAAAGACTTAAAACAGATAGAATTCCAAGACCTTTGGGGGGATCATGGAATTTTTACAACTATGTGGATTTTTGGTAAACCAGCAAAAATTTTATTTTTTGATAATCATTTAAAAAACTTAATTTTATCATTAAAAAAATATCAAATTAAAAAGAAATCATTAAGGTCCGATATTTTAGAAATAATAAATAAAAATTTATCCAAAAAGAGGAAATATAATCACCTATTGAGAATTGCTATAAATAAAAAAGTTATTTCAATATCTTTAAGGAAAAGAGTTAAACCAAAATTAAATTTTAATTTGAGGTTAGTAAAATTAAAAAGAGAAAAACCAGAGTTTAAAAATCTTAAATACAAAAAGATCTTATCTTATTTATCTAAAATGGATAACTCCCAATCAGATATTGCGTTGGTATCCAATAAGAAATTATTAGAAACTGGAACTTCGAATTTATTATTTGTTAAAGATCAAAAATTTTTTACTCCTAAAAAAGATTATTATGAGGGAAATACTTATAAATTTTTCAAAACAAAAATAAGAAAGATAATTAAAAAAGATATTTTGCTTAAGGAAATAAAAAATTATGATGAAATATTATTAATAGGTTCTGGGAAAGGTGTTGCTTCAGTTAGAACTATAAATGAGATAAAATGGAAAAGAAAAAACTTAAACAAATTCAAGTTTCTATCAAAACAATATGATGCAGTTATAAATAAATGCAATACTTATAGATTTTAGTCCATGAAAGATCCAAACAATCCCTGTTTATTTTGTAATGTTAAAAAAAGTGGATGTGCCCATGAAAATGAGCTGGCATATGCAAGTTATGACTCATATCCAGTTTCAGAACACCATTGTTTAATTATACCTAAAAGACACATAAAGGATTATTTTGATTTATCTAATGATGAATTAGTTGCCTGTAACGATCTTATAAAAATTATTAAAAAAGAAATAACCAATAAAGATCCGTTAGTTAAAGGGTTTAATCTTGGCACAAATATAGGAATAGTATCTGGTCAATCTATTTTACATTGTCATTTTCATCTGATTCCCCGAAGAGCAGGAGATGTTGAAAATCCTCAGGGTGGAGTACGATCTGTCATTCCAAGCAAACAACATTATAAAAGGGAGAAATAGCTGGTTATTAAAGACAAATTGACCTGAGTTTGAGGTTGAACTATTAATTCAACTATATATAAAACCTAAAACTAATTCTAAATTTAACTAAAGGCGGAAATGTTAAGTAACAATCCATTTTCAATTTTATCAGAAACTATTTCACCATTTGCAATGCAATCTTTTATCATTGCAATGGTTTTGTTAATTGTAATTGGAACCATTATTCAAATGATACATCATAAAAATTTGACTTATTTTTTTAATAACGCAAAAAAAGCAAAATTATCAGCAACAAAAAAATTAGGTGTTGGAGAAAAAGTTTCCGTTATTGCTAAAACAACAGTTGTTGATATTGGTACAACTTCTGAATTAGGTTTTGGTAAAAGAAGACTAGCTCATGTTCTAGGAATGTATGGAACAATTTTATTTTGGATATCTTCTGCTATTTTAGTTTTTTGTTACACAGGTGCTGATAAACCAAGTTCTCAAACTTGGTCAATGATTTGGCATGCAGGAGCAATATTAACATGTATAGGTGGATATTGGTTTTGGTTTTTTTTAAGAGTTGATGTTTCAGCAGAAGCCCATCCCTGGTATAGGATTATTAAAGCTGATTTATTTGTTTTAGCATTACTTGCGTGTTCAACTTTTGGGTTAGCTTGGTCATTCACTCAATTTAATGGACAAATAGGTTTGTCTTATTTATTTTTAATTTTATTTGTTGCATCTAACTTAATTTTATTTGGTGGTGTTTATTGGTCGAAATTCGCTCATATGTTTTATAAACCTGGAGCAGCTATTCAAAAAAATTTAGCAGAGGCAGATGGATCTAGGGATAATTTACCTCCACCAGCTGATGCCCCAGAACAATTTGGCCTGGGTATAAAAAGAGAAGAGCCAAAACATTATTAATATGTTAATAGAAAAAGGAGAAAAATAAAAATTATGTCAACTTTTGTATACATGACAAGGTGCGATGGCTGTGGTCATTGCGTGGATATATGTCCTTCAGACATTATGCACATTGATGAAAATATAAGAAGAGCAAAAAATATTGAACCAAACTTTTGTTGGGAATGTTATTCATGTGTTAAAGCATGCCCTAATCATGCAATCGATGTAAGAGGGTATGCAGATTTCGCCCCGATGGGTCACAGTGTCAGAGTTAGAAGAGAAGAAGAAAAAGGAACTATCTCTTGGAAAATTAAATTTAGAAACGGAACAGAAAAAAACTTCGTTTCACCTATAACAACAAAACCTTGGGGAAAATTTATTCCTAAACTCGCTGAGGGTGATACTCCTAACCAAGGAGAAATAAATTCACAAAGATTATATAGTGAGCCAGAAGGATTAAATACCAATAAAGAATTACCATCGGTTCCAAAAGAGTCTTTTAAAAAAGGTGTTTATTATTAATGGCTAAGCATAAAACGCATTATGAGGAATGTGATGTATTAGTTGTTGGTGGTGGAATGGCCGGCACAGGAGCAACATTTGAGGCCAGACATTGGGGAAGAGATTTAAAGATTGTTTGTGTTGAAAAAGCAAACATTGATCGAAGTGGTGCAGTTGCACAAGGTTTATATGCAATCAATTGTTATATGGGTATGCAATGGGATGAAAACCAACCTGAAGACCATGTAAGGTATGCCAGAAATGATTTAATGGGAATGGTTAGAGAAGATTTAGGTTATGACATGGCTCGTCACGTAGACTCAACTGTTCATATGTTTGACGAGTGGGGTCTTCCAATGATGAAAAATGAAAAAACTGGTAGATATTTAAGAGAAGGTAAATGGCAAATAATGATTCATGGTGAAAGTTATAAACCAATCGTTGCTGAAGCAGCAAAAAAATCTGCAGATAAAATTTATAATAGAATAATGATCACTCATTTATTAATGGATGAATCTCAGGAAAATAGAATTGGTGGTGCAGTTGGTTTTAATATGAGAACAGGAGATTTTCATGTGTTCAGAGCTAAAGCCGTTATAGTAGCTGCTGGTGGAGCATCACATATTTTTAAACCTAGAGCTGTAGGAGAAGGTATGGGAAGAACTTGGTACGCACCATGGAGCAATGGATCTGCTTATGCTTTACCTATTGCAGCTGGAGCAAAGATGACTCAAATGGAAAATAGAATCGTTTTGTGTAGATTTAAAGATGGTTATGGACCTGTTGGAGCATATTTTTTACATTTAAAAACATACACACAAAATGCTAATGGCGAAAACTATGAGAAAAAATGGTACGAGCAAACTAAAGAATTAGTAGGTGAGTATATCGATCATCATCCAACTCCTACTTGTTTAAGAAATCACGCATTTATTCAAGAGGTCGCAGCAGGTGGTGGACCGATTCATATGGTAACTAAAGAGGCTTTCCAAGATCCTCATTTAGAAACAGTGGGCTGGGAAAATTTTTTAGGTATGACAGTTGGCCAAGCTGTAGTTTGGGCATCACAAAATATTGATCCAAAGTATACAAATCCTGAACTAACAACCTCTGAGCCGTATGTAATGGGATCACACGCAACATGTTCTGGAGCATGGGTAAGTGGCCCAGAAGACTTGTCTCCACCAGAATATTTCTGGGGCTATAATAGAATGTTAACAATTAATGGACTTTTTGGAGCAGGAGATACTGTTGGCGGTAGTGCTCATAAATTTTCATCAGGTTCTTTTACTGAAGGAAGATTAGCAGCAAAAGCAGCAGTAAAATATATTGAAGATAAAAAAGCAGAGGGAATAAATGTAACAGATAAACAATGCGATGCCTTTAAAAAAGCAGTATATAAACCTTTGGAAACATATACAGTTGCTCAAAATGAGATAACTGGTGGAACCGTTTCACCAAGTTACATCTCTCCAATACAAGGATTACAAAGACTCCAAAAAATTATGGATGAATATGTTGGAGGTATTACTTCAAATTATATGACAAATGGTAATATGCTCAAAAGGGCTCTTGAACTTCTTGAATGGCTTCAAGAGGATTTAGAAAATGTTGGTGCAGAGGATTATCATCAATTAATGAGAGCTTGGGAATTAAAACATAGAGCTCTTACTTCTCAATGTGTAACTGAACACACTTTATTTAGAGAAGAAACTCGTTGGCCTGGTTACTATTACAGAGGCGATCATATGAAACTCGATGACGATAATTGGCACTGTTTAACAGTATCTAGACGTGATCCTAAAACTGGTAAGTTTACGATGGAAAAAGTACCAGTTTATCATATCGTTGATGAAAAAGAGAAAAAGAAGGCATCGTAGTAATTTAGATTTCTTTCATGGACCTATTGGTAAAATCAGATGAGGAGATATTTGCAATTGCAAAACCTTTTTGGGAAAATCTTGTTAAAGCCTCAAATATGAAAGATTATGGTGGTTTCACAAGAGATTTTTCAACACAAATGTTGTTTGGAGCTAATGAAGTAGAGCTTGGCAAACAATGGGCAAACAACAAAATCATAACAAACTTAAAAGAGACTTATGAGCCATTCGGAACATTGAGAAGGGGTGAATACATCACTATATTGATCAAGCAAACTAATAAAGAGATACCAGGAGAGTTTTTAGGTAGGTTGGTTCTTGGAATTGAGGATGGGGAAGTCAAGATCTTTGGGGCCACAATATATTAATTAAAGTTTGACAATTTTTTCACTAGGTGTATTGAAAGATATAGATGCACTTTTCAAAAATAAAAATTCCTCAAAATATAAAAGATAAAAAAACGACTTTAATAAAAACTGGGATTTTTTCTGTAATTGCTGCTTGTTGGGGTGTAATCTTAGTTGGAACTTTTTTGACTATAAAGTAAGTTTTTTTAAAAGAGTTTTTTATTTAGATGGAAGTTTTTTTACCTATAGCCCAAGTTTTTATTAATCCAGTAGAAATACTTTTATTAAGTGCAATAGTTGGAGTTCTTTCAGGTTTATTTGGTGTAGGAGGAGGATTTTTAATGACACCATTTTTAATTTTTATGGGAGTTCCTCCAGCATATGCTGTTGCTAATGAAGCTAATAATATCTTAGCAACTTCAGTATCAGGATCTACTACTCATTGGTTAAAAAATACTTTGGATTACAAGATGGGTTTGATGATTGTAATTGGTGGTTCAATTGGAACTGCTATTGGTATTTATACTTTCACTTATTTCAAAGGTATAGGTAAAATTGATACAGTTATTTCTTTAGCGTATATGTATATTTTGGCAATAATCGGTACATTAATGTTGGTAGAAAGTCTTGGTGAAATTGATAAGGCAAAAAAAAATGTTGTAGAGAAAAAAAAATTACATGTTCATTATTGGATTCATGGTCTTCCATTTAGAATGAGATTTCCAAAATCTAAGTTATATGAAAGTATTTTCACACCTATCTTAATTGGATTAGTTGTTGGTTTTATTGCTGCAATCATGGGGATTGGTGGAGCTTTTATTTTAGTTCCTGCAATGATCTATATAATTAAGATGCCCACAAGATTAGTCCCAGGAACATCATTGTTTGTTACCATCTTTGTTAGTGTAATAGTTACATTTTTACATTCGATAAATTATGGTTCAATAGATTTAATGTTAGTTTTATTATTAGTGGTTGGTTCAATTATTGGAGTTCAAGTAGGTCAAAAAGTTGGAGAACAAATTGATAGTTCAGGTTTAAAAGCATTGCTTGCAATTTTATTATTAATTGTTGGTATTGCTATTGCTTATGATACTTTTTTTGCAGAAGAAATTCAAAATGGAAAAAACATATCAACAATTCAAGATTTAAATTTCTTTTCAAGTTTTATTAAAGATTTTTCAAAAGATATGCCATTTTTTTATGGACTATTTTCAATTATGTTTGCTGTTTTTTTAGGAATTGGAGCTGCTTTTGTTAGAAGAGCCATTTCTAAATTTCGAAAAAAATATTTTATGAAACCAGCTAAATAATTATTTAAGCACTTCTGTAAAGTTTAGTCATTACAAACTCTCTATGACCTAAAGCTTCAGCACAAGTTAATCTTCCATTAGCAACTTTTAAAGTTGTTTTAATTAATTCATCTCCAGCTTCAGATAAATTCATTTCTTTTGAAAGAATTTTTGAAACATCACAATCAATATGTTCACCCATAGAATTGACTGTTAATGGATTAGCAGTTAGTTTAATAACTGGTTCAATTGGGTTTCCTACAATATTACCTTGGCCAGTTGGAAATAAGTGAATATTAAATCCTGCAGCTGCTTGCAGTGTTACACACTCTGCTGCAGCAGATGAAGTATCCATAAAGTATAAACCTTTTCCTTTTTTTGGTTCCTCTGCTGGTTCTAAAACATCAACAAATTTACAATTCCCTATTTTTTGAAAATTACCAAAAGCTTTTTCCTCAATAGTTGTTAAGCCACCTGCTATATTACCTGCAGTTGGCTGACTTTCAGAAAGGTCATCTGTTGCTTCTTTTAAAATAAAATCATTATAAGCACTCCAAGTCTTCATAAATTTATCTGAAGCTTCTTTGGTAGCACCTCTTGTAGCACAAACTTTTTCTGCTCCTGTAAGTTCTGATGTTTCACCAAAACATAAATGAACACCAAGTGGCTCAAGTTTATCCATTAAATTTCCAACAGTTGGATTTGAAGCTAAACCAGAAGTGGTATCAGACTCTCCACATTTAACCGAAATCCATAAATCACTTATTGGGCACTCTTCCCTTTGTTTTTCAGAAGCCCACATAACTAATTCTTGAGCTTTTTTTGAAGCCTTCATTACAGTCCCAATATCTCCAGTACGCTCAATATGGAAACCCTCCACTGGTTTTCCAGTTTTTGCAATGCCATCAACAATTCTTTTAGTCCATTTAGGTTCAATACCAATTACAATTACTGCTGCAACATTTGGATTGCTACCAGTTCCAATCATCGTTCTAAAATGTAATTCTAAATCTGCTCCAAATTGTAATCTTCCATAAGAGTGAGGAAGAGCAATAGTTCCTTTTATATTATTAGCAACTGCTTCTGCACATGCATTTGAAATGTCATCAACAGGTAAAATAATTACATGGTTTCTTGTTCCAGCTCTACCATTTTCTCTTTTATAACCTAAAAAACTTTTTGGAATTTCCATCTAATTACCACTTTTTTGTTTTTACATTATGAACATGAACGTGTTCACCTTTTTTGATTGCTTTGACAACTTTACCGATGTCATGACCATATTTTAAAATTGTATCACCTTCTTTTAAATCAATCATTGCAATTTTATGACCTAGAGGGATTTCATCTGCTGATTGAATATTGATTGTACTATCATTTTCCATTATCCAGCATTTACAATCTTGTTTTGGTGTTATTTTTTCAATAACGACCACTCCTACATTGTCTTTTTGGTCATGAATAATGATGTCTGTTGCCATTAAAATAGTGTCGATTTGTTTATTTGAATTTTTTAAAATCTTATATATTAATCGCAAAAATTAACAATTAATTTTTAAAAAAATTATTCGGTACTAATTTAGAAAGGTTCTACAAATGACGAAAATGACAACAGAAGAAGCTTTTGTAAAAGTTTTACAAATGCACGGCATTGAACATGCTTTTGGTATTATTGGATCAGCATTCATGCCTATATCTGATATTTTTCCTGATGCAGGAATCACTTTTTGGGATGTTGCTCATGAAACAAATGGTGGATTAATTGCTGATGGTTACACTAGAGCCACAGGAAAAATGTCTATGGTTATTGCACAAAATGGACCAGGAATAACAGGATTAGTAACACCAATTAAAACTGCTTATTGGAATCACACACCTTTATTACTGGTTACCCCACAAGCAGCAAATAAAACTATGGGACAAGGCGGTTTTCAAGAGGTAGAGCAAATGAACTTATTTAAAGATATGGTTTGTTACCAAGAAGAAGTGAGAGATCCATCAAGAATGGCTGAAGTTTTAAATAGAGTAATCGAAAAAGCAATAAGAGGTTCAGCACCTGCTCAAATAAATGTACCTAGAGATTATTGGACACAAGTAATTGACATTGAGTTGCCACCAATTGTAAGATTAGAAAGACAAGGCGGAGGAGTTGAGGCAATAGATAAGGCTGCAAAACTTTTATCAAATGCAAAATTTCCAGTTATTTTATCCGGTGCAGGAGTTGTTATTGGTGGAGCAATAGATGAAACAAAAAAACTAGCAGAAAAATTAGATTCACCGGTATGTTCTGGTTATCAACACAATGATAGTTTTCCAGGAAGTCATCCATTAGCTGTAGGACCACTGGGATATAATGGATCAAAAGCCGCTATGGAATTAATTTCAAAAGCAGATGTGGTTTTGGCTTTAGGAACTAGGTTAAATCCTTTTTCTACGCTCCCAGGATATGGAATAGATTATTGGCCTAAGAATGCAAGCATAATTCAAGTAGATATGAATCCAGATAGAATCGGATTGACAAAAAAAGTTACAGTTGGAATTAGCGGTGATGCAAAGTTAGTAGCTACACAAATTTTAGAAAAACTATCTTCAGATGCTGGAGATACTGATAGACAGAAAAGAAAAGATTTAATTCACCAAACAAAATCAGCTTGGTTACAAAAATTATCAAGTTTAGATCACGAAGATGATGATGAGGGAACAGTTTGGAATAAAGAAGCAAGAGAAAGAGATAAAGATAGAATGTCACCAAGACAAGCGTGGAGAGCAATTCAAGCTGGCATGCCAGAAGATGTAATTATCTCAAGTGATATTGGAAATAATTGTGCTATTGGAAATGCTTATCCTACTTTTGAAAAACCTAGAAAGTATTTAGCCCCAGGATTATTTGGACCCTGTGGTTATGGATTTCCATCAATCTTAGGAGCAAAAATAGGTTGTCCAGATACTCCAGTGATTGGTTTTGCAGGTGATGGTGCATTTGGAATTAGTATGAATGAGATGAGCTCTTGTGCTCGTGAGGAGTGGCCCGCAATTACAATGGTTATATTTAGAAATTATCAATGGGGAGCTGAAAAAAGAAACACAACACTATGGTTTGATAATAACTTTGTTGGAACAGAGTTGGACCCAGAACTAAGTTATGCAAAAGTAGCAGATGCTTGTGGTTTAAAAGGAGTTACAGTGAAAACTATGGAGGAAACAACTTCTGCAATCAAACAATCTTGTGAAGATCAAAAAAAAGGTATTACAACTTTTATAGAGGTAATTTTGAATCAAGAGCTTGGTGAACCTTTTAGAAGAGATGCAATGAAAAAACCAGTAAGAGTTGCTGGTATTAAAAAAGAAGATATGAAAAAACAGCCTTCTTTAATTTCTTAAGATCTTTAAAATAACTG
This sequence comes from uncultured Pelagibacteraceae bacterium, assembly GCA_902526645.1. Lineage (GTDB taxonomy): Bacteria > Pseudomonadota > Alphaproteobacteria > Pelagibacterales > Pelagibacteraceae > Pelagibacter. The sequence goes on from CABZLS010000007.1 coordinate 52,483, forward strand.
ACAATTATCGTAATCTTTCATTATGGAGGTTGTTAATGATAAAAGTTGTAGCTGGATTAGTGATCTAAATCCAAGAACAAATATTCGAAGTTTTTCTTCAGACACCAATTGTGAATGGTTAATCATAGGTGCTGGATACACTGGTTTATCAGCCGCAAGAAAATTAGGTCAACTCAATCCAAATCAAAAAGTATTATTGGTAGATGCTCAATTAGCAGGTGAGGGTGCAAGTTCAAGAAATTCAGGATATCTAGTTGATACTACACTTAATGATGGTTTTACATCTATTAAAGAATTAGAAAATTATAAAAAAAAAGCAGATATATATAAATTAGGAATTGAAGCAGTTAAAAGATTTATTAGAGAATATCAGGTAGATTGTGATTGGAATGAATGTGGCAAGTATTTTGCATCTTCAAAAGTTGAGGATCAAAATATCTTAGAAAAATTCTCTAACACTCTGTTAAAATTAGGATTTGAACATAATTTATTATTTCAAAAAGAACTTACAAAAAGATTGGGTACTAATTTCTATAATATTGCTCTTCATACAAAAGGAGGAATATTATTGCATCCTGGCAAATTAGTTAGAGCAATGATTGATACACTGCCTGAAAATGTAAATCTTCTTGAAAATTCATTATTATTAAATTGGAAAAAGTTTAATGGCTCAATTAATTGTAAATTTAAAACTGGTACAATTAAGACCAAAAAAATAATATTTGCTACTAACGGATTTCTTAAATCACTAGGTATTAAAAAAAATTATAATTTTCCTATTACTTTGACTGCAAGTATGACAAGACCATTAACTGATAAGGAATTTATATCTATTGGAGAACCTAAAGAGTGGGGTATTTTACCTGTAAGACCAATGGGAGCAACTATAAGATTTACTAAAGATAGACGTATTTTAATAAGAAATACTGCAGAAGTTTATAATCCTTTTAGGATGGATCAATCTGTTTTAAAAAAAAGATCTATAAAACAAAAGATTGGAATAAAAAAAAGATTTCCTCAATTACCAGATAATATTATTCAATCAACTTGGTCAGGTGTTGTTTCTAGAACTAGAAATAGTTCACAAATTTTTGAAAAAATTGATGACAATATTTTTGTAGCAGGCAGCTATAATGGTTCTGGTATAGGAGTTGGAACTTTATTTGGTGAACAAATCGCTATTAAAGCTAACAATGAAAATACAAAAGAAATTGAAACCATTGAGTCTAGAAGTAAACCTACGTGGTTACCACCACAACCTTTTTTAGATTTAGGTATCAAAACTAGACTTATGTATGAAAGATTAAGAGCTAGAACTGAAATTTAATTTAGGCATTCGTTGCCAGATGTCCTATAAATTCATATCAGGCCAGTTTTTTTCATTATATCTATCTATTTCTTTTTGTGAAAAAGGTCTGAATAAAATCCAAGCAATTACAATAACTAAAGTTAAAAGTATTAAAGTTTGCATAAATTAATTTAAAGTTAATAAAATATTTTGGGCAATTATTTTATGTCCATTAATATTCCAATGAATATCACATTTAATATGATTATTTATATAGTTATTTAATGATGAAGAATTTGAGTTAAAGTCATCAGATGTGTTTAAAAATTCAACATTATTTTCCATAGACCATTTATTTAAAATTTGAAAATGACTATTTTTATTAAAATTTTTTTTTCCTTTCAAGATATCTATAGCTGAAGGATAATAAACTAAAACTAGTTTAATCTTATTGTCATCTAATAATTTTTTAATTTTGGATAAATAATTTAAAGTTTTTAATTGTCCTTTTTTAACCCAATCTTTTTTTTGAATTTGAAAATCAGTTCCATATCCAAATCTTTCATAATCTAAAAATTCTATAAAATTTTCAATTTTACCTGTTGTGTTTAAACACTTTAGTTGATTTCCTTGGACACTTTTCGATGAAACAATGTCATAAAATTTGAAAATAAAAGAATTCTGTTTTAAGTAATTTTTAAAAGTATATTTTAGGTTTTGAATTTGATTTTTTTTATCTGAATTCCATTTTCTAACTATGTTTCCATATTTATCTTCTCTATAAAAAATAGCCTCATCTTGAATATCAGATGTGTCTATGAATAAATAGATAGTTTTAAAATTAATTTTTTTTTTTTGAATATAGTACTCTAGTTTTTTTAGGTATATTGAAGGAGAATAGCCAACATATGCAAGATTTAAAAGATTATAAGAATTATTTTGTTTTAAAATGAAATTAATAAAATGGTTCGAATAATCTATTCCCGAACCATAAACAAAAGAGTCACCCATAAATCCGATATTTCTTTTTTTTTTATTTATCTCATAATTTTCATTTATCCTCATTCCAAGATCGTTAGTTATGACTTGATATTTTTTTTCTCCCCAAAATTCTGATAAGTTTATATTTGAAGCAAGTTCATGATGAAATTTTTTTGATTTTAAAGAATAGTTTTTAGTAGTCCCGATCTGTTTCTTAATTTTTTCTGGGATTATCAAATTGATTATCAAATCAATTAATATTGCTGCAAATAAAAGAAACAATAAATACTTAAATAATTTATTAAATTTTTTTATTATACTCATTGATATTTTAGGTTTATATATCATAAAAAAAAGTAATATTTAATTATATATGATTGAAGATTTAAAAACCAAAGGATGGACAAAATTTAAACAAGAAAATTTAAATTCGGAATATGAAAACCTAACAACTTATATAAAATTTTTAGAAGATAAATTAAATTTTCAAATTAAAAATACAAATTCTAAAATTGATAAAGAAATCTTTAAATCTACATTAAGATCATTAGTCAAAATCTCGTCAGAAAGTAACTATTTTTTATTAGAGATTGTAAAAAAGATTGTAAGTTTGGATAAAAAATATGAAAATTATTATGTAAGTTATCCATACCTCTTATTTCATCTTCCATCAGATCGTGAGGAGAAAGGCACCCTCCATACCGATACTATTAAAGAGTCAGGAGAAAGTATTACATGCTGGTCACCAGTAAATTATTACAATTTGGAATATTCTCCTCTTACAATTATTGAAAAAACTAATAATTTTTTTGATTTATATTTTTTAAAAATTTTAAGAAGATTATTAAGTGATAATAAAATTTATAATTTATACTACAAAAAATTTAAGAATACAGTTGATCTTAAACCTGAAAAATTAGATTCTTTTATTTGGGATGCAGATACTATTCACGTTGGAAATTTAAATGAGGGAGAAAAACCTCATTATGCTTTAACAAGCAAAATATCAAAAGAACCTCATCTTACAGAACCTTCAATTAAAGTGAAAGACTATATTTTAAGTGAAAAAAAATTTAAAAATTTTGATAAAATCGAATATGAAATATTATTTAATGAGATCAATAACATTAATCAGAGAATTAAAAATTTTTATAAAAATAATAATTTTGACTCTGAGAGTAAAATTTTTATAAACATGTTGTCCAATATTAAAAAAGAAATTAATAACAAAGAGCTTATTCATTGTATAGCATTTGCTTATTCTTTAATAGGATTTAAACAAAAAGATCGTAAATTATCTTTGTTGCAATATTTTACTTCAGTATTTTTCTTACCAAAATATTTAAGTTCATTTTATAATGTCATAATGATATCGAAGGAACTTAAAAACTTTTCATATTTAGATTATCTCAAAAAAATTCCTAATTTCGACGAAATTTTTCAGCAAATGTTTAAGAATAAGTATAAAAAATATTTAAATTAAAATGAGGATAGTAATTACAGGAGGCTCTGGCTTTATAGGTACTAATTTAATAAATTATTTAAACAAAAAAAAATTTAAATTACTAAATATTGACAAAATTAGTTACGCTTCTACTCACGAGAAATTTAAGATTTTAAGAAAAAAAAGAAATTATAGTTTTTTAAAAGTAGACATTTGTAATTTTAATTTATTAGAAAAAACATTAAATAAATTCAAACCATCTTTCATAATTAATCTTGCAGCTAATAGTCATGTTGATAGATCCATAGTAAGTCCAAAAGATTTTTTTAACGAAAACATAGTAATTACTCAAAATGTTCTAGAATACCTTAGAAGAAATAAAAAAATAAAATTAATTCATATTTCTACTGATGAAGTTTATGGCAGCACAATAAAAAAAAAATTCAAAGAAATTTCGATTTTAGATCCCTCATCGCCTTATTCGTCTTCAAAAGCATCTTGCGATCTTTTGATAAATTCATACTCTAAAACCTACAATTTAAATTGTTGTATTTTAAGGCCAAGCAATAATTATGGTCCTTACCAATTTACAGAAAAGTTTATACCAACAATAATAACTAAAGCTCAAAAAAATTTACCAATACCTATTTATGGAAAAGGAGAAAATGTAAGAGAATGGACCTATGTGGAGGATACATGTTTAGCTATTGAAAAAATAATAAATAATTTTAAAAAAGACCAAATTTTCAATGTTGGTAGTGGTTATTGCAAAAAAAACATAAGAATAGCTAGAGACATTTTAAAGTTATTTCTAAAAACAAAATCTAAAATTTCTTTTGTTAGGGATAGAGCGGGACATGATTTCAGATACTCATTAGACTCAAAAAAGATAAGGAGTAAGTTAAATTGGTCTCCTAAAACAACTTTATTGGATGGTTTAATAAAAACAATTGATTGGTATAAAACAAATTTACTCTGGATAAAATACACAAGAAAAAAATATCAAGGGAAAAGATTAGGATAAAATAATGAAAAAGATTTATTACTCATTGGCAGATTATGGAAAACAAGAAATTACAAAAGTAAACGAAGTTTTAAAAAAAAATTCATTAACATTAATGAATGGCAGAAATGTAAAAATTTTTGAAAAAAAAGTTGCAGGTTTATTTGGAAAAAAATATGGAGTTATGGTCAACTCTGGATCATCAGCAAACCTTTTGGCACTTGCCGCCCTAGAATTAAAACGAGGATCTGAAGTGATCACTCCAATTTTAACTTTTTCAACAACTGTTTCACCTATTCTTCAATTAGGTTTAGTACCTGTTTTTGCAAATGTTAATACTGATAGTTTTTTAATTGATACATCAAATATAGAGAAATTAATTACAAGAAAAACAAAAGCAATTATGGTTCCAAATTTATTAGGAAATATTGCAAATTGGCCAAGCCTAAAAAAAATTGCAAAAAAATATAGTTTAATTTTACTAGAAGATTCTGCTGATACGATTGGATATAAAATTGACAATAAAATAAAAGGAAATTTATCTGACATTGTAACATCAAGTTTTTATGCGTCACATATTATAACAGGCGCTGGTTTTGGAGGAATAGTATGTTTTAACGATAAAAATTTATTTGAGATAGCTAAAATTATGAGAGGATGGGGTAGAAAATCTGCTATTACAGACGAAAAAGAATCTTATAAAGTTCGATTCAATAATAAGATTAATAATTTAAAGTATGATTCAAAATATTTTTTTACTAAAAGTGGTTACAATTTTTTACCATCTGAAATCTCAGCAGCTTTTGGTCTTCAACAGTTGTCAAAATTAAATGATAGATTAAAAAAGAGAAAAAGAAATTTTAATTTTTTAAAAGATTATTTAAAAAAAAACCATAATGATCATTTTATTTTACCATCACAGCAAAAAGGTACTAACTCTGGATGGTTAGCTTTTCCCATTGTTTTAAAAGCTCGTGTAAAGAATTTGAGAAATAATTTTCAAAAATTTTTAGAAAAAAGAAATATACAAACAAGAGTAATATTTAGTGGTGATGTAACAAAACAACCTTTCATGAAAAATGAAAAATATATATTAAAAAAAGGTATCAATAAAAATGCTAATTTCATAATGCAAAATGGAATTTTAATTGGATGTCATCAGCTTTTAAAATTAAGTGAACTCAAATATGTTTGTAGTTCAATTACACAATTTATAAAAAAAAATTTTAAATGATTAAAAAGGGAATTATATTAGCAGCAGGTAATGGCACAAGATTAAAACCACTTACGAATTTTACTAATAAACATTTTCTAAACTTGTATGACAAACCTGTGATTTTTTATTCTTTATCAACTTTGATGTTGGCTAATATAAGAAATATTCTAATAGTTACAAATAAAAAAGATTTAAATATATTGCAGACTTTTTTTGGAAATGGAAAAAGATTGGGATTAAACATATCCTACGCTATTCAAAAATTAAATACTGGCATTCCAACAGCTATAAAATCTGGTGAAAAATTTATAGGAAATTCACCTATTTGTATTATTTTGGGAGATAATTTTTTTTATGGTGCTGGATTGCAAAATAGATTGATAAATTTTTCTAAGTTAAAAAATGGCTCGAAAATTATTTTATATCCTGTAAAAAATCCAGAGCTTTACGGGGTTGCAAATTTGAGTTCAAAAAAAAGAATACTTAAAATTAAAGAAAAAGTTAAAAATTCAAAATCAAATTTGGCTGTAACAGGATTGTATTTTTTTGATAAAAGTTTGTTGAATATGATCAAAAAATTAAAAAAATCAAAAAGAAATGAATTTGAAATTGTTGATATTCTAAATCAATATTTAAAGAAAAAAAAACTAAATTATGAACTTTTAGGTCGTGGGAGTACTTGGTTTGATGTAGGAACCCCAGAGTTACTTGATGAAGCCTCAGATTTTATTAAATCTACACAAAAAAGAAATGGTTACAAAATTGCTTGTTTGGAAGAAATTTCTTATGAAAAAGGATGGATTAAAAAAAAACATCTTTTAGAGGCAGAAAAAATTTATAAAAATTCAGCTTATTCAAAATACATTAAAACAATTAAATGAGGAAAATTTCAACAAAGTTCAAGGGATTGTATTTATTAAAAAATAAAAAAAATAAAGATAAAAGAGGCTATCTTTTAGAATTGTACAATAAAAAAAAATTTCAATTTAATTCAGTATTGAACTATATAAGTAACTCTAAAAAAAATACATTAAGAGGATTACATTTTCAAAAAAAATATCAACAAAAAAAAATTGTTACTGTTCTGAAAGGTGAAATCTTAGATGTCTGTGTAGATTTAAGAAAAAAGTCTAAAACTTTTGGTAAATCATTCCGTATTAATCTTAACGACAGAAATGGAGTTTTCTTATCAATTCCAAAAGGTTTTGCACATGGTTTTTGTGTAGTTAGTAAGAGTGCAATCATGCACTATATGTGTTCAGAAAAAAGATATAAAAAATATGAAAAGTCTTTAAAGTGGGATGATAAAGATTTAAAAATTAAGTGGCCTAAAAAAAAATTTATATTATCAAATAGAGATAAACTTGGAATTACATTCAAAGAATTTAAGTTAAAATTAAAAAGCTTATAATCTTTTTTATTATGAAAAAAAAATCAGAAAAAAAGGAAATGTTTGTTATATTTAATGGCGGATTAGGAAATCAATTATTTATATATTGTGCAGCAAAAAAATATGCGTTAGAGAAAAATATAAAAGAAATTTTTTATTTTTCATCATATGGTCTCTTAGATAATTTCAAAGATATAAGTTTTTACTTAAAAAATATAAAGATTAATAAATTAATTAATAATAGGTACCTGAGTTTTATATTTGTCCTTTTTAAATTTAAATTATTCAATTCACTTATAACTGATCAAAAAATAAGTATCAAAAATCCTCTAAAATTTACTTTGCTTGGATATTTTCAAAATCCGAAATGGTATAACCCTTTTTTTAAAAAAGTAATAGATGAAATTTTTACAAAGAAATTTTCAAAAGAATTAAAAAAGATACCTTTATATGATGTTGTCATTTCTTTTAGAAGAGGAGATTATTTAAATCTTGGTATGTGTTTACATGAGACTTATTATTTAAACTCTATGAAAAAATTAAAAATATCAAAAAAAGAAAAAATAAAAGTTGTTTCCGATGATAATATTTATGCATTGTATTTTAATAAATTTTTAATCCAAAATGGATTTTCTGTTTATTCTGATAAAAAATATTTTAATGATAAGAGTTTTAATGATTTTTTGACATTAATAAAATCAAAAAAATTAATAATGTCTAATTCTAGTTTTTGCTGGTGGGCTGCTTTAATTAGAACAAAGTTAAAACTGAGTCCAACTAACGTTATTTGTCCAAAGAATTGGTATCCAGGGAATAAAAATATTATCAATAATTTAATGTTTACACATCCTGGTAATCCTTTGAAATGGAAATTAGTAAAATCTAAATTCCTGAATTGATATTTCTGTATTTTTGAGTTGTTATTTTGATACCTTGTATCAAAGAATATTTTGGCTTCCATCCATATTTTTTAGCTAAATTAATTGAAGTTAAGAGATATTTTTTATCTTTGTATTTAAAATAATTTTTTTTGATATCTTTTTTTTTATCTATGAGATTAAATATTTGTTCGATTTTGTAACCTTTTCCACTCCCAATATTTACGAATGGATGTTTAAACTTGTCTTTAACTAGCT
>CABZLS010000008.1:0-25000 GCA_902526645.1 uncultured Pelagibacteraceae bacterium
GTGTCTTAATATCTTGAAAATAATCAATTCCTCTATAAATCTTTAAATTTAAAAGTTTAATTTCCTTATTTTTAAATAAATTTATAAATTTTTTTGTATCTCTTATATTTAAAATTAAAGTAACAGAATAAATTTCAGATAATTTATCAATATACTCTATAAGAAAAGAAGTAATAGTAATTTCACTTGAGGTAATAATTGCAATCTTTTTTTTTTTCATTTATTTTCTAAAACTTCAATTAAACTTTGATATATCTTTTTTTTTGGCTCAAATCCAAGTGAGTTTTTTATTTTATCTATTTTAAAATTTCTTTTTGAAACTAAAATATCTATAATTCTTTGATTTAAAGATGAATTAAAAAACTTTTCGATATATTTAGTAAAAAATCTCACTATTTTCTCATTTAAAATCATTTTTGGTTCATTTATTTTATAATAGTTGCAAATAATACTTACAATTTCATTTAGTTTATAATTACACGACAAATTAAATGTTTCATTTTTAATATGTTCATTCGTACACATTAATAAAGCATCAGAAACATCATCTATATGAATGAGATTAAATAATGTTTCTTTTGAATTGATATAAAAAAAAAAGTTTTTTTTTATATAGCCACTTAGTCTAAAAATAAAATTACTTTTCATGCCGATTCCATAGATTGTAGAAGGTCTCATAATAATATACTCAAAATATTCATTAGCTGAATTAATTATGATTTGTTCCGATGCCAGTTTTGTTTTTTCATAATAATTTGATGGATTTTTCAAAGAGTTTTCATCTATATACTCTTCTTTTTTACTAAATCCAAAAACTCCAATACTGCTAACTTGTATCCATTTAATTTTTTTTTTTTCCTTCAAAGATTCTGTTGATAAAAATTCAACTATATTGGTTAAAGAGTCTATGTGAAGTTTTTTCATTTCTTTTTCATCTTGTAATTCTCCAGCACAATTAAATATAATGTCAAAATCTAAAAATAATTTTTTCAATTTTTCACAATCATTTATTAAATCTCCAGTAATAATCTTGTATTTGGATAAAAACTTCTTTCTAGAAACGATTGATATAGAATTTTCTAGGTGATTGATTTTTGATAACAAGCTTTTTCCTATAAAACCATTTCCACCTAGAATTAAGATCTTTTTATTTTTTATCATTAATCAAACTGTCTTTTTGTATCAAACTAATCCCTATAAAAAAATATGGAAGAACTAACCATTTCATTCTCCAGTAAACACCTGATTGATATGTGAATATAGATAGTACAAAAGTAGAAATTAAAAAAAAAGCAAAGAAAAATTTAGATTCATCATTTTTTTTGAATTTTTCAAGATCAATATTAAATATAAGAATTATCATAACCACTACTAAAGCTAAATTTTCGAAAGAAAGAAATATATCTCTCATTGATCCAAAGCTAAAAATAGGAGAAAATAAAAAAGAAAAATATAATTGAAAAATATTAGTTGGCATTTCTCTTATTTGATATTCGGATGAAAGATTTTTTCTCTGTTGCAATCCCGCCTCAAAAAATAAATCTATTAATGCAAAAATATTTAATGACAAAGAGTCTAAATATAAAGAACCTAATATTAAAAAAAGAGTAGATGAAATTAGAAATATAATAAATCTTATAGAGTTGTTTTTGACCAAAATGAAAGTAAAATAAAAAATTAGAGATACAACTATAAAAAAAGTAAAATGAGGTCTAATCAAAGTAATTAGTATTATTATTGGTAAAAAAATAATCAATTTATTTACAATTTTTTTTTCATTTATCAAAACGTAAGCAAAAATGAGTAATAGTAATATTGTTAAGATTTCCTTTCCTAATGTGCTTGTCCATATAGAAAACGAGGGGAAAAATACTAAAAAATAGAAAAGGTAATTTATAATATTTTTTCTAGATCTGTCTATTTTAACATTATTTCTAATAAGTTTATCAAAAAAGATTAATACAAATGATCCAACACAAGCAAAAAGAATATTTATTGATAAAAAATCTAATTGAAAATAAAGATAAAGGATTCTGTAAAAAACTGATAACGTTAGAATTCCCCAATGTCTAAAATTGTATCTTTCCTCAAAACCTTCATCTGGCAAAAATAGACCGGTTTGAAAATAAGAGTCTAAATCATTGACCACTAGTGCCATCAAAACACTTATAAAAATCATTGAAATAATAGAATGAAATGTGAAAATTATAATGGATCTTTTTAAGTCAATAATTTTTAATTGGGACATTTTAAAAATTAAAAAAATTGATATTAAAAAAAATAAAATTGAAAACAAAATAGTAAGAAAGCTCGTACCTAAAATACCTATATCCATTAAACCACCTTGTATAGCGGTATAATTTTTGTCTAAATCTAATTCAGGTTTTCCAGACATCTAAATACTTACTACTCATTTCCTTTAAAGAAAAATTACTAATAATGTGTTTTTGATTTTGATTTTTAATTTTTTTCCATTTTGCACTATTTTTTTCTTTAATTATTTTTCTTAAGATTTTTGATGACTCATTTATATCATTCTTTGGAATTATATAGTTTTTATTTTTAAGAATTAATGCTGTGTCACCAACATCGGTAGAAATACAAATATTCTTATTTAACATCGCCTCAGCTAATACGTTAGGAAAACCCTCAGAAAGAGAAGTTAAGAGAAAAATATCAAAAACTTTATATATATAAAAGACATCATCTCGTCTTCCCAATAAAATTACTTTATCTTGAATTTTATAATCTTTTATCTTTTGCATTAGCTTTAAATTTTTTGAATTTACATTAGTGCCAACTAAAACTAGCTTTATATTTTTTAAATTTTTTATATTTTCAAAAATAGACAATAAATAATCATGATTCTTTACTGGATGATATCTGGCAACATTACCTATTACTATTTGATTTTTTTTCAAATTTAAATTTTTTCTTTTAAAATTTTTTTTAGGAAGATAAATTTTTGGATCAAAGCCATTATGTATTAATTCAAAAATATTCTTAAAACCTAAAGATCTATGAATGTTAATTGATTTTTTTGAACAAATAATTATTTTTTTTGGAATTATCCAAGAAAATATTGAATTAAAAAAAATTATAATTAAAGTTCTAAATTTCATTGATCTAAGCGAAACTTCTGATGTTCGAATATTCCAATAAATATTTTTATTACCTGATAAATACGCCAATAAACCACCTAAGAAATCAGCATGATATAACCAAGTTTGAATAATAAAATCTTTTTTTTTTTTAATAATTTTATAAAGTTTAAAGAGGTTTACAATTTTATTTTTTGTTAAATTTACATTATATACTTTGATACCTTCAAATTTTAATAATTTTACATATTTATTTTCATCAGACAAAACAATTACTTCATGAAGTATTTCATTTTTTGTTTTACAAATTAATCTGTATAAAACACCCTCGGCACCACCATCACCCAACGATGTAATAACATGTAAAACTTTTTTCTTAATCATAAATTAATTTACTTACATTATGCAAAAATTGTTTTTCTCCAAATAATTTTATAATTTCCCTATTGAAATTTTTTCTATTATTTTTTTTTATATTTTTAAGTATTCGAGTTTCAGCTTTAAGATTATTTAATTCATTTAATACTATTAATTCATCAAACTCTTTAAGTTTTTTGTTCAATCCTGGAAAAGATTTTATAATAACACTGGTACCACATCCCAAAGATTGTATGACTGAATTTGGTTGACCTTCATAGTCAGAGAAAGAAACATACAATTTAGCTTTTTTCATGTATGGCAAAGGATTAAATTTGTAACCTAAAAAAAAAACTTTTTTTTTTATATTATAATTATCAACTAAATTTTTTAATTTACTCATTTCTTTCCCCTGGCCAATTAATACTAAGTTTATGTCTATTTTTTTTTGAACATTATTAAAAATATCTATCAATAAATTTAAGTTTTTATGCTTTGAAAATCTGCCAACATATAAAATAAATTTTTTATTAAGTAATTTTTTTTCAAAAATTTTTTTATTTGAGTTACCAATAAAATTTTGTTTGATACTAGGATTATTAAGTATCTTAATCTTATTATTTGATACTCCTAAAGATTGTAATTCGTTTTTTGATTTAGAATTTATTGCAATTACAAAATCCGCATTATTGTAGAATATTCTCTTTAATATTTTAAAAAAATTTATTTTCAATAATTGTAATAAATTTAAATTTTTTGTTGGTGTGATATTCGTTTCTCTAATAATCAGCTTAAAGTTATTTCTACAAAAATATTTTAAAAAACAAAAAAATAAATTTGAATGGGTTAATGTAGTAATTACAACTTCGGGTTCTAATTTATCAATTAAATCTTTTGCTAGCGTAAAACATTTAATTAATCTATCTTTATTTAAATTAATAAAATTTATTTTTTTTTCTATTCTAAACTTATTGTTACCATTGGAATTTCCTACTACAAAAAAAACTTTAGTTTTTTTTTTATATAATTGATTAGCTAAAGATATCAATGTCTCTTCAGCTCCACCATCTTCAAAAGATGGCAAAAAAAATAATATTTTTGTATTTCTTTTAAAAGACATTTTTTTTTAGGTGCTTATTATAATTTTCCTCTGATAGATTTTTTTTAGCAAAAAAATAGGCATTTTTTGAAAAAAATTTGTACTTTTTTTTATTTTCCAAATAAAATTTAATTGCTTTTGTTAATGAAGACAATTGATTTGTTCTAAAAATTTTTCCAAACTTATTTTTTACATATGTTCTAGTACCACATGTGTCGCTACAAATAACTGGCATTGAGTATCCTATAGCTTCAAGGAGGCTTATAGATGCTGGTTCATTTGACGATGGTAACAAAAATAAATGATGTCTTTTATAATAATCAAAAATTTTTTTATGATTTAAATTTATAATTATATTAATTCGATTTCGAAGATTATTTCTTGCAATAAAATTTTTACATTTTTTATAATATTCTCTTTGTTCATAATTTGAAACTTCGCCTATTATTGAAACATTGAATTTATATTTTCTACTTAATAAATGTAAACTTTTTAAAGCCAAATAAATTGATTTTCTTTTCTGAAATTTGCCAATTATCAAAATTTTGAAATTTTTAATTGATCTTTGATTTTTTTTTATATTCACGATAAAGGGTAAATAAAAACTATCTTTAAAAAAAAACTGATTTTTTTTTAATGGTGTCATCCACTTAGATTTGAATAAAAATCGTTGAATGAATAATTCGGAAAGTTTGAAAAAGAATTTAATTTTTTTTTTTTTTAGATGAGATAAATCATTAGGTGCCTGTTCATAAAAAATAATTTTTGTTTTTAAGATTTTCAATATTATCGCTAAAATATAAGTATTAATACGGCCATAAAGCCTTATGAAAGCAACATCAGGCTTTAGCTTTTTGTATTTTTTAAAACAATCAGAAAATTTAGGAAAAAATAATATGTGTTTATTTTTTGGTTTAAATATAATTTCAATTAATTTAGATAATAAATTTTGTTTTAAAAAAAAAGGTTTTAATAAAGAATAATCTTCAATTTTTCCTTTATATATACTATTAAAAAAAACTTTGTGATTATTTTTTTTCAGGTTTTTTATAATACAAGTCTGATTTGTATGATATCTTGGTGCAATAAATAAAAATTTCATATTTATAATTCTTTCTTAAAATTGTGAAAAATTACCAAAGCATAGAAACTTGGTATATTATTTTTCCTTTTAAAACTTTTTAAAATTAATTTGCGCATTTTCTTAAAATAGTTCTTTTTTTTATTTCTTAATTTTGGATTATTATTTTTTTTTATTGTTATATTAAAGAAATGAAAAAAATTTAATTCAGCTGATCCAAGTGAAAAAAGTTTAAACTGACAATTTTTATCAAAAATTTTAGTGATTTTTGAAATTGAATTTAAATTATAGTGACGATAACCATGCCAGAAATATGTAAATAAACAACTATAAGAAGGAATTAAATGTATTTGAATTATTTTTTCTGTTTTTGATAAGTTATTTTTTAATATATTAAAAAACTTTAGATCATATTTGAAGTGCTCTAATGCACTCTGTGTGATAATTAAGTTTTTTTTTATAAGATACTTTTTAATATTATAACAATCTGATTTTATAAATTTTAAATTTTTTCCACTATTATCCCAACGTTCTCTTTTCTTTATATCTATACCAAGATAACTTTTAAAATTTCGTCCAATTATTTTTTTAAGTAATTTTCCATACTTTCCGTCTCCACAACCTACTTCGAGAATTTCATAATTTCTCTTTAAAATTTTCTTATTTTTTTTCCATTGAAAACTGGCCCAAAAAATATCTGACAAAACTCTTGCTGGTGACTCATTTTTGTTAACAAATTTTTGATTATTACCGTTAAATTTCTCAATTTTTATTCTTGAATCTTTTTTTATCACAAAAGATAAAAAATAATTTATAAGACAAATCAATATCCAATAAATTTTCTTTACAAAATTTAATTTTTTGTCTCCACTAATATTATCTAATTGACAAGAAGATAATAAATTTTTCATCTAATTTTTTTGTTCATTTTAATTATTTTTTTAATTTTAAGAATTAAAGATGATGGAATAATGGTAGATAAAATTAATAAAATGATTAAATAAAAATTTTTAAAGAAAAACTTTTTTTCAGAAAAAAATAATTTCAATTTATTAATTTCATTTCCACTATTTACTAAATAATTAAAAAATAATGATTTTATAGTGTATTGTTTATATATTATGCCCATTATTGATTTATATTCTTCATAAACTATTTTCCTTGTGTTCAGAGACCATTTTGAGTATTTTTCGATATTCAACCCTTTGGTTACAGTATCTTCACTAAATTCCATATTGTAAATTTTTTCATTTGTAAAAATTTCTGTAAAATTATTTTTAGCACAGATATGATAATAACTCAGATACCAATCGGATGGCTTTTTAAAATACTTTAATTGCTCACCTAAATAAATTTTATTTCTTACTGACAAATAATCTTTAAAACCCTTGTTAGTTAAATTTCTTGCGTAATGATCTTTAAAAATATCTTTTGTATCAAATTTTGAATATCCTTTGATATCTTTATTTTCATCCTCATAACTATAATTAATTGAGATTAATTTTTTATCTTCATTAAAAAATTTTTTTGCATCCATCATAATTTTGTCTATTGCACCTGGTAACAAATAATCATCTGAATCTAATAAAAAATGAATATCTCCATTTATTAAATTAAATACATTAGACTCAAATAAGGCAGCTGGTTGACCTAAATTGGTTTTTAATGAAATTAATTTAATATGATTAAGCTTGAGTTTATCAATTTCTTGAATTGTATTATCAGTTGAACCATCATCAATTATGAATTGTTCTATATTTTTGAAATTTTGATCCAATACAGATTTTATATTACGTATTACTTTTTCTTTTCTATTAAATGTGCAAGTTATAATCGAAATTTTCATTTAACATGTGGCTCAACTACTCTCATAGTGATTCATCCAAAAATCAATCATCTCATCAAGCATTTCCTCAAATTTATAATTTGGTCTCCATTTCAAGTATCTTTTTGCTTTTGAAGAGTCACCTCTTAAATATTTTAACTCTTCAGGTCTAAAATACTTCTTATCAATAAAAATATGTTTTTTCTTATCTAATTTAAGTTTATCAAAAACATAATCTGTCATCTGTTTAACAGATCTTGATTGACCTGTTGCAATAACCCAATCATCAGCTTTTTTGTAATTTAAAATTAATCTCATAGCTTCTACGTAATCTTTTGAGTGTCCCCAATCTCTATATGCGTGAATGTTACCTAATTTTAATTTATTGTCTAAACCGAGCTTAATTCGAACAGCAGTTTTAACTACTTTATTAGTAACAAAATTAGAACCTCTTCTAGGAGACTCGTGATTAAATAAAATTCCGTTACATGCAAATAATTTATAAGCAATTCTGTAATGTTTAACCATATTAAATGCAAAGACTTTTGCACATCCATATGGACTAGTTGGTTGAAAAGGAGTTGTTTCTCTTTGATAACCAT
Organism: uncultured Pelagibacteraceae bacterium; assembly: GCA_902526645.1. GTDB lineage: Bacteria > Pseudomonadota > Alphaproteobacteria > Pelagibacterales > Pelagibacteraceae > Pelagibacter. The sequence continues at coordinate 8,066 of CABZLS010000008.1, forward strand.
CTTTGTCTACAGATCTTCCAAACATCTCTGATGAAGAAGCTTGATAAAATTTCGCATTTCTACAATTAAACTTGTATGCCTCTAAAATATTTGCAACACCTAATGCATTAGTTTTAATAGTGAATTGCGGTATTTCAAAACTTACCCTTACATGAGATTGGGCAGCTAAATTGTATATTTCATTTGGTTTGATTTTTTTTAGTAATTGATGCAATGAAGACTCATTCAACAAATCTCCATAAGAAATTTCTACATTTTTATCTAAGTGTTCTAATCTGCTTTTTTGATGCTCTACTGTGGAGTTCCTTCTAATAATACCATAAACTTTGTACCCTTTTTTAGCTAAAAGTTCTGCTAAGTAACTTCCATCTTGTCCGGCTATACCTGTTATAAAAACTCTTTTTTTCAATCAGATTCCTTTATCAAAAATTTTACAGATTTTTAATGCTGCTACATTTGGACTTATTACATTTGCAGTATTTTGTCTAACAAATTTTTTTATCATGGGTGTATTTATTTTTCCAAAATTTATAAGTCTCATTTTTATATTTTTTTTGTTTAGATATTCTTTACTACCTTGATATAAATTATTTAATGCAGCTTTTGATGATGAATACAAAATATAATTTTTTCTTCCCGATTTATAAGAAGATGATCCAATAAAGATTATTAACACTTTTTTTTTTAATTTTTTTTTTTTATAAAACTTGATAATTTCCCAATTAGGCATCAAATTTACATCAAAAATTTTTTTATAATTATCAAAGTTATCTCCAAGTACCCCTGATGTATTGATTATTATATCTGGATTATTTTTTTTTAAAGTATCTTTAATTTGCTTTTCTGCATTTTTAGAGTAAAAATTTATTTTTTTACTATTATACAATATCAAATCAAAAGGTCTATTTTTTAAAATTTTTACTATAGCTTTGCCAACTCCTCCTGAAAATCCGAAAATAATTATTTTTTTTTTATTCAATTATTGTATCAACCCTGTATGTATCTGACTCATAATCCTGACCACCTCTAAGACCTGAACTAAAAACTATAAATTCGTTTCCATCATCTCTTATTTTTAGAGCATGTATTTCATTTGGTGGGGTTGTCACCAAATCACCTCTTTGACAGAGTATCATTTTAGCTGGCTTATCATCATTTACATCTTTAAACCAGTACTCCAATGAACCTTGTGTGATAAGCATATGTTGAGTAGTTTTTTTGTGATAATGATTTCCTCTAATTGTATTTGGTTTTGATTTAATTAAAGCAACGTGCTCTAATGGTTTTTTATAAAATATATCAGCTATAACTCCTCTATCATCTTCAAACTTTTGAAGATCTTTTATTTTGTCGGTAAAAATATTAACTTTAATCATTAAAATGAAATTAGTTTAGCATATTTATTTATTTTTAAAATCTTAGGTTTTAAAATTTTAGATAAATTCCAACTTAGAACGATTATACATAATTTTTTTATATTACGTATTTTGTTATCATGTTTAATTGGTATTCTTGATAATGGTAACCATTTTCCAATCTTAAATTTTGATATGTCTGTAACAAAATCTATTACTTCATGATTAAAGCCCATATAATTAATAAATGTATTTGCTTTAGCTGCAGCTCCAATACCTACAATTTTATAATTTAAAGACTTATATCTAATAATTTTTTTTAAAAGTAACATTTTTCTTTTTTTAATTTCTTTCATAAATCTCAAATATGTTTTTTTTTTGAACAATCCTAGTTTCTCTTCTTTTTTAATATAAATTTGAACCAGCTGGTTTTTTGTAATAAAAGGTTTTTTTTTCAAAAATATTCTTAAAGAACCCCCATGATATTCAGTTTCTTGAATATTTGTTATTGATAAATTTAATCTTTTTAAAAAATTATCAAAATATTTTATAGTGAAGTAACTCACATGCTCATGATAAATCTGATCAAACTTTTTATCTCTGACCAAGTTTAACCAGTATGGAAACTCTACAATGAACAATGAATTTTTTGACATAACATTTTTAGCAGCTTTTACAAAATCTTCTGGATTATTAGAATGATTTAAAACATTGTTTGCAATAATCAAATCAAAAGTACCATATTTCCTCTTTATGTTTTTTGAATTTTCAAAATTAAATATGAGATTAAGAGTTTTTATTTTTTTTTTATTAGCAAGTTGACACATCTTTTTTGATGCATCTATACCAAGAACAGAATAATCGTTTTTTTTAAATTGAGATAGTAAATAGCCGTCGTTTGAACCTATTTCTAAAACTTTTATTTTTTTTGAAATCTTTCCATCATCTTTGAAATTATCATCCACATTAGAAAAATATTTTTGCCAATAAACTTTTGAATAAGAGGAGTTTGAAGATGTATAAGAATAATCATATAGATTATATCTCTCATAATCTGGAGTCTTAAATTTATTTTGGATTAAATAACTTTTTTTATTTAAAGTGCATGAGAGTTTATAAATTGGCTCCGATAGTTTCAAATATTTTTTTTCAATAAAAGTATCTGCATAAGGGTGAAAGCCTAAATTTAATATTTCTATCTCTTTTTTCATTGCGAAATATCTTCCCTGTCGACCTCTCGTCCAAAGTATGGACCATTTTTGAATTCCAAGAAGATTGTGTCCTCTGTTATTTTAAAACAATGGCCTCCATTAAATATTGTTATCAGATCTCCTTTTTTAAAGGACTTTTCGAAGACTTTTTTATTATTTATATCAAAAAATTCTGCAAAAACTTCACCCTCTACTAAAAACCAAGCTTCTTGAGTTTTGTAAATTTTTCTCTCAAAAGATTTATGCTTATGAGGTTTAATTTGAAAACCTTTTTTTAATTTTGATATTGATGATTGTAAATATTCTGTCTCCGGGCTTGTATCTAATCTTTTTTCAGATACATTTTTTATGTTTGCAACTGAAAAAAGTAAAAGCTTTTTATCAATCTTTGAATAAAATTTTTCAATCATAATTTATTTCATTGATCCATTTAATTAAATCTTTAGCTCTTTTTTCATAAGTATGCTCATTTAAAACTAAATTATAAGCATTTTTTTTTACTTTTTTTATTTCGTCACTATCACTAGTAGCAAAATTTAACTTTTCATTAAAGTCAGATAAATCTTTTTTAAAAGATATATAATTTTCATTTTCTATAAAAATTTCTTTATATAAAGAACTTTCTTCTGCAAAACATACACTATTAGATAACATGCTCTCAAAGTAACGAGGCCCAATCAAACCAGAGGGTCCAAGTGTATTAATTGTAGTTTTTGAATTTGATAAAGTTTGAAGATAATCCTCATAATTTAAATACTTATATTGTTTTAACAATTTAATTACTAAATCATAATATCTTCTGCCAGTAAATGAATTCCAAAAAATTTTATAATTTTTAAAGTTTTTTTTCTTTTTAATCTTTATGCCATAAAATTGATAAAAAATTCTTTCAAATATTTTTTTACGTATTTTATTAACATCATCAGATTTTTCATCTATGTTAAAATTTTGAATTAAACCTGAAAAGCAAAAATCATATTTATAATCATTTTTTTTATCAAACTTCATATGGTCAACTGCATTTGGCCAAAATTTAAATTTTATACCAATTTTTTTTTCATAAATTTTATAATTCGGATTTAAGCATAAAACTAAATCAAAATTATTTGACTTAATAAAATTTAATTTTTCCTCTAGAGATATGTACTCTTTATTTAAAATGATTATTTTTTTTCCATCAAATTCATTAAAGTTATATTCCTTACAATATTGCAAGATATCTAAATTTAGTTTTACTTTAAATTTTTTGATCCATGCATATCCATTATATTGGTTCTTAGCGCTTTCTCCTAAAGGTAAATCTGATAACCATCCATGACCGACGCAAATGGCATCTCTTTGTGTTAGTTTAAATTTTAATATAACTTCAGACAAGCTTAGATTTTGATCAAAATCTTTAAACCCTGGTCCCCATAGTATCAATTGACAATATCTTTCTAAATATTTATAGGTGTTAAATTGATATAATGATGCTGTATAGTTTAAAAAATTAGGAGTTAAAAATAATAATTTCATTTTGGTTAATTTCTAATACAAAATCTAATTTATGAAACAACAAAATTTCTTTCAAAATATTGATTTAATTAAATCAAATGAGTCAGATCCCCAGGTTATCAATTTATTTAGTTTGGAAGAAATAAAAGACATTTTGAAATTTTATAATGATTTACCTCTTTCTACTTTCAATGAAAAACAGAAAATAAAAAAAAAACATTGGATTTTAGGATTAAACAGGAAAATGGATGATTTCATCATTTCAAAAATAAATAAAGTGATTAGCAACTGGAAAGTAGATAATATGTATAGCAAAGAAGAAGCTTTTGGAATTTTCCATGAAAGTTTTAATCCAATTAAACTCCATGTTGATACAGGAAAAGATAAAAATAAGATTATTTATAAACAAATTTTGATACCTTTGACTGACACTGGGGATACAATTTTATTTGAACCTAGATGGTATGGTCCATCAAGTACTTTTACTATAGAAAAAGATGAACTTAGAAAAAATACTGGATATAATTTGAGGACAAATGATCATATAGGTAAATTAGATTTTGATAAAAAATTTTATAAAAAATATTTAAATCATGAAAACTATAATAATTTAAAAGGTCTAAAAGTAAAAAAAATCTATGAGTGGAAACTGGGTGAAGCTCTTATTTTTGATAGAACATTTATACATTGTGCATCAGATTTAAAAAAACCAAAGACTGGGCTTACGATTTTTTTTTATAGGGAAAAGAATTAATTAATTAATACAATTATTTTCTTTTTTTTAGAAAGTTTTGAATAAAATAAAAAAGAGAATAAAGCCACCTTTTTAAAAAAAAATTATGCACATTTAACTTTTTATGTTCACCAACACCTGGAGCATAGGCTGACAGAAAAGTTGGAAATTTATCATCGTAAAGACCTTTCTCTTTTAAGTCGTAATTGTAAGGTTCTTTATCAAAATGAGTATAACAAAATAAACCTATAGTCTCGAGATCGCCCCATCTATTTTTATAATGGCCACCAAAATTATTAAGTTCATTTTGATATTCTTCCCAAGGTTTTTTCTTGAATTCCAATATGTTATATAAATTACAATTACCTGCAGTCCAATAAAGTTTGTGCATCATCAATTCATTATCCTCACTAACTGCTTTTCTTAAAATAGAATTTTTAGGTGAATAATTAAATTTTTTAAGGTAATTTTTGTAAAAATCCCATAATCCTAATCGCGTATCTCTTACTCGATCAGTATATCTATTGTACATATAAGCTGTAGCAAATGGATTATCTCTAAGAGCGTCAAACAAATCAAAGTCAATTTTATTCTTAAAATTTGAATCATCATCTATTCTCATTAAATAGTCGTATTTTTCCAAATCTTTTACTATGCATCCAATTTTACCATATGAGGTTAAATTTAACCAAAATCTTTCACCATGCAAATAACCTAATCTCTCTTTTGGAAAAGATTTTTTTACATATGGAATATGAGTTTTATTATAAAATAATTCTTTTTCATCTATATGATCTGGAATTTTATAATCAATTTTATGGAAAAAAATTTTTTTTGAAATAGTATTATTTATTTTTTCTATAAAATTATCCTGATAAATATCATCAAAATAATGAACATGTATAGGATATTCATACTTATGATTCCAATTTTTATGTAAATTCCTTAAGCATTGCTCTAATAAAAGAACTCTAGATGATAACAAATAAATAGCTGCGTTATGTCTCATAATTTCTAAATTTTGTATTTAAAAAAACTCATAAATAATTCCTCAGCTTCTTCTCTGCTGATATATCCACTTTTTACACCAGGCCATATATTAATATCGCTTAATCTTACATCAAAGAATTTTTCTTTTACTCTTAAATTATCATACGAAACATCTAAGTATTTATATTCATCACTAAACAATGATTTTAATACAGATGCTCTATGTGCACCTGCAGTAATTACGAATCTATAGTCATCGTCTTTTAATAGCTTATAACCAGATATTTTATCACTTTCATCAGCTTTAAACCCGTATTTTCTAATTAAAAAAATCAAATTCTTTAATCTTACAAATCTTGATTTTGGGAAAGATATATCTTTTGGACCAAACATTCCTGGAATTAAAAATTTTTGAGGATATTTATGATGCCACGGATAAAACAATGTATATTGACTCAATTTATCTAATCTTGATTTAGAATTAATTTGTAATTTTTTAATATCTAAAAAAAATAATTCAGCTAAATTTTTTGGATGATGATTTTCAAAAAATTTGAAAATTGAGGATTTTTTTAATTCAAGTTTTGGATTTATATCTAATTCTTTCACAGTTAAAACTAAAGGATTAATAGGATCATTCAAATTAATAGAGTTATCAAATGATAATTTATCTAAATCGATAGAAAATGAGTTATTTAATTTTTTTTTTACTCTATTTTTAATCTTTTCTTCATAAAAATTATTTTCGTGTTTTTTTAAATCACTAAAATTTGAAAAATACAGGTAGTCCTTATTATATTTCAATTTTTGATAAATGAGATTCTTAATGTCATTAACTAGAAATATTAAAAAATTTTTCAATTGAATATTCACTATTAAAAAAGAGATTTAAAACTTGCTTTAATTATTATTTTTAAACCAATCTATATACGATTTTACACCATCCTCTATAGAAACATCAATACTCCATCCAAGTTCTTGTTTAATCTTTTTATTTGATATTTCAATGCTATCTGTCTTCAATTCACCCGTCCTTGATTTATCAATCACATACTCAACTTTAACTCCATCAATGTTTGATGAAACTAAATTTGCTAATTCCTTAATGGTAACATCTTTATCACCTTCTAAATTATATATTTGATTGTCAGCTTTAGAGTCTAATGCCAACAAATGACCTTTCGCTAAGTCTTGAATATGAATAAATCTTCTTTTTGCACTTCCATCACCATTTATGATTATTGGCTTATTTGAAAGAGCATTTTCAGTAAACGCTCTTAATACTAAACCAGGCCACATTCTTGGTCCATAAGGTATACCATATCTTAAAATAGTAAAATTTAGGTTTTTAAGCGATTTAAAGTCCTGAGCAATAAACTCAGAACAAAGCTTAGAAGTAGTATAAAAGTGGCCCCCACACTCTGGTAAAATTTTGCTTTTTTCATCTAAAATAATATTGTCATTTACTTTCTTTCCAGCAGTCTTGTCGGCAGCGTTATAAACCCATACTGTGCTAGCTAAAATAACTTTTTTTACATTACTATTTGCACAAGCATTTAGGATAGAAGCAGTTCCTGCAACGTTATTAATCATAGTCTCATGAACATTTTCAAGAGACCTCCTTGCATTAGCTACTGCAGCAATATGATAAACGTATTCAATATTATTTTTTTTTAAATAATCTTCAATTTGTTGTGAATTGTTTATATCTATATTTTCATACATGTCTCCAAAATCAGATTTTATTTTATCAATATTAAAGACTTTATGATTTGCATCCTTCAAAGTTTCAATTATATGGCTTCCAATAAAACCTGAGCCACCAGTGACTAATATATTGCTCATATAGCCTTATTAAGAATTTCAATTGTTTGATTTACTTCTTCATCTGATAAATTTGGATATATTGGTAAACATATATGTCTTTCACAAACTTCCTCAGCAACAGGAAAATCACCATTTCTATAAGTACCATCAAAAACAGGCTGTAAATGAATTGGTTTATCATAAACACCACCTGGTAAACCTAATCCTTGACTTTTACACATATCTTTAAAATCTTTTCTGTTCACTTCTTTTGGCAAATAAACAATGTACTTGTACCATCCTGACTCTCCATTTTTGGGTAATATTTTTTCGTATTTATCAGATAGATTTTCTGTGTACATTTTTGCGATTTTTTTTCTTTGTTTTAAAAAATTATTCATTTCACTAATATGATTATTCCCAATAGCAGCAGTCAAATTACTCATCCTGAAATTTCCGGAAAAAATAGTATGAACTGATTCCCATTGAGATTTTTTTCCATAATCTCTAATAGAAAAACATTTTTTTGATATATCCTCGTTATTTGTCAGAACCATTCCTCCTTCACCAGATGTAAATGTTTTGGTCGAAAAAAATGAGTAAGCTGCACCTATGCCAAATTCCCCAGAATGTTTTCCATTAAAACTAGATCCGTGCGCATGAGCAGCATCTTCTATCAAATAAATATTTTTTTCATCACAAAAACTTTTAATTTCTTCCATTTCATCTGTAATTATGCCACCTATATGTACAACACAAACTGCACCAGTATTACTATTAAAATTTTTTTTTATATTCTCTAAATTTAAACACATATTTTTATAAGAAACATCTGCTAATACAGGTTTCGCACCAGCAAACATTGCCGAGGTGTAAGTCGCCATAAAAGTATTTGTTGGGAGTATCACCTCCTTACCTGATAAATCAAGGGATCTGAATAAAACCTCTAAAGCTGATCCACCATTTGAAACTGCTATACCAAACTTACAATTATTTATTTTACTCCAATTTTCTTCAAACAAATTTACATACTTGCCGGCAGCTAACTGACCAGTATCTAAAATTTCTTTTACATCTTCAGCAATCTTCAATTTTTGATCATTTGTGAAGTGTATTTTAAGGCCTTTTATTTCCATTACATGCAATTATATTATTTTATAATAATGTCAAAGAGTTTAAGTTGGTAATTTCATTGATCTAATAGTTTTTAGAAAAAATTCAATTTTTTTTTTTTAAAATCATTTCCTCGACACTTGAAAAAATAAAATGACCTAAAAAAATATGAGCCTCTTGAATTCTAGCTACATTATTTGACTCAACTATAAATTTATAATCACATAATTTTTTTGCTTTTCCACCTTTGTTTCCGAGAAATCCGATTGTGGATATTTTCCACTTTTTTGCTTCTTTTAGGACTTTGATTATATTTTTTGAATTACCAGAAGTTGTAAATACTATCAATACATCATTTTTTTTTGAAAGAGCCTTAAAGGGTCTTAAAAAAATATCGTCAAATTTGTAATCGTTTCCACATGCTGTCAATGTAGATGTATCTGTATTTAAAGTAATTGCTGGAAGAGGTTCTCTATTTACTTTTGGTTTTAATCTTATTAAAAACTCAGCTGCTAAATGTTGAGCATCTGCTGCGGAACCTCCATTTCCACACATTAATATTTTTCCACCTTTTTTTAGTTTTTTAAAGATTAAACTTGCTATTAATTCTACATTCCTCGAATTATCAGTTAATTTTTTAATAACCTTGTTATGTTCATTAATATCTTTTAAAAAATCATTTTTCATAAGTTTTTTTTAATTTTTAATATGTGCTCTTAATTTTTTTGCTATTACTTTCTCTTCCTCCAATATATTTCCAAGTTTTTCCTTACCTAAGGCTAAATACATTTTATCAATTGATTCAGAAAGATTTTTCATTCCTTTTGGCTCTAGGGATGCTGCTTGATCACTGCCATACATTGTTCTATCGATAGTGATGTGTCTTTCTAACGAGCTTATACCAAGCATAAAAGCCGCTAGTGAAACCGCAACTCCATTTTCGTGACCACTATATCCTACTTCACATTTATACTTTTTTCTAAGAGCATTTATAGTATTCAAATTCGCATCTTCTACTTTCATAGGATAAGTAGAAATACAATGCATCAATTCAAAACTACATTTATATGATTTAAAAATTTCAACAGCTCTAGAAATATCTTTTTCAGAGGACATGCCAGTAGAAATAAAAGTATGTTTTTTTCTTTTTGCAACCTCATGAATAAATTTTAAGTCAACAATCATTGCAGATGCAATTTTATGATAATCAAGATTAAATTCATCAAGAAAATCAAGACTATTTAAATCCCAAGCGGAAGCGAACCATTTAATCTTTTTTTTTTTACAATAAGTGTCTATTTCTAAATATTCTTCTTTCGAAAATTCTAAACCTTGTTTTTGTTCTCTTTGAGTGCTGCCCCAGGGACTTTCTCTTTTTGAATTTAAAAGTTCTTTTGAATAAACAATATCTATATCTCTTTTTTGAAATTTTACTGCGTCGAAACTTGACTCAGATGCGCAATCAATTAATTTTTTTGCAATTTTTAGATCACCATTATGATTTATTCCAATTTCAGCAATCAAGAAAGGTTTTTTTATCATAAAATATTTCTATATTATTAATGTTATAAAAACAAATACATAATCTTTTGTGAGTTGTATAATAATTTATAATATAATTTTTAAGTTTTGAGGTTTATTTTCAAATTCACAATTTCCATAAAAATAAAAATCTGTTTTTTTGCAAATTTTAACTAGTTTAATAAAATTATCTTTTAGTTTTTTTGAAGATTTTATTAATTCCTGATATTCTTTAGGATTATAATTTTCTCTATTTGCCTTTTTAAGCTCTGTCTCGATTGAGTTATTCAAATAATCATCACTATAAAAATTAAAGCCAAATATATATATTTTTTTTAAATTCCATACTTTGCACATATAACACATTGCAAATAATCCAGAATTTTGTAGCCACCAAAAATTTATTAAACTATTTGGCATATATTCTAATTTATTTAGTATTATGTTGGCTTTGAAAGATTTCCTTCTTCCATATTCTTTTCTTCTCATTATTTCACATCTTGAAAATATCACTCTTCCTATTTTAAAAGATTTTAGATATTTTAAAGGAGGTATAACTTCTGCAACACTTATAAATAAATGCACTATTTTGTCATTTAACTTTTCCAAATATCCTTCTGGGACATCGTTATTTCTAAAATTTACAACAAATATGTGCTTGATATCACTAATATGTGATTTATCTTTGTAATATTGAAGCACACTTTTTCCTCTACCCAAAATTACAGCCTCATCATAAGGTATTTCATTTTTTGATTTTAAAAATAAAATGTTAATTAACCCTACAAAAAAAAAAATTATTTTTCTTATCTGAAAATATACTATCTTAAAAATTGATCTTATTTTGTAGTCATCTTCTTTTTTATCGAGATAATCTTTTATTTTAGAGTCCATATTTGTTTACATATAACTTAAAAATAATTTTATTTTTTTTAAGGTTATAATATTAATCATATATATATTGACTAACATTTTACAATTAATATTTGAACTTTTGTTATAAAAGAATATTTTGATACTATGAATTCTAAAAAATTAAATAATCTTTCTCTAAAATCTAAATATGATGATATTTATAAAAAAGGAGCATACAAAAAATTTTTTTCTTTCAATAAAAATAGTATTCAAAATTCACTTGTAAAGTCTATAAGAAATTGGCAAGGTTTGGAAGTACTTGACTTCGGGTGCGGAGAAGGAGATTTGTCCAACTTGATCTCAAAAAAAAAAGCAAAAATGGTATATGCATTGGATTATAGCGAAAAAGCAATATCAATTGCAAAAAAAAGATTTGGCTCAAAAAAAAATATTAATTTCCAATTAGCTGATGCAACAAAAGATAAAAAAAAATATGATGTTATTGTGATGTCAGGAGTTTTGGAACATATTGATAAACCATTTGTTTTACTAAAAAAATTATTAAAATTTAATCTAAATAAAAATGGAATAATAATTTTTTTAAGCCCATCTTTTATGAATCCAAGAGGCTATGTTTGGATGACTTTGCAAATACTTCTTAAAGTACCAATGTCTCTAACAGATATACATTTTTTTTCTCCTTCAGATATTACAAAATTTTCCAAAAGAAATAATTGTTCACTTAATTTTACAACAATCGCCCATGATTGGGGAGGAGGCAAAAAAACAATAAAAGATTTTAGAAAAAGATTAGTCAATGCCTTAAGAGATGCTAAATTAAATAACAAAAGAGTAAATAAATTTTTAATCTGGCTTGATGATGCAATTCAATTCTTTCATCATACTAATGAGAGCGGTGCATTAATGGTTTGTAAATTAATTAAAAAATAAATTACCAAATTGATCTACCACCATCTATGATTACATTCTGACCGGTCATATAACTAGAGTCCTCAGTGCAAAGAAATTTTATTGCTGATTTATACTCGTTTTTATTTGCTAGTCGTCCCATAGGAATTAATTTTTCTAAATTTTTAATTAAAGCTTTTGACTGAAGATTTAAAACTGGTCCTGGGGAAAGAGCATTGCATCTTATATTATCAGAAGACCAATAAGTTGAAATATATTTTGTTAGACCAACAATACCATGTTTTATTATTGAATATCCAATTGGTTTAACCGGTTGCAATGATTTTTTTATTTTAGAAATTTTATAAACATTTTGATTTGGAGAAATTACAGATAAATCTGAAGCAATATTTAATATAATACCTTTTGTTCTCTTTTTAATCAGTTGAGTTCCAAATATTTTACTACATAGTATTGTTCCTGTGAGCCCAACAGAAAACTCTTTATGCCAATTTTGTACTGAAAAAAATTCAAGTCTTGAATTTTTACCATTTATAACTTTTTTATTAAATTTAGGATCGAGAGCTGCATTATTGATCAAAACATCAATGATAATTTTTTTTTTATTAAAAGTACTCCAAACTTTGTTTATTGATTTTTCATTAGTAACATCCATTTTTATGGAAAAAATTTGACTTGATTTAAAGGTTTTTTCTAATTTTTTTTTTAACTTTTGGATTTTATTTAAATTGATATCTGTAAGTATTATATCCTTGTTTATTTCTAACAAAGAAACAGCATGTTCCTCACCAAGAAGGCCACCTGCACCAGTAATTAAGGCAAATTTTCTATTTCTTAAATCCTTAATAGATTTTGTATTCATAGTTTTAGTTTTTCATTCTTTAGTATATAAGCAAATTTAATATAAACTACAATTCTTATGATTGATAAAGAAGAAAAAAAACAGGGTAATAAATATTTATCTGAAATATACTCTTACAAGAGACGGCCAAAAAGTGATTATCCTAATCTGCTAGCTAAATATTTGGCTAAAAAATTTTTAAAAAAAGTAAACGGCAAATTATTGGATGTAGGATGTGGTAGGGGTGATATGCTTAGAGCTTTCAAAGAAATAAATTTTGAAGTTTATGGAATTGATCTCTCAAAAGAAGCTATAGAAATGTGCCATCCAATTAATGTTCAAAATATTAATTTAGAAAATGAAAACTTTAACTATTCTGAAAAAAATTTTGATGTAATTTTTTCTAAGTCTCTAATAGAACATTTAGATAATCCTATAAATTTTATGACGTCGTGCAAAAAACTTTTATCGGAAGATGGGTCATTAATTGTAATGACTCCTAGTTGGATGCACCATTGCTGGGGTCCTTTTTACTTAGATCACACTCATAAAACACCATTCACCCTACAATCATTGAGAGATATTGCAAACTTATCCGGATTTAAAAATGTAAAAGTTGAATATTTTTATCAATTACCAATAATTTGGCGATTTGGATTTTTAAGATTAATTTCAAAGTTAGTCGCCTTTTTAAAGATACCATATTTACCAATGTATCAAGATCTTACTTGGGTTAAATGGCCTAATGCTTTAAATAAATTTTTTAGATTTTCTAATGAGGTAATGCTAATAGCTATATGTAAAAAAAAATGAGTATTTTTAAAGCATACAATAATTTAATCGAAGGTAACAATTTAGATAGATTGCAGAAAATTTTTACAAGGTATGATCTATTTAAAAAAACTATTAACACACCAGGAGATATAGTTGAGTGTGGTGTTTTTAAAGGTACTGGTCAAATATTTTGGTTAAAATTGTTAAGAATTTATGATGAACATTCAATGAAAAAAGTAATCGGGTTTGATACTTTTGATAGCTTCCCAAAATCAATTTTAAAATATGAAAAAAAAGAGGCCAAAAAATTCATTAATGAGTCTCAATATAAAGGAGCGAGTATTAAATTAATTCAAGAAAAAATAAAAAGTTTAGGGCTTGAAAAAAGATCAGAGTTAATTAAAGGTGATATAATAAAAACTTCAGCAAAATATGTTAAAAAAAATAAAGGCTTTAGGATATCATTATTAAATCTAGATCTTGATACTTATGAAGGAACAAAAGCTGCACTTGAAAATTTTTACCCCCTAGTTTCAAAAAATGGAGTAGTGGTTTTTGATGAATATGGTAAAAGAGGTTGGGGAGAGACTGATGCAGTTGATGAGTATTTTAAAAATAAAAAAAATATAAAAATACAATCAATTAAATTTTCAAATCAACCATCAGCAGTTGTTATTAAAAAATAATTTGAAAAATATACTCTTCATAGGTTTAGGCTCAATTGGACAAAGACATTTTAGAAATATAAAAAGGTTAAAAGAAAAATTTAATATTTTTGCTGTTAGAAAGAAGAAAAATTCTCCAAAACTTAATGACAAAAATATTGTTGTAAGTAAAAAATTTTTATCAAATAAAAATGGGATTAAAGAAATTTCTGAAAAGTTATCAGAAAAAATGAATTTTTACTCAATCTTTATCTGTAATCCAAGTAATATGCATTTAACTTCCTCGTTATTATATGCAAAAAAAAAGAGCAATATATTTATCGAAAAACCTTTATCAAATAGTCTTGATAATGTTGAAAAATTTAAAAGAATTGTAAAATATAATAAAATTAATTGTGCTGTTGGTTTTCAACTAAGGTATCACCCTTTTCTTAAAAAGATTAAAAGTATAATACAAAATAATAATTTGGGGAAAATAGAAAAAAGCTATATAAGAAACTCCCATTATCTACCCTACCATCATAAATATGAAAATTATAAAAAAGGATATGCAGCAAATAATTCATTAGGCGGAGGTGTGATATTATGTTTTACGCACGAATTAGATTATGCAAATTTTTTATTTGGAAAACCCAAAGAGGTTTTTTGTATCGGTGGTAATAGAAGTAATCTTAAATTAGATGTAGAGGATTTTGCAAATATTAAGATAAATTATGAATTTAGAAAAAACAATTTTCCAGTTTATATCGACCTTGATTTTATAGAAAAAATACAAAGAAGATATTGTAAAATTATATTTAAAAATGGTGAGATATATTGGGATTTAAAAAAAGATACTTTATCAATTAAAAACAAAAATAAAAAAAAACTTCTTTTAAATTCTAAATTTAAAAATAGAAATGATTTATTTTTAAAACAGATAAAAGAAGTAATGCGAAATTTTAAAAATAAAACTAAGGCAAGGAGTAATCTAGACAATGGAATTAGTAGTCTTAAAATTGCTTTAGCAGCAAAAAAATCTATGAAGACAAAGAAATTAATTAAAATAAACAATTTTTAATAATTTCATAATTATTATTAGCTGTTTTAATTGGGTCATTTCCACGATTTGTTTCAAAAGTTATTGTTCCTTTATATTTTTTCTTAAAATTTAATTCTTTAAAAAATTTTTTAAAATTGATTTCACCTTTTCCTAATTCAACATTTCTACCTAATTTATCTCTATCTTTAAGATGAATATGATTTACAAATTTTTTTAGAAAATTTAATTCATTATAAAAATTTTTATTAAATAAATATGCATTTCCAGTATCATAAGTAATTCCAAAATTTTTAATTTTAGATAATTTTAAACAAAATTTTCTTATCATTTTGTCTTTATTAAAAATCTCAAAAGAAATTTTTACATTTTTTTTCATAGCATGTTTTAGTAACATTGATGAATGTTTGATATGACTTGTAAAATTTTGTTTATCTTGGATCTTCTTTGAAAATATTGGTATAATTAACATAGCATTTTTAAAAAAACTTAATCGATTAATCAAATCTTTTAAATATTCTTGTGTTTTTTGAGATGTGAAAGAATTTTTTATTGCAAAGTTATCACATAAAATTATTCTTTTATATTTTAGTAAAGAAGTTTCTTTTTTAATTCTCTTTAAACCTTCATAAGACCAAAAAGGATTTTTATAATTTTTTTCTTTTTCAGTGAAAAATTCAATATAATCTAATTTTGTTTTTTTTAAATATTCAAATTCTTTAATCCAATTTTTTGGAAATTTTTGCAAAACATTAGGTGGCATTTTTGTTAATCTGCCTTGCATTATACCTAATTTAAGAAACATTATATTAAAGTTTAAAATCTTCTTTAGTATCGATATCTAAAATCTCAGGTGTAACGAAACCTAAAATTTTTTTTCCCATTATCGATTTTTTTTTCATAAAATAAGATGGTTTTATAATATCAACATAGCCATTTGGCATATAACTAGAGGGGTAAAATTGTCTAGGTTTATTAAAATATTCACCTTTCAAACTATTTTCAAAATGTCCAACTAAAAAATTTTTTTTTAACATAAACATTTTTTGAGGAGGTTGATTCATTTTACTAACAGACCTCATTGCATTTGCTTTTCGAAGATTTCTTAAAAAAAACTTTATTCCTTGATCAAATATACCTATTTTTCGATTTGGGGATGTTGGTCTTACATGGACAATAAGATCGGGGAAATAGTTTTCTGATTTTTTTAAATAATTTACAATATGCTTAGCCCAATCAAGATCAGAGGAATTATCCTTTGAAATTTTTTTTGGTCTTAGAAATGGAGCCTCGGCTCCAAATTTAATAGATAATTTTTGATATTTTTTTGAATCAGTGGTTACAAAAACGCGGTCAATAAATTTTGATTTTAAAGCAATTTTTATAGAATGAAAAATTAATGGTTTTTTCTTATAGATATGAATATTTTTATTTTTTACAGATTTAGATCCTGATCTTGCTGGGATAACTGCTATAATTTTCATAATTTTGTTAGAAAAGTAATAAGTTATTTATCTATATCTAATATTTTATCGTAAATAAGTAAAAATTTTTTTCAGTGCATAAATCAAGCCGATTGAGCTATTAGTACTGGTTAGCTACATGCGT
>CABZLS010000008.1:27500-59083 GCA_902526645.1 uncultured Pelagibacteraceae bacterium
TGGTTACTTAGATGTTTCAGTTCTCCAGGTTATCTCTTTAAACCTATGAATTCAGTTTAAAGTACCACATAAAGTGGTGGGTTTCCCCATTCGGAAATTTTCGGATCAAAACTTACATACAGC
Source organism: uncultured Pelagibacteraceae bacterium (assembly GCA_902526645.1). Taxonomy (GTDB): domain Bacteria; phylum Pseudomonadota; class Alphaproteobacteria; order Pelagibacterales; family Pelagibacteraceae; genus Pelagibacter. The sequence continues at coordinate 27,624 of CABZLS010000008.1, forward strand.
TCCCCGAAACTTATCGCAGTATATCACGTCCTTCATCGGCTTTCAGTGCCAAGGCATCCGCCACACGCCCTTAAACGCTTGATTTATGCACAGAAAAAAATTCTGTGTTGAATCAAATTTTTTGTTTGAACATTAATTTCATTAATGTTCGGATATAGATATTGATATTAATTTTTATTCACAATTTAATATAGCTAAGTGTTTTGGTGGAGGATAGCGGGATCGAACCGCTGACCTCCTGAATGCAAATCAGGCGCTCTCCCAGCTGAGCTAATCCCCCTTAATCTACTTTGGTGGGCCGAGAAAGACTCGAACTTTCGACCCCACCCTTATCAAGGGTGTGCTCTAACCAACTGAGCTACCGGCCCCCATTCAAGAGAAACACTAATCTTAAGAAGAGAAATGAGGACGGTCAACATTAGCCTGTAAATTATTTAGAATAAAAACTTTAATTTTTATTCATCCTTAGAAAGGAGGTAATCCAGCCGCAGGTTCCCCTACGGCTACCTTGTTACGACTTCACCCCAGTCGCTGACTATACCGTGGTCAAGGGTTTAAAACCTTGCCTTAAGGTAGAACCAACTCCCATGGTGTGACGGGCGGTGTGTACAAGACCCGGGAACGCATTCACCGTGGCACGCTGATCCACGATTACTAGTAATTCCAGCTTCATGCACTCGAGTTGCAGAGTGCAATCCGAACTGAGGTATTTTTTAAGGATTTGCTAAACGTCGCCGTCTTGCTTCCTGTTGTAAATACCATTGTAGCACGTGTGTAGCCCAACACGTAAGGGCCATGAGGACTTGACGTCATCCCCACCTTCCTCCAGCTTATCACTGGCAGTTCTTTCAGAGTGCCCAACTAAATGATGGCAACTAAAAGTGAGGGTTGCGCTCGTTGCGGGACTTAACCCAACATCTCACGACACGAGCTGACGACAGCCATGCAGCACCTGTGTTTCGTCCGGCCGAACCGAAAACTTTAATCTCTTAAAGTCGCGACGAACATGTCAAGTGTTGGTAAGGTTCTGCGCGTATCTTCGAATTAAACCACATGCTCCACTACTTGTGCGGGTCCCCGTCAATTCATTTGAGTTTTAACCTTGCGGTCGTACTCCCCAGGCGGTGTGTTTATCGCTTTCGCTGCGACACTGAAAATAAATTTCCAACGTCTAACACACATCGTTTACGGCATGGACTACGAGGGTATCTAATCCTCTTCGCTACCCATGCTTTCGTTCCTCAGTGTCAGTAATGATCCAGAAAGCTGCCTTCGCAATCGGTATTCTTTCTAATATCTACGAATTTCACCTCTACACTAGAAATTCTGCTTTCCTCTATCAAACTCTAGCTGAAAAGTTTTGATGGCAGTTCCAGAGTTAAGCTCTGGGATTTCACCACCAACTTTTTCAACCACCTACGAACTCTTTAAGCCCAGTAATTCCGAACTACGCTAGGTCCCTTCGTATTACCGCGGCTGCTGGCACGAAGTTAGCCGGACCTTCTTATTCGGGTACAGTCATTTTCTTCCCCGACGAAAGAGCTTTACAACCCAAAGGCCTTCTTCACTCACGCGGCATCGCTGCATCAGAGTTTCCTCCATTGTGCAAGATTCCCCACTGCTGCCTCCCGTAGGAGTTTGGGCCGTGTCTCAGTCCCAATGTGGCTGATCATCCTCTCAAATCAGCTATTGATCAAAGTCTTGGTAGGCCATTACCCCACCAACAAACTAATCAAGTGCAGGCTCATCCAATGGTGCATAAAGCTTTCTCCGTAAAGACTTATCCGGTATTAGCACAAGTTTCCTCGTGTTATTCCAGGCCAAAGGGTAGATACCTACATGTTACTCACCCGTCTGCCACTAAGTATTGCTACTTCGTTCGACTTGCATGTGTTAGGCGTGCCGCCAGCGTACGTTCTGAGCCATGATCAAACTCTCAAGTTTAAAAACGGCGCACACTAGCTTCTATATAAATTCTAAGAATAAAATTTATATAATGTTGAAGTGTGTACGACAAATTTTGGTAACCTTAACCGTCCACACTTCTCTTCTTAAATTTTTACTTTTTAAATAGCTAATTGAACCAAAAAGGCTCAATAATACTCACAAATATTTTGCTTTAACAATAATTTGTTGAGAAAGTTTGATGCTTATAGGCTAAAATTAAGGGAAATCAAGCATTTATGGGTAGAAAATTCATAAAAAACACGCTTTTTTCCTACTATTTATAAGGATTTTTTTGATTTCTAGGTATAGCTGAATTAAAAATAACAGATCAAAAAAAAACTAATGATAAACAAAATAATTGCAAAAATAAAAAAAAATACTGAAATTTTTGCTTTAACCCTACTTGTTATTATTACAATAGTTTCAACTACTTATTATAATTATAACAAAAAAAAGATTTATTCTAACTACAAGAATACAATTAATAACATCTATTTTAAAAAAACATTAAATCATTTATTTAGCAATTTAGAGCCTAAATATAAAAAAATTAATCATAAAATTTCAGATGGAGAAACTTTCAATACTATCCTTGAAGGTTATTCACTTAGTACAAAAGAAATAAATGAGATAAAAACTAAACTATCAAAAAAAATAAATTTAAATAGATTAAATACAAATCATAAAATTGAATTTACTATTGATCAATCAACAAATTTAATAAGGGAATTTATATTTCAGATCTCCAATACTGAAAAGGTTTATCTGACTAGAAATTATGAGACAGACGAATTTAATCAAAAAATTTTAGTAACAAAATTAAACAAATCAGTCCTTTACAAAGAAAATGTAATATTACAAAGTCTTTATAAATCGGCAGTTAACGAGGAAATACCAATAAATACAATAATAGAATTTGCAAGAATTTATGGTTTTCAAGTGGATTTTCAAAGAGACATTAGAAAAAAAGATAGTTTTCAAATTATGTATGAAGTTTTTGTAAATGATAATGGTAAATTAATTGAAACAGGTGAAATTCTTTATGCTAATTTAAAACTTAGCGGAAAAAATTTTCCATTGTACTATTTTGATAAGAAAGGAAGTGAGGGACACTTTGATAAAAATGGGAAAAGTGTTCAAAAAGCTTTGATGAAGACACCTATAAATGGTGCCAGACTATCATCTTCTTTCGGAATGAGAAAACATCCAATTGATGGATTTAATAAAATGCACAGAGGAACAGATTTTGCTGCGCCCATGGGAACTCCTATAATGGCTTCAGGAAATGGAGTGATTAAAAAAGCTGGTTGGTGTGGAGGTGGTGGAAATTGTATTGTTATAAAACATAACTCAACTTATCAAACAGTTTATGCACATATGTCAAAATTTGCAAACAATATGAGAAGTGGCGTAAGAGTTAAACAAGGTCAAATAATTGGTTTTGTTGGATCTACAGGAAAATCTACAGGACCTCATTTGCATTATGAGGTTATTATGAATGGAAAAAGGATAAATTCTCAAACTCTCAAATTGCCTTCAGGAAAAATACTTAAAGGGGAAGAAAGAAAATTATTTGAGACAAAAAAAATAAAACTAGATGTATTAAAATCAGAAAAAATTATTGGTATAAACTGATAAAATTATGTTTATTTTGGGTCGCTTATTTTATTCTCAGATGATAAATCGTTTTTTTTTTCTTTATCTGAAGAATTTTCTTTATTCAAATTATTGATTTCTACAAGTTTAGCTTTTTTAAGCACATCTTGCTCATTCATAATTCTAGTAAAATGATCAGCATGTTGAAAATAGTTTTCAGATAAAATTTTGTCCCCACTCGAAAGAGCTTCTCGCGCCAAATTGTTGTACTTTTCTATAAGCTTTGGTGCATTATGATTATTTCTACCTGGAATTTTCCTTTGAAAATTTTCATTATTTGAGAAGTTAGAATTAAACTTTGGCCTATCAATATTAGGTTTAAAGTTTCTTTCAGATCTTCTAAAATTATTTCTTCTATTGTTATTATTATTTCTAAAAGTTACCATAATTGAAAAGTTAATTACATTTTTGTACTAATTATACATCGATCATTTTTAGCTAAATCTTTGAGCATTTTATTAATATAAAATCCTTTGTCATTTAAAATTTTTTTAACACTTCTTTTTTGATCATAAGCAATTTCTAAAACTAGCTTACCATTTTTTTTTAATAGCTTTGATGATTTATTTACAGCTTTTATTATTCCTGATAAACCATCCATTCCGCCATAAAGAGCTATTCTTGGCTCAAAATTTACAACATCTTTTTCCAGACAATTAAAACTAATATTATTAATGTATGGAGGATTAGATATAATTAAATCATATTTGCCATAATTAAAATTGTCAACATCTGTTTTGAAAAATTTAATTCTATTAGTCACATTGAGTTTATTGCTATTTAATTTGCTTATTTCTAAGCATTTTTTACTTATATCGATTCCAACACCATAAAAACCTTTTCTTTCCTTCAAAATAGAAAGGATGAGGCATCCTGAACCGACACCGATATCTAAAATTTTTATATTGGATTTATTTTTTGTTAATTTTAAAACCTCCTCAACTATCAACTCTGTATCTGGTCTTGGAATAAGTACATTTTCATTAACATCAAATTCAAATTTCCAAAATTCTTTTTTACCAACAATATATGCAATAGGTTTGCCACTTAGCCTTTCCTTAATTAAATTATAAAAATTTTTCAAAACATTATTTGACAATTTTTCAAATGAATTTAAAAAAATATATCTTCTTTCTTTGTTTAATGCTTTAGATAACAATATTTCACTATCTAATCTAGATGAGGGTATTTTGCTATCGGCTAAAATTGTACTTCCTTTTTTAATTGCCGATTGAATATTCATTTTTTAGATTTGACTCAAGCTTTCTTCTTGAGCTTGAAGGGTTAAAGATTCAATCATTTCATCAAAAGCTTCTCCCTCAAGAAATTCACTTAGTTTATGTAAAGTTAAATTTATTCGATGGTCGGTAACTCTTCCTTGAGGAAAGTTATACGTTCTTATTCTTTCAGATCTGTCTCCAGTTCCTATTTTACTTTTACGATCTTTTGATCTCTCTTTTTCAATTCTAGATCTTTCCAATTCATAAAGTCTTGCCCTTAAGATTTTCATTCCTTTAGCTTTATTTTTATGTTGAGACTTTTCATCTTGTTGTGATACCGAAATACCTGTTGGAATATGGGTAATCCTAACAGCGCTATCAGTTGTATTTACAGATTGACCTCCCGGACCACCAGCTCTAAAAACATCTATTCTTAAGTCTGTATCATTAATTTTAAGATCAACCTCTTCAGCTTCTGGCAAAACAGCAACTGTTGCTGCAGATGTATGCACTCTTCCTTGAGTTTCGGTATCTGGAACTCTCTGAACTCTATGAACTCCACTTTCATATTTTAAAGAAGAATATATATTTAAACCTTTTATTGACGCTATAACTTCTTTAAGACCGCCAGCATCGCTTCTTGAAATTGATATTAATTCTAATGACCATTTTTTTCTATGACTTACTTTTTCGTACATTTTAAATAAATCAGCAGCAAATAAACTAGCTTCTAGACCACCAGTTCCAGCTCTAATTTCAATAATTGCATTTTTTTTATCAGCTTCATCTTTAGGTAATAAAAATAATTTTAATTTTTTTTCATTTTTTTCATAATCTAGCTTAAGTTCAATTAATTCATTTTCAGCCATTTTTTTAATCTCATTTTCACTGTTTTGATCTTCTAATATTTTTTCTAATTCAATTTTATTTTTTTCAAATGAGATATATTTTTTTGCATCGTCTATAATTTCATTTAAATCAGAATATTCTTTTGACTTTTCTGCAAATTTTTTTTTGTCTATGTCTCCAGATGATAAATCCTTTTCTAAAATTGAATGCTTGTTAATTAATTCTTCAATTGTTTTTTGTGGGATCATTTTTTTTAGTTTTTTTCAAATTCAGATGCTTTTTTTTCAACTTCATCGACTACTTTTGTAATCATATCATCAGTAAAAATTTTTTCTTTTTGGATACCTGATAAATAAAGCATATTGCTCCCTTTTTGACCACCTGTGATACCGACGTCTGTCATTGCAGCTTCACCTGGACCATTAACCACACAACCAATAACAGATAAAGTGATTGGAGCTTTAATATGAGAAAGTTTTTCCTCTAAAATTTTTACAGTTTCTATTACCTTAAATCCTTGCCTTGCACATGATGGGCATGAAATAATTCTTACGCCTCTTCTCCTTAAATCAAGTGATTTTAATATTTCATTTCCAATTTTAACCTCCTTGATAGGGTCATCCGATAAAGAAATTCTGATTGTATCACCAATACCATCTAATAATAAAGTCCCTAATCCAATAGATGATTTAATACTTCCAGGTAAAAAACTACCTGCCTCTGTAATTCCAAGATGCAAAGGATAGTCGGTTACTTTTGAGAGGTGTTTGTAAGCCGCAATCGACAAAAAAACATCAGATGATTTTACACTTACTTTTAAATCAAAAAAATCTTCGTCTTCTAAAATCTTTATGTTTCTTTGAGCGCTTTCAACTAAAGCCTCAGGGCATGGTTCTTTATATTTTTCTAAAATATCTTTTTCTAAAGAACCTGCGTTAACACCAACTCTAATTGAACAATTATTACTTTTTGCGGCTCTTATAATTTCCTTGATCTTTTCTTTAGAGCCAATGTTACCAGGATTTATTCTTAAACAACTAGCTCCATTTTCTGCAGCCTCAATTGCTCTCTTATAATGAAAATGAATATCAGCTACCAGAGGTATATCTATATGCTTTGTTATCTCTTTTAAAGCTTTTGATGAGTCTTCATCTGGACAGGAAACTCTTACTATATCAGCTCCCTCAGTATGAATTTCATTAATTTGTTTAATTGTATCTTTGATATTAGTTGTAAGAGTGTTTGTCATTGATTGAACTGATATTGGGTTATCACCACCAATCTTAACATTTCCAACATTGATAACTTTTGTTTTTCTTCTTTTAATATCTCTGAAAGGTCTTAAGCTCATTTTTTAATTATCTAATTTAAATTCTTTATGTAAAGCAATTAAAGCTTTTTTTATATTTTTTTTATCAATTAAAACAGAAATTTTGATCTCCGATGTAGAAATTACTTGAATATTTATTTTTTTTTTTGCTAGTGTTTGAAACATTCTGAAAGTTACTCCTGGTGTTGTAACCATTCCAACACCAATGATTGAAATTTTTGAAACATCTTTTTTTAATAATAGTTTTCTAAACTTGATATTCTTATTTGTTTTAATAATTTTTTGAGTCTTTTTTAAATCCTCAGCTTTAATTGTAAATGTAAGATCCGTTTCCCTACCATTTGCAGAAATATTTTGAACAACCATATCTACATTTATTGAATTTTTTGATAATGGTTTAAATATTGATGCCGCTACACCTGGTTTATCTTTTACACCAATTAAAGAAACTTTTGCATCATTATGAGTTGAGGATATTCCAGTGATTATTCTATTATTGATTATATTTTTTCTTTTTGTAATTAATGTTCCTGACTTTTTTACATAAGAGGATTTAACCTCAATATTAATCCTATTTAATCTAGCGTCTTGGATAGATGCTGGCTGCATGACTTTAGCACCTAAGGAAGCCATTTCTAACATTTCCTCATAGGAAATCTCTTTAATCTTTTTTGCTTTACTCAATTTATTTGGATCAGTGGTATACACACCTTCAACATCTGTGTATATGATACATCTTTGAGCCTTAAAAAATTTTGCAAGTAAAATTGCACTCGCATCAGATCCACCACGACCGATGGTAGAAACTCTCTCATACTCATTTATGCCCTGAAAACCAGTTACTATTGGAACACCTCCATTTTTTAGATATGAAAAAATCTTTTTTTTATTCACATCATATATTCTTGAATTTTTATGTTCGCCATGAGTTAATATTGGTATTTGCCAGGCTAGCCAAGATCTCGCTTTATATCCTAAATGTATCAATCTTCCCGCGATAAGTGAGCAAGCAACTTGTTCGCCAGAGGATACCAAAACATCATATTCAGCGTTAGAAAAATTTTTACTGATAGCTTTCGATTTTTTTACAAGCTCATTTGTCACACCACTCATCGCTGATGAAACAACAATCACCCTAAATTTTTTCTTCTTGTAATCTGCTATTATCTTAGCGACAGTTTTTATCTTATTAATTGTCCCAACAGATGTACCACCGAATTTCAATACTATAGTTTTCATGATAAATATTCTCTATAAATTAAAATATATTGATAAAATACATGTTGAATATAAAGTCAACTTACAAATGAAAAGTAATACGATAAATAAAGAAGAAATAGATAAATTTTCTAAAATAGCCGAAGAATGGTGGGATCCCAATGGAAAATTCAAACCACTACATAACTTCAATCCAATAAGAATTTCATACATAAAAAAGAGTTTGATGAATAGCTTTAAAATTAAAAATAACGCTAAACCATTTAAAAAACTAAAGGTTTTAGATATAGGCTGTGGAGGTGGTTTGTTATCAGAACCAATGTGCAGATTTGGTGCTGAAGTTGTAGGAATTGATGCCTCACTAAAAAACATAACTGTTGCAAAATTGCATGCTAAAAAAAATAAATTAAATATTAAATACTTTAACACTTCACCAGAAAATTTTAAAAGCCCTTACAAATTTGATGTTGTGTTAAATATGGAAATAATTGAGCATGTTGAAGATGTAGATTATTTCATAATGTCATGTGCAAAACATATGAAAAAAGATGGTATAATGTTTATAGCAACTTTAAATAAAACCTTTAAATCTTACATTCTTGCAATAGTTGGTGCTGAATATATCTTAAAATGGTTGCCAATAGGTACTCACGAATGGGAAAAATTTGTAAAACCAGAGGATTTAATAAAGATTACTGCTAAAAATAACCTTGAGCTCGAAAAGTTAGATGGAGTAAAATTTAATATATTTTCAAATCAGTGGAGCTTAAGTTCAGATAAATCAGTAAACTATATTGCAAAATTTAAAAAAAATTAATTTTTATTGTCCTCAATCCACGGGATCATCTCAGCTTCAATTCCTTCTTCTCTAAGCTCTTTAAGTTCTTTCTTTGAAGCCGTTCCATAGATACCTTTTTCTTTTTTTTTTGTTTTATAATGAATAGACCTTGCCTCGTAAGCAAAATTTTCTCCAACATACTCAAAATTATTTTTTATAAACTTTTGATAATCTTTTAATTTTTTAGTGATTTCATTAAGTTTTCTTAAATTTTGACTATTTTTAATTTTAGACTTTTTACTAATAAGTTTTGGAGCCATTAAAGTTTTATCAACATGTATAGAATTACATTTGATGCAATTTAGTAATTTTTTTTTCTTTAGTTTTTCGTATTCTTGTGATGATCCAAACCAACTATCAAAGATATAACTACATTTTTTACAGAATAATTTATATTTAATCACAATTATTACTTAGTGTTTATTTTATTAAATTCAATATTTGTTATGACCTATAATCAGCATTTATATCAATATATTTTTTCGTCAGATCCATAGTAAAAGCTATAAAGTTTTTAGAACCACAAGCAGCATCAATGAAAATATCTATCGTTTCGTTTTTCATATAATCTGCCGCTAATGTCTCTTCGTAATTTAGACTTATTTTTCCATTTTGAATTATATTTATATCTCCCAATCTGATTGAAATTTTATCTAAATTTATTGGAACTCCAGCTTTCCCTATAGCCATTATAATTCGTCCCCAATTAGGATCTTCACCTGCTATTGCAGTTTTCACTAAAGGTGAATTTCCAATAGAAAAGGCAATTTTCTTTGCATCTTGATCATTTTTACAATTTTTAACATTGATAGTAACAAATTTTGATGCACCCTCACCATCAGATACAACTCTTTTTGCAAGATTTAGTAAAACTTTATTCAATGCCTCATCAAACTTTTTTAATTTTTCATCGTTTACATTTTTAACTTTTGAGTGTTTTGCTTCACCTGTTGAAAAAATAGTAACCATATCATTAGTGCTAGTATCACCATCACAAGTTATTGCATTAAAAGTTGTTGTAATGTTTTTTTTAAGAAGTTTTTTTAAGATATCATTAGATATCTCTGCGTCAGTAAAAATATATCCTAAAGTTGTTGCCATGTTAGGTTGAATCATGCCAGAACCTTTCGCTATACCAAAAATTTTTATTTTAGTATTACCAATATTACATTCCTCCATAGCCAATTTTGGTCTAGTATCTGTTGTCATGATAGCTAGGGCGGCTTTCATCCAAATATATTTATTTTGGGTATATTTTATTTTATTAACTAATTCGGGGATATTGTTTTTTATTTTTTCTTCAGGAAAAGTTTCTCCTATAGTTCCGGTACAGCCAAATAAAATTTCTTTTGGTTTAATTTTTTTTGGATGTTCTTCATCCTCAATTTGTTTTTCGGATAACTTTTGTGAAACGATCTCAGCTATTTTTTCTAAACTTTTATAACCTTGTTTGCCAGTGAAACAGTTTGCGTTTCTGGTATTAACTAACAATGAAGAAATTTTCTTAGTTTTTTGAGTCAAATTCCATTTTATGTTCTCTGAAATTATTTTAGATTGTGTATAAACAGTAGAATGGTTAGCACCATTTCTAAAATAAAACATTGCCAAATCATCCCTGTCATTATTGTATAATTTCGCACATGTTGTTGATACAGATACTCCATCGATATGATCCAAATCTTGGAATTCACTCATTTTCCTATTCTTTGATTTGGATGATAAAAAATTTGTTAAATTAATGCCCATGGTATTTAAAAAATTTATTTAATAATTATATTAAAGTATATAAGTAAATAATAAATCAAAAACTAATGCTTAATCCATTTAATTTCATTTCTAGATTTATCAGGTCCTCTAATCAGAGAGAGCTTGATAGAATTAACAAAATTGTTGATAAAATTAATTCCCTTGAGGAAAATGTTAAAATTTTAAAAGATAAGGAATTTCCAGAAAAAACTAATGAATTTAAAAAACTCGTCAAAGAAGGAAAAAATGTAGACGAAATTTTACCTGAAGCTTTCGCTCTTGTAAGAGAGGCGGCCAGAAGAACCAGAAATGAAAGACACTTTGATGTTCAGTTAATTGGTGGAATTGTTCTACATGAATCAAAAATAGCTGAAATGAGAACGGGTGAAGGAAAGACATTAACCATTACTTTAGCGGCTTATCTTAATGCACTTTGTGAAAAAGGTGTTCATATAGTTACTGTAAATGATTATTTGGCAAAAAGAGATTCGGAAGAGATGGGAAAAATATACAATTTTTTAGGGCTTTCGTCAGGATTTATAAATAATTATCAAAACGATATTGAAAGAAAGAAAAATTATAATTGCGATATAACATATGCAACCAATAGTGAACTCGGTTTTGATTATTTAAGAGATAACATGAAATATTCCCAAGAGGAAATAGTTCAACGAGAGCATTATTTTTCAATTGTTGACGAAATTGACTCTTGCTTAATTGATGAAGCAAGAACACCATTAGTTATTTCAGGCGCTGCCGAAGATAAAACTAGTCAATACTTAGCTATTGATAAATTAGTGAGGCTTTTGAAAAAAGATGATTTTGAAATAGATGAAAAAGATCGAAATATACTTCTGACTAATACTGGTATAAATAATGTTGAAAAAATTTTTTCAAATGCTGGAATATTAAAAAATAATAACTTTTACGATCCCGAAAATTTAAATTTAGTTCATCATGTCAATCAAGCTTTAAGAGCTAATTACCTCTTTGAAAAAGGAAAAGATTATATTGTTAAAGATAATTCTTTAAAAATCATAGATGAGCTAACTGGAAGAATTTTAGAGGGAAGAAGATTTGGTGATGGACTTCATCAGGCTTTGGAGGCTAAAGAAAAAGTAGAAGTTCAGGCAGAGAACCAAACACTAGCTTCTATTACTTATCAGAATTATTTTAAACTTTATAAAAAGATATCAGGCTGCACTGGTACTGCTGCAACAGAAGCAGAGGAATTTTTAGAAATTTATAATTTGCCAGTAGTAATAATACCTACAAATAAAGAGATGATTAGGAAAGATTTTAATGACCAGATATTTAGAACTGAAAATGAAAAAAATATTTCAATAATAGAAAAAGTAAAAAAATGTCATAATTTGGGACAACCACTTTTAATTTTTACATCTAGCATCAATAAGTCAGAAACTTATTCTCAATTATTAAAAAAAGAGAATATAAGTCACACAGTTTTAAATGCAAAAAATCATGAAAATGAAGCTGAGATTATTGCTAATGCGGGAAAAGAAAAATCGGTAATTATAACAACAAGTATCTCTGGAAGAGGAGTTGATATTCAACTAGGTGGAAAAAAAGGATCATTAAATCAAAGTTTACTTAATAAAAATAAGGAAAAAGTTAAATCTCTAGGAGGCTTGTTTGTTATTGGGACCGAAAGAATGGAGTCAAGAAGAGTTGATAATCAAGCAAGAGGTAGATCAGGACGTCAAGGAGATGAAGGGAATTCTATATTTTTTGTAAGTTTAGAAGATGATTTAATGAGAATTTTTGGATCAGAGTCCATGAACAACATGCTTGAAAAGTTAGGTTTGAAAGATGGAGAAAGCATAGATCACCCATGGATAAATAAAGCACTAGAAAGAGCACAGCAAAAGGTTGAAGCCAGAAATTTTGAAATTAGAAAAACTCTAATAAAATTTGATAACGTTTTAAACGATCAAAGACATGTAATTTTCTCACAAAGAAAAAATGTCATAGAAAGTAAAAATATTTTTGAATACTCTGATGATTTTTTGAATGAAATAATTGATGATTTAATGAAATTAAAAGATCAAAATTTATCAACAGGTCAAAATAAAGAATTTTCAAATAAAATTAAAGTAATTTTGGGTAAAAATTTTAGTGAAGCTGAACTAAACAATCTCTTAAAATTAAAAAATAATAAAATTAAAGAAAATATAATTTATAAATTTAAAGAAATTCGTGAGAAAAGAGTCAATTTAATTGGAGAAAAACAGGTAAATGATTTAGAAAAAAGAATATTTTTACAATCTATAGATCTCAATTGGAAATCTCATATTCAGTATTTAGAACAATTAAGGCAAGTAATTGGGTTAAGATCTTACGGTCAAAGGGACCCTTTAATTGAATACAAAAAAGAGGCGTTTAGTTTATTTGAAAATTTGTTGGAAAAATTAAAATTTGATTTTATTACAATTTTAATGAACCTAAAAATTATTGAGGCTACAAGTAATCAAAAAGAGAGTGTCAAACCCAGACAAATCGATCCAAAATATATTGGCAAAAAAATGAGAAGAAATGAACCTTGTTTCTGCGGATCAGGAAAAAAATACAAGCACTGTTGTGGATCAATTTAATCTAAAGAAATGTGAATATAAAAAAAAATATTGCAGCTAAGATTGCTGACAAAATAATTAAATTCTTTTTAGATTTAAATATATTTTCAATTGATGTTTTCTTATATTCCAAGTTAGTTAATTCATCTGTATTATCGATGAATCCTTTGTCTCTTCCAATTTTTAAAAACTTATTTTTTCTTTCATTAATTATTTCTTCGCTAGTCATTTGCTCATACTTTTTTAAATTATTGATAATTGAATTCTTTACATTTTCTAAAGTTTTATCTTTATCTCGATGAGCTCCACCAATTGGTTCTTGTATGATTTCATCAATAACATTTAATTCTAATAAATCTCTTGCTGAAAGTTTCATTGCTTTAGCTGCATCAAGCATTTTTTTTGGATCTCTCCACAAAATAGTTGCACAACCCTCTGGAGATATAACTGAATATATTGCATTTTCTAACATAACAACTTTATTTGATGAAGCTAAAGCAATTGCTCCCCCAGATCCGCCTTCTCCAATTATGATTGATATTGTAGGAACTTTTAACTTCATACAACACTCGATTGATTTAGCAATCGCCTCTGCCTGCCCTCTTTCTTCTGCACCAACACCTGGGTATGCACCAGGCGTATCAATAAATGATATGATGGGAATTTTAAATTTATCAGCTAATTCCATTAAGCGAATTGTTTTTCTATAACCCTCAGGTCTCATCATGCCAAAATTCCTTTCGATTCTACTATCTAAATCTTCGCCTTTCTCTTGGCCAATAACTAAAACTGATTTTCCTGTAAACCTTGCAAATCCTGTTAATACAGATTTATCCTCACCATAATATCTATCTCCAGATAAAGAGATAAAGTTCTCAAAAAGATTGTCGATAAAAAATTTAGATTTGGGACGATCTTCATGCCTTGCAACCAAAGTAGTTTGCCAAGGATCTAGATTAGAATAAATTGATTTTAATTTTTCGTCTAATTCATTCTGAGTTTTAGAAATTTTTTGAGTATCTACTTCTGAGAGGCCACTTTGATTGTATGGGTCCTTAAGTTTTTCTAACTCATTTTCTAGTTCTTTTATATCAGTTTCAAAATTGAGATAATTTTTCATTTATACATTAAATTACTTAATTATGGAAAATGACAATAAAATGTCAATGCTTCTATAAATTATTTGACTTCATTTTGCAGGAGTTTTAGAAAAGAGATGATGAATATAAATTACATTGACATAAAAAGTCTAAAAGTCTCAGAAAATTTAGCTAAATTTGTTAATGAAGAATTATTAAGAGGTACAAATATTACACCAGAAAAATTCTGGTCTGGCTTTGAGGGGTGTATAAATGAACTAGAGCCCAAAAACAAAGAATTATTAAATAAACGAGAAAGTCTCCAAAAAAAAATTGATAATTGGCATGTTAAAAATAAAGGAAAAAAAATAGATATTAATCAGTATAAAATATTTTTAAAAGAAATAGGCTATCTAGTTGATGTTGGAGCAAATTTTAAAATTGAAACGAGTAACGTAGATGAAGAAATTACTGAAATTGCTGGGCCACAATTAGTTGTTCCCATCATGAATGCAAGGTACACCTTAAATGCAGCTAACGCTCGTTGGGTAAGCTTATATGATAGTTTATATGGAACAGATATAATAGAGTCAGAGGAAGGTGGAAGTGAGAGATATGATCCAAACAGGGGGCAGGAAGTAATAAAATACGTTAGAGAATTTTTTGACAAATATATTCCAATTGATGGGACAAGTTGGAAAAATATTTCTGGTTTAAAAATAATTAATAAAAATTTAATAATCCTCAAAGATGGTTACGAATATAACCTTGTAGATACAAATAAATTCATTGGTCATAGGGGAGATGTGAATAAACCTGAGGCAGTAATATTAAAGAACAATAAACTTCATTTTGAGATCATTATAAATCCTAGAGCATTTAGCGCTGCTCATGATATTGCAGGTATTAGTGATGTAATCGCTGAGTCAGCAGTTTCAACTATTTGTGATAATGAGGATAGCGTAGCAGCAGTTGATGCTGAAGATAAAGTAAATTGTTACAGAAATTGGCTTGGTTTAATGAAAGGTTCTTTAAAAGTTCAATTTGAAAAAAAAGGTAAAATGTTAGAGAGAAAGTTAAATCCAGATAGAAGCTATATATCGAGAGATGGAAAAGGATTAAAATTACAAGGAAGAAGTTTATTATTAATAAGAAATGTAGGTCATCTTATGACAAACTCATCTATAATTTTAAAGAATGGTAATGAGGTCCCTGAAGGTATTATGGACGCCTTCATTACAACTGCTGCAGCCATTCATGATTTAAAAAGAAAAAAAAATTCTAGAACTGGCTCTATTTACATTGTTAAGCCTAAAATGCATGGTCCAGAGGAGACTGCTTTTACTGATATACTTTTTACAAAAGTAGAGGAAGTACTTAATCTACAAAAATATACCTGCAAAATTGGTATAATGGATGAGGAGCGAAGAACTTCAGTAAATTTAAAAGAATGTATTAGATCTCTAAAAAATAGAGTTTTTTTTATAAACACAGGTTTTTTAGATCGAACTGGTGATGAAATGCATACTTCTATGGAATCTGGTCCAATGATTAAAAAAGGAGATATGAAATCATCTAAATGGATTTCGGCATATGAAAATAATAATGTAGATATTGGTTTGGAATGTGGTTTTTCTGGTAAAGCTCAAATTGGTAAAGGAATGTGGGCTGCTCCAGATATGATGAAGCAAATGATGATAGACAAAATCGGACATTTAAAAGCTGGTGCTAA
Organism: uncultured Pelagibacteraceae bacterium; assembly: GCA_902526645.1. GTDB lineage: Bacteria > Pseudomonadota > Alphaproteobacteria > Pelagibacterales > Pelagibacteraceae > Pelagibacter. The sequence continues at coordinate 43,830 of CABZLS010000008.1, forward strand.
TTGTGCATGGGTACCCTCTCCAACAGCTGCATCATTGCATGCACTACATTATCATCAAGTAGACATATTTAGCGTACAAAAAAAAATTCTAAACCGAGATAAAGCCAAATTAGATGATCTTCTAACTTTACCTATAGCTGATAGACCTAATTGGTCTATGGATGAGATAAATTCAGAAATTTCAAATTCTGCTCAAACAATTTTGGGATATGTTGTAAGATGGATAGATCAAGGAGTTGGTTGTTCAAAAGTTCCTGATATAAATAATATTGGTCTAATGGAGGATAGAGCTACTTTGAGAATTTCTTCACAACATATTGCAAATTGGATACATCATGGAATAACAACAAAAATACAAGTTACAGAAATTATGAAAGCAATGGCAAAAATAGTTGATAAACAAAATGAAGATGACAAAAATTATACAAAAATGAGTGATAATTATGAAAAATCTATAGCATTTCAAACTGCATGTGATTTAATATTCAAAGGGAAAGACCAACCCTCAGGATATACAGAACCACTCTTACATTTAAACAGAATAAGAAAAAAAATTAGTCAGAATTAGATTTTAAATTTAATCTATTTTTAAACGCAGAAAATAAAGTACCATCATCTAAATTTTCTATCTCGCCTCCAACTGGTAAACCTTGAGCCAATCTAGTAATTTTTACTTTAGTATGTTTAAGACTTTCTTGAATATAGTATGCTGTAGTCTGACCCTCAACTGTTGCGCTAGTTGCAATAATTACTTCTTCAATTTTATCTTTAACAACTCTTTCTACAAGAGAATTAATTAATAAATCCTCTTTTTTTTTACCAACACTAGATAAATTTCCTCCTAGTATGTGAAAATAACCTTTGAAAATATTCGAATTCTCTATTGACCATTGATCAGCAATATCTTCAACAACACAAATTTTATTTAATTTTTCCTTAACACTCTCACAATTAAAGCATCCTTCTACATTAGATTTTAATGATCCACATGAATTACATCTGATAACGTTTTTATAAATTTTTGATAAAACATTTGCCATAGGTTTAACAAGTTCATCTCTATTACCAACTAATTTAAGAACTATTCTTTTTGCTGATTTAGGGCCTAATCCTGGAAGTTTTGAAATTAACTTAACTAAATCATCTATCTCGCTAATTCCTTGCATGTTTTAAAGTGGCCATTTAAATCCAGGAATTCCAAATTCTCCTGTTGCTTTCGAAATTTCCTCATTAGTTTTCGTTTTAAGTTGAGTTTTTGCATTATTATGCGCTGCAATAATTAAATCCTCAATGATAGTTTTTTTTTCTTTTAAAATTTCGTCTGCTATCTCAATTTTTTGCATCTCACCATTTCCATCTAAAATAATTTTTATAGAATTAGAACCGGATACTCCCTCTGCTCTTATTTTTTTAATATTTTCCTGACTTTCTTTCATTTTTGATTCAATTTCTTTAGCTTTATTTAATATCTTTGTAAAATCAGTCATTTATTCATTCATTTCTTTATCAGAAATTATATCAATCAAATTAGCATCTGAAAATTTATCTAATATATTTTGATATAATTTAGTATCTTTAGTTTTTTTTATAAATTCCTTTTTTTTATTTTTCTCTTTTTCTTTTATTGTTATTTCACCTTTTTGTTTACTAAAAGTTATAATCCATCTTTGACCTGTCCATTCAAAAAGTTTTAATGACAATTCTTTAACAAAATTTTTGTCTAAATTGTCATTAAAAGATATTTCTATTCTTTTTTCTTCAAAACGTACAAGATTGATATTTTTTTCAAGTTCATATTTAAGTTTAATTTCCTTCTTTTCATTACAAACTCTTATAAGTTGCTCAAAAGATTTAATAGATATTTCAACTTCTGCTTTAATTTCATTTTGATTTTCAAGCTTAATTTTTTTTTCTTGTGTAACATTTTTTATTTGATCAACTGTATCTGTTTTTAAACTAGTTTCTTCTTTAATCTCAAAATTTTTTTCAGTTGAATTATTAGCATTTTCTTTATTTAATAAATTTTCACTAACGTTTTCAGAACTTAAATACATCAATCTCATCAAAAACATTTCTAAAGATAAATTTTGATTAGAAACTTTATCAAGTTCATCTAGAGTTTTAATAGCAAATTGCCAAAATAAAATTAGTATTTTATTATTTATGCTATTAGATAAATTTTTAATCTCAGAAAATTCTTTATCATTTAATGAAAAATTCGTGTTTTCTAAAGTCAATGAGTCAATATTCTTAAAATAATATATCAATTCTAAAAACTCATTCATGAAAACCTTTGGTTCTATACCCTGGTCATAAATTTTTCTGTAAGTTTCTATAACTTTCTTTTCCTCACCCTGAAAGATTAATCTAAATATATCAATTAGCTGTGATTTATCGAAATAGCCAAAGATTTTTTGAGCCGTGCTTAAATCGAGCTCTTGTTTATTATCAAATGTTAGGAGACTTCTATCTAATAAAGATAGTGCATCTCTGACTGAGCCCTCAGAGATTTTAACAATTAGCTTGAGAGCATCATCAGTAATCTTACCATTTTCCTTGTCTTTAATTTTTTTAATATAATTAAACAATTCACCAGATTTTATTCTTGTCAAATCGAACCTTTGACATCTAGAAACAACAGTAATTGGAATTTTTTTAATTTCTGTTGTTGCAAAAATAAACTTTAGGCTTCCACCATTTTCATAATGAGGTGGTTCCTCTAATGTTTTTAGTAAAGCGTTAAATGCTTGCTTACTTAACATATGAACTTCGTCAATAATAAAAATTTTAAACTTTGAGGATGTTGGGCCATAACGAGAAAACTCAATTAAATCTCTTACATCGTCAACGCCAGTTTTGCTTGCAGCATCCATTTCTAGAACATCAATATGACTTGAATTTGAAATTGCTTTACAATTATCACAAAAGTTATTTTTACATAAATTATCTACTCCACTTAAACAATTTAATGATTTTGCAACTATTCGTGCTATTGTTGTTTTTCCTACACCGCGAATACCTGTAAATAAATAAGCATTAGGGGCTTTATTTAATTTAATTGAATTAATTATTGTTTCTGTAATAACTTCTTGACCTATTAGATCCTCAAACGTTTGAGGCCTATACTTTAATGCCAAGACTTTTGAATTTTTATTCATTAAATATTTCCTAAGGAGACTAGACCCGTCAAACTGTCATTACGATTGCTTCCGTTAGGATCTGATCGGGTTCATGCAGTTAACGCCCTAGCCTCCAAAACTATTATAGCAGTAATAATTTCTATTCTACAAGAAAAGATTAAAATCTATTTTTCTCTTAATTTGTCAGCTTCAAAAACACCTAGAACGTGAAAATCTTGACAATGTAATCCCAATTCTTCTAAAGATTTTTGAACTTTTTTGTCTTCAATATGTCCATCCAAATCACATAAAAAAAAATATGAGTCGAAAGAATTTTTTTCAGGATAACTTTGTAGTTTAGTCAGATTGACACCATTGATAGCGAATCCGCCTAATGACTGATATAGTGCAGCTGGCTTGCTTTTTAATTTAAATAAAAAGGATGTAATATATTTTTTTTTTTTATATTCAGGCTGAGAAATATTTTTACCCATCAATAAAAATCTAGTTAGGTTTCCTTTCTCATTTTCAATATTTTTTTTTACAATTTCTAAACCATAGGTTTTGGCACTTAATGTTGATGCTATAGCAGAGTTTTTTTTATCTTTTGCTTTAGAAACCATTTCGGCTGAACCAGCTGTATCTGCTCTTACATGTTCAATAAAATTATTTGTCTTTATAAAATTTGAGCATTGAGATAGTGCTTGAGAATGGGAATATACATTTTCTATCTCTGATAATTTTGTTCCAGGTAGTGCTAACAAATTATGTTCAATTTTTTGAAAATATTCTGAATAAATATTTAATCTATATTTGAAAATTAGATATTCTATTCCAATATTACCTGTAATTCTATTTGACTCTGGAATAATTATTTTAGAACTTGTATCTTTCAAGGCTTTTGCAAAACATTCATCAAAAGTTTTGCAAGGTATAATATCAGCTTTAGGTTCTATTGATAAAGCCGCAAGGTGTGAGTAAGCTCCAAATGTTCCTTGAAAATAAATTTTAGACATCAAGATTTATATTCCATTATTTTTTTTATAGCTACAAAATCTTCCTCAGTGTCTACACCAATTGGTGTAGATTTGGCCAAAGTGACTTTAATCTTTATATTGTTATCTATTGCTCTTAACTGCTCAAGCTTATTCTTAATCTCATTTTTTGTTTGGTTAAGAGAAACGAATTTTTTAAGTGTATCCATACTATAACAATAAATACCTAAATGATGATAGATATTTTGATTAAAATTTGAAATTTTTCTTCTAAAATCTAAAGCAACAGTAAATTTTGAAATTTCTAAAGGATCCTTAGTTATGACCTTTACTGTACTTTCATTTGTATACAAATTTTTTTTACTTATAATAGATCCTAAAGTTCCAAGTTCAGATTTGGTATTTAACATTTCATTATTTAATCTTTTAACATCATCTATATCAATCATGGGCTCATCTCCTTGAAGATTCATAATAAATTCAACACCTGGTCTGTTTAACTTTTTAAAGGCCTCATATATTCTATCTGTACCAGTTTTATGATTTTTGCTTGTAAGAATTGCCTGACCGCCATCTTTTTTTACTTCATCAACAATTTCCTTATCTTCGGCCGCAACTATTACCTCTCCAATATTAGCATTTTCTGCCTTTTTAAAAACATGAGAAATAATTGATAAACCATTGATTTTTAAAAGAGGCTTACCTGGCAACCTCTTGGCAGATAATCTTGAAGGAATTATAACTAAAGTTTTCATTGGTTTTTTTATTTTCCTAACAACAAACAGAGGCAAAATTGTCCATTAAATTATATAAGCAATTTTTAATTTATAATGTTATACGTTCAAAACAAATTTATAAAATGGATTCTTTTGAATTAAACAAAATAATAGCTGCTATTTTAATGGTTGCCCTACTTATTATCGGTATTGGAAAGCTCTCAGATGTAATTTTTTATGTCGAAAAGCCAAAAAAGCCTGGTTACGTTGTTAAAGTAGAGCAAACAAATGTAGAGGCCAAAGAACTTACTTCTGCAACAATGGAGGAAAAAATTAATATAGCTGCATTAATGGCTCTGGGAGATCTTGCTGTTGGAGAAAAAGTTTTTAAAAAATGCGCAGCCTGTCATTCAATTGTAAAAGGAGGAAAAAATAATATAGGACCTGCATTGTATAATGTGGTAGGAAGAAAAATAGGATCCGTAACTGATTACAAATATTCAAAAGCACTGGCAGCATATGGCAAAGAGTGGACCTTTGAGGAATTAAATGGATATTTAATTAAACCAGCTAAATGGATTAAGGGAACTAAAATGGCTTTTGCTGGTTTGAGAAAAGAAAAGGATAGAGCTTCAGTGATTTTGTACCTAAATCAAAATTCAGATAATCCACTTCCATTACCTTAATTTTCCAAAACAATAGAGAAGTATAGATTTTTGAACATGAACTCTATTAATAGCTTGTTTCCATACTTTTGATTGTTTGCTTGAAAAAACTTTTTCATCAACTTCTTTTCCTCTAGGTAAACAATGAAGAAATATGCAATCTTTTTTTGCATGTTTCATCAATTTTTTATCAATTTTAAATTTTTTAAAATGATTTAATTTTTTAATTTTATTAACTTTATCATTCATAGATATTACTTTATCTGAAAAAATAACATCAGCTCCAGCCGCAGCTTTAATTGCATTTCCATATATACTAATTTTATTATGGTTTTTATTGATATAATGTAAAATTTTTTTATCAGGTTGATAGTTTTTAGGACATCCAATATTTAATCTAAAAGAAAATTTAATTGATGCAGCAATTAAACTATTTAAAACATTATTTGCGTCACCTATCCATGAAATATCAAGCTTAGATATTGGTTTTTTTTTAATTTCTTCAACTGTAAAAATATCAGAGAGAACTTGCGTAGCGTGAGAACTGGGACTTAGACCATTAATAATTGGTATTGATAAATATTTTTTAAATTCCTCCAATTTTTTATCACTATCTGTTCTTAGCATAAAAGCATTACCAAAATTTGATAAAATTTTTGCAGTATCTTCAATGCTTTCTGCTCCTTTTGAGAGATGAAGCTCATCTGGTCTAAGAGTTAAAGTACTTCCACCTAGCTGTTTAATTGCAAGATAAAAACTTAACCTAGTTCTTAAACTTGATTTTTCAAACATTTGAATTAGTAATTTTCCTTTTAAAGGCGCTCCTTTGTCAACCTCAAGAATGTTTAATTTTTTTCTTAATATCTTTCTTTTCTTAGCGTCAGTTATAATCTTTCGTAGGTCTTTAGATGGAATATCTTTTAAATTTATAAAATGTTTCATCTTAATTTAACTCTGAGCAAACTTTATTAATTATCTTCAAAGCTTTATCTAATTCTTTTTTTTTAACATTTAATGGAGGTAAAATACGAACGACATTTTCAGCTGCACGTATTGTTAATAATCTATTATCCATCAACTTTTTTATAAACTTCGCTTGATCTCCATGAATTTGGATACCTAATAAAAAACCTCTTCCTCTTATTTCTTTTATTACATTTGGATACTTATTTTTTATATCATTTAATTTATGTAAAAAATATTTTGACAATTTTTTAACATTTCTTAAAAACTTTTTACTTGAAACAATATCCATTACTGTATTTCCCACGGACATTGCTAATGGATTTCCCCCAAAAGTTGAGCCATGAGAACCTGGGGTCATTCCTTGAGCAACTTTTTTATTCATTAAAACTGCTCCAATTGGAAAACCACCACCAATTCCTTTTGCTATGGGGACTATATCTGGTTTAACTTTAGATTTTTCAAATGCGAAAAAATCTCCTGATCTGGAAACTCCACATTGAACTTCATCTAAAATTAATAGTATTTTTTTTTTATTACATAATTTTCGTAATTCTTTTAAGCACCAATCTGGAATTTCCTTAATACCACCCTCTCCTAAAATTGTTTCAACCATAATTGCTGCTGTGTTTTTATTAATTTTTTTTTTAAGTGATTTATGATCTCCAAATACAAAGTGATCAAATCCTGAAATTTTTGGTCCAAATCCCTCTGTCATTTTTTTTGACCCACTAGCAAAAATTGCTGCTAAAGTTCTACCGTGAAAAGAATTCTTTATACACAAAATTCTATTCTTATTAGGTTTTCCGATTGAGTAAAAATATTTTCTAGCAACCTTTATAGCTGCCTCAGTTGCCTCTGCTCCGCTATTTTGAAACATAACATAATCAGCAAATGTTTTTTGGCACAACTTTTTAGCTAATTTTTCGCCTTCAGGAATTTGAAATGCGTTTGATACATGCCAAAGTTTTTTAGATTGATTTTTAATAGTTCTTACTAACTTTGGATGAGCGTGTCCCAAAGAATTGACACTTATGCCCATGACAAAATCAAGATATTTTTTTCCAGAAGTCGAAAAAAGATAACTACCTTTACCATATTTAAACGAAATTTTTTTTCTATTATAATTTTTAGCTAAATAACTCATAAATAAATTTTTAATTTACTATTTCTTCTATAAATTAAAATATGAACATACAAGTAACGATTGAAAATTATAACTTCCTTAATTTTTTAAATTTCTGTTGATAACTCAAACATATTTATTGTTTATAAAAGTTTAATAACATTATATTGTATTTAATTATAATTTAATAACAACATATAGATTATTATGAGTTGGACAGATGAAAAAGTTTCGAAACTAAAAGAGCTTTGGGGTAGTGGAAAAACTGCAAGTCAAATTGCCGAAATAATTGGAGGAATAAGCAGAAATGCAGTAATTGGAAAAGCTCACAGATTGAATCTTTCAGCAAAGATTAAAACTCGTGCAGCAACTTCTAATCAAACTTTTGAAAATTCTTTTGAACAAAAAAATACTAACTCTAAACGTGGTAGGAGAAATAAATTTAAATCACTTATTATTGAAAAAGATTTTGAACCTGAAAATCCCAAACAATTAGAGGAGCTAGATGATAACTCTTGTAAATGGCCTATTGGTCATCCAGATGAAACAGATTTTTATTTTTGTGGAAGAACTTCATTAAAAGATTTTTCATATTGTAAATTACATATTCTTTACGCTTATCAAGCTAAAGAAAATAAGAACAAAAAAGACGATATCCCAGAGAAAGATGAGGTTCCTGAGTTTATAGAAAAGAAAATTAAATCAGCTTAGAGATATAAGCCTATTTCTTGTCTAGATTATATTTTTCTGTTGAGTATTGACCGCCCTCTTTCCACATGTAAGAATATTTTTTGACTTCATGATCAAAGTATTTTTTACTAGACAATCCAATATCAAAATTTGTTTTATACTTTCCAGATGGAACATTATCATATTTTAAAAGTCTTAATTGATCGCGCGTAAGTAAAGGTTTTGGTAATAATTCAAAAAATCTTGCCGAAAGATTTGCTATTGGTAAAGGAAAAGAAATCAAAAACCTTTTTTTTTCAATAAGATTAAGTAATTTTAAAATAATCTCTTTAAAAGTAATAATTTCAGGACCAATACACTCCAAAATATTTATATCGAAATCTTTTTTAATAACATTAAAAATTATTTCAGTCAGATCTGAGCAATGAATTGGAGTAAATTTTGTTTTACCAGAATAATATATTGGAAAAAAAGGCAATCTATTAAGTAGTGCCATAAAATTTGTCGTAAAATTGTCATCAACAGAATATACAATTGATGGTCTTAATATTGTAGAGCGAGGAAAACTTTTTAAAATATTTTGTTCTCCTTCTAATTTACTTTTTGCGTAATTTGAGTCGATTGCCTCATTTAATCCTAATGCTGACACATGTACAAATTTACTTAAATTATATTCTTTACTTAATTTTGCTAATATTGTGGGAAATATTGAATGCAAATTTTTAAAGCTATTGCCTCCTCTGGATTCAAAAAGTATTCCAATCAAGTTTATACAAATATCTGCTTTTTCAAAAAGTTTTCTTATTTTGTTTTCATCAAAAATACTCGCTTCGACAATACTTAAATATCCTGCGTTGGCTTGGGTTTTGATAATATAGCCTTTTTGATGGATATTCCTTGTAACTACTGTAACCATATAGTTATTTTGAGTTAGCTTTCTTATAAGATGTCTGCCGATTTGACCACTTCCACCAAAAATTAGACAATTTTTTGCTTTCATATATATATATTTAAAAATGAGTATAGATATTAAAGTTCACAAAAATGATTTACCAGATGATTTAAAATTAGGCAATATTATTGCAATTGATGGTGAATTTATGGGTCTTAATGTGAGACGTGATCCTTTATGTTTAATACAAATTTCCTCTGGAAATTCTGATGCACACATTGTTCAATTAGATAGATCAAATTATAATGCTCCAAATTTAGTTAATATTCTCAGAGATGAGAATATTGTAAAAATATTTCATTATGGAAGAGCGGATTTAGCACATATAAAGTATTATTTAAAAACTGATACAAATAATATTCTGGACACCAAGATTGCCTCAAAACTTGCTAGATCTTATTCCGACAATCATTCTTTAAAGGGTTTAATTAAAGAATTTTTAAACATAGACATAAGTAAACAATTTCAAAGTTCTGATTTTGGAGGCAGTTTAACTCCTGCACAATTAAAATATTGTGCTAATGACGTAATTCATCTTCATAAAATACATGAAGAGTTAAAAAAAATTCTTGAGCGTGAAAACAGAATTAAATTGTATAAAGATTGTTTAAAATTTTTAAAAACTAGAGTTGATCTTGATTTGGCTCTATTCAAAGATGATATATGGTCTCATTAAATAAATGAAAAAAAAAAATTTTATAATAACTGGAAGAAAAGTAATTGATTTAGAAATTAAAGCATTGAAGAGATTAAAAAAAAATTTAAATAATTCATTTAACAAAGCTGTTAATCAAATTGTAAAATGCCAATCAAAAATAATTTTGTGTGGTGTTGGAAAGAGCGGACTAATAGCAAGTAAAATTGCTGCAACATTATCCTCAGTTGGTTCTCCTTCTTTTTATTTATCCGCAAGTGACTCTTCTCATGGTGATCTTGGTAGCATTACAAAAAAAGATATTCTTATTTTGATAAGTTATTCTGGACAATCAAATGAGCTAAAAAATATAATTCAATATGCTAATAGAAACAAAATCTATTTAATTGGTATAGTCTCCAAAAAAGACTCTATTTTATACAAAGCTTCAGATTTACAATTATTAATCCCAAATGTAGTTGAGTCTGCTGGTATAGTACCAACTTCAAGTACAACAGCTACATTAGCGTTAGGAGATGCACTTGCAATTTCTGCTATGAGGCAAAAAAAATTTGACAAATCAGATTTTAAAAAAATACACCCAGCAGGTAGCCTCGGAGCACAATTAAAAACTGTTGAAGATATTATGCTTACCGGAAAAAAAATACCATTTGTAAATGAAAATACGAAAATGAGAGAAGCTTTTAAAATTTTAAGTAAAAAAAACCTTGGAGTTTTAATAATACAAAACAGTAAAAAAGTTACAAAAGGGATAATTACTGACGGACAAATTAGAAGATTTAATCAAAAAAAAAATAATTTACATAATACAAGAGTAAAAGAAATTATGACAAAAAATCCAATTGGGATTGATAAGAATGCATTAGCTGCAAAGGCATTGTCAATAATGAATACTAAAAAAATTACATCTTTATGTGTTTATGAAAAAAGAAATAAATATAAAACAATAGGTGTTTTACACATACATAATATTTTACAATCAAACATTTCTTAAATGAAAAAAAAAATTGTTGTAATAATCTTACTATTTTTGATTATTATCTCTTTAATCTACTTGTTTAATTCTTATCAAAAAGACTCATCAATAGAAAAGATAGGGGATAAAACTGAAGAAAATAACTATAGCTCAAATATAATTAAGAATGTAAGTTATATTTCAAAGGATGCGAAAGGAAATGAATATACAATTAACGCATCTGAAGGTGAAATAGATATCACTAATAGTGATTTGATCTATTTAAAGAATGTCAGATCTTTTATCGATTTAATAGACTCAGACAATGTTATAATTACTTCAGATTTTGGAAAATATAATATTAATAATTATGATACAATTTTCACAAAAAATGTAATAATTAACTATCAAGATAATAAAATTACGGGAAATTATCTAGATTTTTCTTTGAATAGAAACACGATGATTGTATCGAAAGAAGTAATCTACTCTAATTTAGAAAATATTTTGAAAGCTGATGTAATTGAAGTAAATATTGAAACAAAAGACATTAAAATTTTTATGCATGAATCTGAAAAAAAAGTTAATCTAAAAAGTAAAAATTAATATGGCTCTTATAAAGAAATTTAGAATAAAATCTTTTAAAAAAATAAATTCTATAATTGAATTTAAAAATATTTCTCTTTCCTATGGAAACAGATTAATACTTGATAATATCAATTTTAAAATTAATGAAGGACAAATATTTGGAATGTTAGGACCCAATGGTGTTGGCAAATCAACAATATTTAATTTAATTACTGGCCTAATAAATCCCAAACATGGAATAATAAAAATTAATGGAGAAGATGTAACTGATTACCCTATATATTTAAGAACTAAGAAGTTTAAGGTTGGATATGTTCCGCAATATGGAGGTTATTTTCACGATCTTACTTTATTGGATAATTTAAAAGCAATAAGTGAAATAGTGATTGATAATAAGAATTTAAGACAGGAAAGAATAGATTATTTACTTGCAAAATTTGAACTTGAAAATGTTAAAAATATTAAGGCCAAATTCTTATCAGGTGGTCAAAAAAAGAAATGCGTTATTGCGTTGGCGCTTTTGAGTGAACCAAAAGTATTATTATTAGATGAGTGCTTCGCTGCATTAGACGTCCTTACAATAAAGATGTTACAAGAGATTATTGTTAATTTGCAACAAGAAAATAAGATAACTATTTGCATATGTGACCACCAAGCCAGAGATTTATTAGCTGTTGTTGACTCCGCTATGATATTAAGTAATTGTAAAATAATAGCACAAGACACTCCATCAAATTTAGTTAAAAACATAAATGCAAAAAATGCATATTTTGGCGAAAGCTTTAAATTCAATTAGTCATAAATGACAAATACAATAATTGTAAAAGAAAAAATTAAAAATTTTAATAAGAAAATTTTTATTCCAGGAGATAAAAGTTTAAGTATTAGATGGATTTTATTTTCTTCGATTGCTTCTGGAACCTCAGAAGCAAAAAATTTACTTATGTCTGAAGATGTTTTGTCTGCAATAGATGCAATTAGAAAATTAGGGATTAAAGTAAATATAAAAAAAAATAATTGTAAAATTTATGGTGAAGGTATTGATGGATATAAGTACAAAAAAAATTTGATAATAAATGCAAGAAACTCTGGTACACTTGGAAGACTCATTTTAGGTTTATTTGTAAATTCGACTTATCCTATTAAACTTATTGGAGATAAAAGTTTATCTAAAAGAGATTTTAAAAGAATAGCTGAACCCTTAACAAAATTTGGAGCAAATTTTAATCTGAATAGAAATAAAAATTTACCATTAACAATCTATGGTTCAAAAAATTTAAAATCAATAACTTACAATGAAAACAGAGGTTCTGCTCAATGCAAAAGCAGCGTTATATTTGCAGCTATGCGTGCTGAGGGAGAAACTTCCATCAAAGCAAGAAAGTCTAGAAATCATACCGAACTTTTATGTAGATATTTAAAATTACCAATTAAAATAGTTTCAAAAAAAAAATATGATTTTATTAAAATCAGAAAAATTAAAAAAATAGAACCTTTAAATTATAAAATTCCATCAGATATGAGTTCCGCAGCTTTTTTTATTGTTCTTGCAGCACTTACTGATAATTCGAAATTGAGAATAAAAAATATTAACATTAATCCCACCAGAATTGGAGTTATAAAAATACTTAAAAAGATGGGTGTTTCAATTAGCTTGATAAATAAAAAAAAATATAAGGGAGAATTAATTTCTGACATAGTGGTAAAAAGCTCAAAGAATTTGAAAGCTATCAATTGTCCACCTAAATTTAATAGTGGTGCTATAGATGAATTTTTATTAATTTTCTTAATAGCAGCTAAAGCAAAAGGAACGTCTTACTTCAAAGATTTAGCAGAACTCAATGAAAAAGAGAGTCCAAGGCTGAAATGGGGTGCAAAAATTTTAAAAAATATGGGTATTAAAGTTAAATTGACAAAAGATTCTATTAAAATTCATGGTAATCCTGAGTTAAATATTAACAAAAAAATTGAAATAAAAAATTTTTTAAAAGATCATAGAGTTTTTATGACTAGTGTTGTTGCAGCATATTGTTTTGGTGGGAACTGGAAAATACACAATAAAGATTCTATTAGAAGTTCTTTTCCATCTTTTTTAAAAATTATAGATTTAATTAATGAAAGCAAAAAGAAAATTAAAAATAGCTATTGATTCTCCAGCGGCGGCAGGAGCTGGAACACAGGCTAAAATGATATCTAAATTTTTCAATTTAATGCATCTTGATACAGGCAAATGTTACAGATATATTGCAAACTTGAAAATTAAAAGACCATCTGATTATAACCATGAATTCCTAAAAAAAAAAATTGCTTCTTTAAAAATAAAAGATCTAGAAAATAAAAGTCTACTTACTGACAAGGTTGCGATTACTGCGTCACAAATAGCCAAAGAAAAAAAAATCCGGAAATTAGTTTATTCTTTCCAAAAAAAATGTGCATACTCGCCACCAAAAAAATATAATGGTTCCTGTTTAGACGGGAGGGATATTTGTTCTGTGATTGTGCCAGATGCTGATGTAAAATTATTCATAACGGCTAATACGAAAACTCGAGCTTTAAGGAGATTTAAAGAGCTCAAAAGATTAAATAAAAATGTTTTGTTCAAAGATGTGCTTAAAAGCATCAAAAACCGAGACAAAAGTGACTATAATAGAAAAATTTCTCCATTAAAGAAAACCAAAGATTCAGTATTGATAAACACCACAAATTTATCTAAAAGAGCCTGTTTTTTAAAAATAAAAAAAATTATAGAGGAAAAATTTAAAAATTAATGGAATTGGAAATATATTCAAATAACAAAAATTCTGCTACAGAAGAATTTAAAAACTTACTAAAAACTCAATTTTCAAAGAATAAAAATTTAGAGGAAGGAAATATAATTGAATGTAAAATTACAAAAATTACAAACAATTATGTTTATTTAAGCTCTGACGGGTTAAAACAAGAACCGATATTAGATATCAATCAACTTAAATCGATTGGTCTATTCGATAAAGTTAAAGTAGGAAGTAAAATTTCTGTTTTATTGGAAAAATTGGAACATCCAAAAACTGGTGAGATAATTGTTTCAGCTGAAAAGGCCCTAAAATTAGAGGGGTGGAATAAAATTGTTGAGTTACATAAAAAAGAAGAGCCAGTTATGGGAAGGATATTAAGAAAATGCAAGGGCGGTGCAGAGGTTTCAATCGATGAATTAAATCTTCTCGCATTTTTACCAGGTAGCATGATTTCAGACACACCTTTGAAAAATTTTGACCACCTTATTGGGGAACCTCAAAAGTTTGCAATTGTAAAATTAGATATGCAACGGGGAAATGTAGTGGTCTCAAGAAAACATATAATTTCTTCATTTAAAGAAGCAGATAAAAAAAAGATAATTGAAGGTTACAAAATTGGTGATGTTGTTTCTGGAGAAACAAAAGGTTTTTCAAGTTTTGGAGCTTTCTTTAGATTAGACAACGGATTAGATGTATTATGTCATACATCAGAATTAAGCTATTCAAGAGTAAATCATCCAGAGGAAATTTTATCAATTGGAGATCGTAAAGAACTCAAAGTTATTTCAATAGATTTAACAAAACTTCAGTTAGGAACAAGTTTAAAACAAATGGGTCCAAATCCTTTTGATAATATCGACAAATATGAAATTGGAAAAACTTATAAAATTAAAATTATTAAATTAGCTGATTTTGGAGCGTTTGGATCCTTAGAAGAAGGTTTGACAGTGCTTTTGCATCAATCTGAACTTTCCTGGACAAAAAAAAATCCTTTACCTAAAAAAATGTTTTCTGTTGGACAAGAAATATCTGTTGTTATTAAAGAAATAGATAAAG
>CABZLS010000009.1 GCA_902526645.1 uncultured Pelagibacteraceae bacterium
ATTTTTTATTCAAAACTTGATGAGTTTCATAGACCTAGACAAATTTTTAGACATAAAATTGGTTCATCATCTAAAAATGATGAGCTTATTTTTGAAGAAAAAAGTGAGGCTTTTACAGTTGGAATTAGTTTAAGTTCTGATGAAAAATATTTTTTTATAACAACGTCCGATCATAACACATCCGAACAATATTATTTTGGAGCTCAAGAAATAAAACCCAAACCAAAACTAATAAAGAAAAGAAAAAAGGGGATTATCTACTCAGTAAATTCTTGGGAAAAATACTTTTATTGCCACACAAATGAAAATGCAGAGGATTTTAAGATAGAAAGATGTAAAGATTTATCCAGTCAAAATTGGGAAACTTATATAAACGCCAAAAATGAAGTTTTAATTGGTGGTTTAATTTTTTTAAAAAATTGGGAAATTAGAGGAGAAAAGTCTAATGCATTAGGAAAATTATATGTAAAAAATTGTAATACTGGAGTTGAAGAGGAATTAAAGTTCACAGATGAAAATGTAATTGTGCCTAGTGTTTCGCTAACACAAAAAGATAAAAATACTGATTTAGTCTACTTATCATATTCATCTCCTAAGACACCAAACAAAACATATTTATATAATCTCAAAACAAAAGAAAAAAAATTAGTTAAAGAACAAGAAATTCCATCTGGACATAATCCTGATGATTATATCGTTGAAAGGCTAGAATGTCCCTCTCACGATGGGAGATTAGTTCCAATTACAATCACCAGACACAAAAAAACAAAAATTGATGGTTCAGCTAATTTGCTTTTGTATGGTTATGGATCTTATGGAAGTTCAATGACACCAGATTTTTCCTCAACAAAATTTAGTCTGATAAATAGAGATATCATCTGGGTAACTGCTCATATAAGAGGTGGAATGGAGCGAGGAATGAAATGGTGGAAAGAGGGAAAACTTCTAAACAAAAAAAATACGTTCGAAGATTACATTTGTGTTGCAAAATTTTTAATTGAAGAAAAATATTCGTCAAAAGGAAAAATAATTGGTATGGGTGGCTCAGCAGGTGGTTTACTAATAGGAGCAGTTGTTAATCAAGCACCACATTTGTTTCTTGGTGTTATAATGGCAGTACCGTTTGTTGATTCTTTAACCACTAATCTTGATCATTCTTTACCATTAACAATTGGAGAATTTGACGAATTTGGAAATGCGAAAGATAATAAAGAGCATTTTGAATATATCTATTCATATGCTCCCTATAACAATATAAAAAAAATGGATTACCCTCACATGCTAATTACTACAAGTTTAAGTGATAATAGAGTATTATTTGACGAACCAGCAAAATTTACTGCTAAACTTAGAGACCTTAAAACAGATAATAATTTGCTACTTTTAAAAACTGAAATGAATGCTGGTCATGGGGGTAAATCGGGACGTGATGGAGCTATTGAAGAAATAGCTTTTGATTACGCATTTATATTAAAAATATCAAAAAAAATTGATATTTGATATCTTGAAAAAAATTAAATAGCTCCCATATAAATCTTGTTGGTCGCCTATCGGGGCTAACTCAAATAAACTTGCTTAACAAAGGAGGATATAATGACAAGTAAGGATTTATCTATATTCAACTCACTAAGACCTTTTTCAATTGGTTTTGACGATATGTTCGATCAGTTTGAAAATATGCTTGATAATGGTTCTTTGACTATGCAGTCAAATTACCCGCCTTATAATATCAGAAAAACTGGTAAGGACAATTATGCTATAGAAGTTGCTTTGGCTGGTTTTAATAAAAAAGATGTTGAGGTAGAGTTTGAGGATAATTTATTAACAGTTAGAACTAAACAAGTTAATAAAACTGAAAATAATGATGCTAATGGAGAAATAATTCATAAAGGAATTTCTCAAAGACAATTTGCAAGATCATTTACTATTGCTGATGACGTGAAAGTTAACAATGCCGAGCTTAAAGATGGTCTTTTAACGATTTCTTGTGAAAGAATTATTCCTGAGCATAAAAAGAAAAAAATTATTGAAATTAAATAATTAAAACCCTTACTTGTGGAGTTATTACTCCACAAGTAAATTAAAAACAGCCATTAGATACAAATCCAATTATTTTTGAAGAAGCATCTATTTCAAATTTTCTCTCACAAGGGATGCCATATTTTTTAGTTTTATAAATTAGCTCCAAATTTCCCCTTTCATTATTATAGTCTTCATCTGGGTTTCCTAGATCAATTTTCAATTCTTTTGATGTTTTTCCAATATATTTACTTAATCTCTTATTTTCTTTCTCCACAATTGCATCTGTTCTCTCTTTGATGGTTTGACAACTTAAAATTAAAAAACTTAAAAAACCTAAAATTAATAATGATTTTATTTGTTGCACATTACTATAATAACATCTTATTTTGGGTATAAATATTAACTTTCAAGTTGTATTATGTGAATAAAACTAGATTAATATAAGAATTATTTAATAGAATCAATTATCCAGGATCTATTAGGAGGAAAAATGTTAGAAAATTATTTTAAATATAAAAAACACAAAACTGATTTTAAAACAGAAGTAATAGCCGGGACTACAACTTTTCTAACCATGGCTTATATCATGTTTTTAAATCCTTTTATATTATCAGGGGAATTTGCTGGACCTGAAAAAGGATTCTTTGATTTTGGTGCAGTTTACACAGCAACAATTTTAGCTACAGCACTTGCCTGCTTTATTATGGCATTTTACGGAAAAACCTGGCCTATTGGACTTGCGCCAGGCATGGGAATAAATGCTTTTGTAGCTTTTGGAGTTTGTGCTGGAATGGGTTATTCACCCCAGGAGGCATTGGGTGCTGTATTGGTTGCAGGAGTATTATTTTTAATAATATCTTTAACACCAATTAGAGCTTGGTTGATAAATTCAATTCCAAAAAGTTTAAAATTAGGAATTGGAGCAGGTATTGGATTATTTTTAGCAATAATTGGTCTTCAGATTATGGAGGTTGTTGTTGATAATCCAGTAACATTAGTCCAGCTAGGTAACTTAAGTGATCCATTGGTTCTACTTGGGTGTGCAACTTTTATTGCAATCATAGTTTTAGAGAAAATGAATGTTAAAGGTAATATTATAATAGGTATTTTAGTGTTTAGCATTATTGCTTGGGCCACTGGATTAGCAAAATTTAATGGAATCGCAAGTTCACCACCGCCTATGACATATCTATTCGAATTTGATTTATCTGCTGCAATGACAGCTGGTATGTCAACTGTAATATTTACTTTGTTGTTCATTGATTTTTTTGATACTGCAGGCACCTTAACTTCAGTAGCTAATGTTGCGGGAAAAGTTGGAAAAGATGGAAAAGTTCAAGATATAAATAAAGCTATGTTATCTGACAGCGTGAGCACGGTCGCTGGCGCTATGATGGGAACTACAACAGTTACAAGTTATGTAGAGTCAGGAGCTGGTGTTAAAGCTGGAGGAAAAACTGGAATGACATCCTTGGTAGTTGGAGTATTATTTTTAGCTTGTATATTTTTTGCTCCATTGGCAACTAGTTTACCAAAACAAATTGATGGTGCTGCTTTGCTTTTTGTTTCAGTTCTATTTATTAGAAATATTACTGATATAGAATGGAACGATATTTCTGAGTCTGCACCCGCTATTCTTGCGATGATTTCAATGCCATTAACTTATAGTATAAGTAATGGTATAGCTTTGGCTTTTGTATCATACGCTTTAATAAAAATATTTACTGGAAAATTTTCGAGTACTTCTCCAGCGATATGGGTTGTTGCAATCTTGAGTGTTGTTAGTTTTGCAGTAGCTTAAATATTATTTTAAATAGGGCTAGATATACTAGCCCTATTTATTTTTTATTTTTATTTCATCAATAGAAATTTCTTCATAATGTTCTGTTGGTTGCACAATCCAAGGATCTGAATCAAGCTTTATTGGACAAAAATCCGGTTCAAAAGTTGAAGATTTTTTTTTCCATAAACAAGCTGTTTTTACTTCTTTTATATAATTTTTAATTGGATCATAATTCTTTAACCACTCTATACTTTTGTTTAATGTCAAACCTGTGTCTGAAAGATCATCAATTAAGAGGACCCTACTAAAATCCTCATTATTTGCTAAAGAACTGATTTCTCTTGCAAACATTAATTGCCCTTGTTGATCTTCCATTCCTTTACCTGAATAACTTTGGATTACAATATATGCTATTGGCAATTTTAAAATTCTAGAAAGAATATCAATTATTGGAGCCGCACCTCGCATGATGCCAACAAGAACTGTTGGTTTATATTTTTTATGAATTTGTATTGCCAATTTTTCAACAATTTTAGTATATTCATCAAAGTTGATAATTAATTTCTCTGCCATAAAATTTATTATCATAATTGAAATTATTAAAAAAGGAGAAATCATGAAAGGTTATTGGATAAGTTTATATTATAAAGTAAATAATCAAGATAATTTAAAAAGATATGCAGAAACAGTAACACCTGTTATAAAAAAGTATGGTGGTGTACCTCTTGTAAGAGGAGGAAAACACACAACTTTTGATGGTGAAGATTTTTCAAGGATAGTTGTATGGGAATTCCCAAGTTATGAACAAGCATTAAAATGTCATGAGTCTAAAGAATATCAAGCAGGATGGAACTTAGCAAAAAATACTACTTCAAGACATATGCAAGTGGTTGAGGGTTTCAATACTGAATAGGCTCAGGATCAATACTTCTCCATAAATACCATGTTGCAACGGAACAATATGGAGTAAATCTTCTCTTTAGTAATTTTACAAAATTATCTGGTGGTAAGTATTTTTTTTTATAATTATTTGAAATAGCCCTTAATAAACCGATATCTTGAACTGGCCAAATATTTGATCTGTTGTATGTAAAAAGTAAAATCATCTCAGCAGACCATCTTCCTATTTGTTTTAACTCAGATAAATATTCGATAGCTTCTTCATCATCCATTTTTTTTATTAACTTAGGATTAAAAGATTTATTAATGATTTTTTTTGCAAGACTCTTTATTCCTAAAACTTTTTGACGACTTAAACCACAGCTTTTCAGTTGATTAAAACTCAATTTAGAAACAGTTTTTGCATTAATTTTATTATTGCATTTTTTTTTAAATTTTAGAAAAACTGAATTAGCAGCAGAAATACTTATTTGTTGTCCAATTATACTCTTACATAAGGAAAAGAATATATCCTGCCTAGATGTTAAAATAATTTCTGATGGACTTTTATAATTTTCTATTAATTTAAACATTACTTTATCTTTTTTTGCTAAATATTTTTTTGCTTTATTCCAATATTTTGGAATCTTAGTCATTAATAGTTTTGGAAGTTAATATTTTTTTATTATAAATTTCTCTCCTAAAAATTATTAATGTGGAAATGATGACTAAAAAAGCTCCAACAAGTGTTTTAATCGTTGGTATCTCATCCCAAATAAAATAACCAAAAATAATAGCAAAAACTAAAGCTAAATATTTTAAAGGCGTCACGAGAGAAACTTCAGAATATTTATAAGATTGACTTAGCCATAAGTTGGCAACTCCTCCAAAAATACCAATTAGAGATAATAAAATTAAATGATTAAAACTTGGCATCACCCAGCCTTGGGGAATTGTTAAAAAACTTAAAAGAGTTATTGACAAAGAAAAATAAAATGAAATTAGCCATACAGGTTCAGAAGTAGAAAGTTGTCTAATTGCAATTGCAACATACGAAAGTCCTAAGCAAAAGATTATTGGAAAAATGTAATAAATATTGAGCTCAGTTATACCTGGTTCTGTAATAATTATTATACCTAAAAACCCGATTAAAACTGCAAGCCATCTAAAAATCCCAACTTTTTCACTAAGTAAAAATATAGAAAAAATAGTAGTAAAAATTGGAGCAGCAAATGATATACTCACTACTGTCGCCAAAGGTAATTTTCTTAATGCAATAAATATTGCAACCAGGGCAATTAATCCCGATGCACATCTCAAAAAATGTAATCCAGCTCTCTTAGTCTTGTAAAAATTATGTAATCTTTCCTTGGGAATAATAAAAAAATAGAAAATAATTCCAAAAAAACCTCTAAAAAATAAAACTTGCCCTATAGGATAATCGACAGACCATTTTACAATAACATCCATTAAAGAAAACGCGCATATGGATAAAAACATGTACAAAAAACCTAATTGATTTTTACTAAGCATATGAATAATTTGTAAATTAATTTAAATCATAATCAATGGAAATAGCAGTATTAGCATTAGGATGTTTTTGGGGGCCAGAAATCAAGTTTAGTAAAATTAATGGTATTATCAAAACAGAAGTTGGATATTGTGGTGGTAATAGTCCTACAACAACTTATAAAGAAGTTTGTACTGGTAAAACAAATCATGCAGAAGTTGTTAAGCTCGACTATGATGAAAAAATTATAACATACGAAAAAATTTTGAAAATTTTTTTTCAAATTCATGATCCAACAACTTTAAATTCTCAAGGACCAGATTTTGGGACTCAATATAGAAGTGAAATATTTATTTTAAATGACAATCAGAGAATGATAGCTGAAAAGGTACTTAATGACGTTAACGAAAAATTATCAGGAAAAGTAGTTACTAAAATTTCCTTGTTGAAGAATTATTGTCAAGCTGAGGAATATCATCAAAAATATTTGGAAAAAAGATAATATGTCATTAGTGGAAACAGAGTGGTTAGAAAAAAATTTAAAAAAGGTAAAAATTATTGATTGTTCCTGGCACATGCCTTCCTCTAAAAGAAATGGTCATGAAGAATATAATAAAAAACATATACCTGGAGCAATTTTTTTTGATTTGGATAAAAATTCAAAAAAAAATACTAATCTTCCACATATGTTAACAGATAAAAAAAATTGGGAAAAAATAGTTTCAGATATGGGAATAAACCAAAATGACGAAATAGTCGTGTACGATAATTCTGATGTAATAAGCTCATGCCGTTGTTGGTATAATTTCATTTATTTTGGTCACGATCCAAAGATAATACATGTTTTAAATGGTGGATTTAAAAAAATGGTTAAAAGAAAATAGAAGTGTTTCCCTGGAAAAACCTAAAATTCAATTTTCAACTTATAAAAGTAATGAAAAAAAAGAATTAGTTAAAAGTAAAAACTTAATAGAAAAAAATATTATTTTAAATCAATTTAAAGTTATTGATGCAAGAAGCAAAGAAAGATTTGAAGGAAAAGTGCCTGAGCCAAGAAAAGGTTTAAAAAGTGGATCAATACAAAATTCCTTTTGTATACCATTCAACTTTTGTCTAAATGATGATCAAACGTTTAAAAATAAAGATGAACTAACATTAATTTTTAAATCTTCAATAAAAGACATAAATGAAAAAGATATTGTTTTTTCCTGTGGTTCTGGAGTAACTGCGTGTGTTTTGGCACTAGCTTATTCTTTGATTAATGATAAATATCAACCTTGTATTTACGATGGCTCTTGGGCTGAATACGGATTAGTTAAATAAGGTATGAAAAGATCTACAAAAATAATATCTATCGTTTTTGTCTTTTTTTTAATTATTGCAATAGTTATTATTGGACGAACATTAATTGGAAACCATTTTAAAAAAAAATTTAGTAAAATACCTCCTCCAGGAATAATAGTCACTAAAGTTGTAGAAAAAGAATTTTCTGAAAAAATAGAAACTTTTGGAACTGCAATCTCAAAAAAATCTGAAACTTTTAAGATAAAAAAGAATGATCTTTATGATGATTTAAAGTTAAAAAACTTTGTTAAAAAAGGAGATGTTTTAATAAAATTAAAAAGTGGAAATATTTTAGCACCGTTTAGTGGGGTTCTTGGTTATACAGGTTTAACAGAGGACATACTTGTATCAAATAATATATTCATTATTACATTAGATGATAATTCAACAATTTACTCAGATATTAAAATTCCTGAGAATTACTCAGCTTCAATAAAGAAAGGTCTTCCAGTTGAAGTAAAATTATCTAGTTTTAAAGATAAAACTTTTTTAGGGGAAGTTGATTTTGTATCAAGTAGAATAAATGCTGATACAAGAAGTTTATTATCAAGAATAAAAATTGAAAATAACAATTTAGAATTAATTTCAGGATCTTTGTTAGAAGTAAGTGTTAAATTTAATCTTAGAAATTCATTAAGTGTGCCGGACACTAGTGTGATGATAGAAGGTGATAAATCATATGTTTATAAAATAAACGATGAAAATGTTGCAAATAAAATCGAGATAAAAACAGGCATAAGAGGAGATAAAAATATTGAGGTAATTTCTGGATTAAGTGAAGGGGAAATAATTGTTGCTGAAGGATTAAAAAAAGTGAGACCAAGAGGAAAAATAAGACCTATTACAAAATAATGTTTATCACAGAATTAAGCATAAAAAGACCAGCAGTTTCTTGGGTAATGTCTTTAATTTTAATTATTTTTGGTTTATTTGTTTTTTGGAAGCTACCTGTAAGAGAATTGCCAAATGGTATACAGCCACCAGTGGTTCAAGTTCAAGTGGATTATAAATCTGCATCAGCATCGATAGTGGATCAAGAAGTCACTCAAGTTGTAGAGGATGTTATAGGGGGCGCTGAAGGTATCAAAAATATAGACTCTAAATCCGAAAATGGAAGAAGTACAATTAATGTTGAGTTTGATACTAGTATTGACTTAGATAATGCGGCCAATGATATAAGAGAGAGAGTTGCAAGAGTAGTAGATAATTTACCCTCAGAATCTGACCCTCCTCAAATATTGAAAAGAGCAGCAGGATTTACAACGACCATGTGGTTATCTTTATCATCTGCAACCTGGAGTGATCTTGAATTAGGAGATTATGCAGAAAGATATTTGGTTGATCAATTTTCAAGTATTAAAAATGTTGGAAGAATCTTAGTAGGTGGTTTAAGAGAATTAAGTATCAGAGTCTGGATAGATCCAATTAAACTCGCTGCAAATAATTTGACTATTAAAGAAGTTGAACTTGCTATGCGTGGAGAAAACATAAGTCTTCCCGCTGGGACTCTTGAGGCTGATAATATTGACCTAACATTAAACCTAGATAAATCATATAACGATATAAACTCAATTAAACAATTACCGATAAAAAAAACAAATAATAAAGTCATTTTGTTATCTGATGTTGCAGATATAGAATTTGGGCCTGTTTCAGAAAAAACACTTTTTAAAGCTCAAGCTAAAGATCAAGTAAATTTGAAAACAGTAGGTATTGGTATTTACGCAAGAAGTGGAGCTTCAACAGTAGAACTTTCTAAAGATATAAAAAACAAAATAATAGAAGTTAGAAAAAACTTGCCTAGTGAATTAGATCTAAGAATTTCCTTTAATAGAGCAAACTATGTTGAGGCAGCTATTGAGGAGGTTTACAAAACACTGCTAATTGCTTTTGTTTTAGTAGTGCTAATAATTTATTTGTTTCTTGGAAATCTCAAAGCTGTAGTTGTACCAGCAATTGCTTTACCTGTAAGCTTAATAGCATCTTTTTTAGGTCTTTATATTTTTGGTTTATCAATAAATATATTTGTTCTTCTAAGTTTTATTTTGGCAATTGGAATAATCACTGATGACTCTGTAATCATGACTGATGCAATCTACCGAAGAATAGAAAATGGCGAAACCCCGCTTATTGCTGCTTATAAAGGGTCTAAACAAATTTCATTTGCAATTATAGCAACAACATTAATTTTAGTAGCTGTTTTCTTGCCTCTAATTTTTATTGAAGGAATTTCTGGAACATTATTTAAAGAAACTGCTATTGCATTATCTTTTTCAATAGTTGTTTCCTCATTTGTGGCACTTACTTTATCCCCTATGCTTGCTAGTAAATTTTTGAATAAAAAAACCTCAAAAAAAATATTTTTGCAAAAATTTGAGAAAATATTTTTAAATTTTGCAAAATTTTATAAGGAAACTCTAGATATAATAGTTGACAAAACAAAATTGGTTGGCGTATTTGTAATCTTTATAGTCATTTCATCTGTATTGTTGTTTAGTTTCTCAAAAAAAGAGTTGCTACCTTTAGAGGATCGAGGTGCATACTTAATTATAGGCGCAACAGATGAAGGCAGCTCTTTTGAATACACTCAAAAACAAGCGCAAAAAGTTGAGGCAAGATTAATACCTCTTTTACAAGCTGAAGATAGTCCATACTCTAGGTTTATCATGAGAGTACCGGGTTTTGGAAGTTCTGCTAATTCATATAATAGTTTTATTATAATTGCACTTTTAGATGATTGGAAAAACAGAAAAAAGGGACAACAAGTCATTTTAAGAGAGGCGATAGGAAAAATAGTTACTTTACCTCAAGCACTAGCATTCCCAATATCTCCACAATCAATAAGAGTTTCAAATTATAATAAGCCAGTACAGATGGTTATTTATGGAACTACATATGAAGAACTTGAGGAAATTCAAAAAAGGGTAATTAGAAAACTTAGATCAAATAAAAATCTTTCAAGAATCGAGTCTGATTACAATCGAAATAAACCTGAGGTAAAATTAATTATTAATAAAAATAAGGCAAAAGATTTAGGTATTTCAACTAGAACAATTGGAGAAACACTTGAAACTCTTTATGGTGGAAAAAAAATTACAACTTTCAACAAATTAGGTAAAGAGTATCCTATTATAGTTCAACAATATTTATCAGATAGAAGAAATAAAGAGGGAGTTTCAAAAATATTTGTCCGTTCTGATACAAATGGAAAATTAATTTCATTATCAAATCTGGTAAGTTTTAAAGAGGAGGGCTCTGCAAAAATTCTTGCAAGATATAATCGACAAAGAGCAGTCACTATATCTGCTAACATAAATGAACAATATACTTTAACTGAAGCAATCAAATTTTTTGAGGATGTTATAATAGAAATGGCTCCCAAAAATCAAATTACTTGGAAAGGAAAATCAGAGGAAATTAAGGAGACTAGTAATGAATTATTCATAATCTTTATACTCGCGTTGCTTACTGCATACTTAGTGATGGCAGCAACATTTAATTCATTTATTCATCCATTTATAATCATTTTAACTGTTCCATTGGCGATTTTTGGCGGATTAGTTTTTATTTTATTCTTAAATACCTCAATAAATATTTTTTCACAAATAGCTTTGATTATACTTATTGGTATATCAACTAAAAATAGTATCCTTATTGTAGATTATGCAAATCAAATTAGAACTACTGGAAAAAATATTGATTTAGCTGTAAAAGAAGCTTGTGCTGTAAGATTTAGGCCAATCATAATGACATCACTTAGCACAATGATTGCAATGTTGCCCCTTGTAATTGGAAATTTTGGTCCAGGTGCTGGTGAAGGATCAAGGTTAGCTGTAGGAGCAACCATTTTAGGGGGAATGGTAATTTCAACTTTTTTCACTTTATATGTTACTCCATCGATGTATTTAGCCTTAGCGAAAAAAACAAAAAGAATTGATGTAATAGATTTAGAATTAAAAAAAGAATTGACTAAAAAATAATATATTTATTTTTGTTTAGAGAGTTTCTACATTTTGACAATTGTTTTTTATATATATTTGATTGACTCTCAACTTTTTTAGCTAATCCAATCACTTTTTTATTATTTTTATAATGTTTATAATTTCCCCAACCTTCATGATATGCCAGATATTGTTTGAAAGCATCTTGTTTAGAAATTTTTAAAATTTTTTCTGTCTTGTTTGTATACCAACCAATAAAATCAACACTATCTTTAAATCTGGCTCTTGTTGCTAACTTATTTCCAGTTTCTTTTTTATATTGTTCCCAAGTTCCCTTTACTGCCTGAGAATAACCAAATGAGCTAGACGGTCGTTTATAGGGAATTACTTTGAAAATTTTCTTTCTTGAAGGTTTAGCTAACCAATCAAAGTTCGACTCCATCTTAATTATTGCCAACTGAATATAAATCGGGGTTCCCCATTTTTGCTCAGTCTTTTTTGCGTGTTTGTACCACAAATATCTTTCATCGAAGATCAAACAGCTATCTTTTGTATTTTTTGGAATAGAACTACAAGATGCCAAAAGAATGAAAGCAAAAATTAGAAATAATTTTTTTTTAATATTCACAATATGTTATTTACATTTCTATTCTTAAATCTCCAAATATTCAAAATTTTGTATATCACAACTGCAATCACTATGCCTATTAGATTGCTTATCAAGTCAACAAATTCAAATGATCGGATCGGAACAATCATTTGTGCGAACTCTAAAAATATCGAAATTACAATAAGATAGGTCATTGTTTTTTTAAAACTCTCTGGAAAAGACACTAGGCCTAAAATTGATAATATAAAAAATATAAGCAAATGATTAAACGAAAGGAAATTTGATTGATTTAAAATTTGAGGTTGTGTATCACAATCATCTATCATTATACATCCCAATAAACTTCCTGGATAAAGGTACAATATAAATAAGATAAAATTTGATATATAAAAGGTTATCTTTAAGAAATGCATAAATACTTTATATTAGAAAAGTTATAATGAGTCATTTAATACTTATAAGACATGGCCAAAGTGAATGGAATCTAGAAAAAAAATTCACTGGATGGGTTGACGTAGATTTAACAGATCAAGGTAAAATTGAAGCAGAAAAAGCTGGAAATTTAATTAAAGAAAATAAAATATTAATTGATTATTATTATTCATCATTACAATTAAGAGCTAATAAGACTTTAAAGATAATACAAAAAATTCTTGGTGAAAAAAAAGATTTTGTCAGAGCTTGGCAACTTAATGAAAGGCATTATGGAGCTTTAACAGGTTTAAATAAAAATGAAATGATAAATAAAATTGGTGAAAAAAAAGTACATTTATTAAGAAGATCCTGGGATATAAGACCAGAGCCATTAAAAAAGGAAAGTCCCTATCATCCAAATAATATTGATACTTATAATAGCGTCCCAAAAGAGCAAATACCTGATACTGAGTCCTTAAAAGACACTTACAATAGAGTAGTGAATTTTTATAAAGAGGAAATTAAAGATAAATTATTACAAAATAATATACTTATTTCTGCGCATGGAAACTCTATAAGAGCTTTGTGTAAATTTTTATTTAATTTAGATGAGAATCAAATTTCTGATTTAGAAATACCTACTGGAAATCCTTTAATGATTAATATTGATAATAAAAATAATATTTCTAAATGTGAATATCTTGATAAGAGTAGAGCTAAAAACCTTTTAATTTTTTAAAAGTTTCATAGTCAGTCAAATGATAAAATTTGTTTTTACTTTCAAATCCATTTAATTTTTTTTTCTTTTTCAACTCATTCCAAATTTCGGAAATCGGAAAATTATTAATACTATATTCATGAAATAATTTTTTTTTCAAAATTTGACAACCTATAAAAATAAATTCTTTATTTTTAGTGGATATAATATTATCTTTTAATTCAAAATCACCTTTTAAATTTTTATCAAAACTTAACTTTTTTTTCACAAGTAAAAGTAAGTTATCTAATTTTCTATCAAAATAAAATTTTTGCATTTTATTGATTTCATTTATATGACTCTTATTCCAATACGTGTCTGGATTAAAAATCAAAAAATCGTTATCCAATGAGTGACTCATCATGCTTAAAATACCACCTCCAGTATTCAAAATCTTTTCTCCATCTTTTATTATTTTAATGTTTGCAGAAAAATTTTTTTTCTCAATAAATTCAAAAATTTGATCTTGTAAATAAAAAGTATTAATGAATATATTTTTTATGTCTAATTCTAAAATTATATCAATACAATGTTCTAACATTGTAAAATTATCAAATTTTAGTAGTGGTTTAGGTGTATTTAATGTTAAGGGATTAAGTCTCTTACCAAATCCTGCGCACAATATTAATGCAGTATTAATTTTCATTTAATATATTTTTTTTAAAATTTTTTTTAAGAAGCTCTCTAAGGTCTTCAAGGTTTTTATTATTTATTCTTAAATTAATCAATTTCCAAGCGTAGGGAATTAATCTTAAATATCTTTTTTTTTTATCTCGAATAGCAAGACGAGTGAAAATTCCTATTATCTTTAAATTTCGTAAAACTGACAAAATTTCAAAATCATTTCTAAATTGCTTACCATCAATTTTTTTTTCGGTCTTTAAATAATGATCATAAAGTTTGTTTTTTAATGATTTTGTAGTTTTGAATCTTACATCATCTATCAAAGATACTAAATCGTAGGCTTTATTTCCTATCAAAGCATCTTGGCTATCTAAAACACCAATATTATTATTTTTGAGTATCAAATTAGAAACATGAAAATCTCTATGAACAAAAACATTGTTTTTTAGTGTTAATTTTGAAATTATTTTTTTTACTAATATTTTAAATTTTTTTCTAAATTTTTTTCTTTCATTTTTCGGCATATGTTGCTCAATATACCATTCACAAAATAAATTAGCTTCGTCGAATAATATTTCTTTTTTATATATTGGAATTGTATATTTTTTATTTTGAAAATTTTTGATACTTCTATCTTTTATCATCTGAATTTTTTTTAAAACTTTTAAAATTTTTTTAAAGTAAAACATCTTATTTTTTTTTTGACTAAAAATTTTATAAATTGTTTGATCACCAAAATCTTGAATTTCTATATAATTTTTTTTATAATTTTCAGAATATAGCTTTGGTGCTAAAATTTTATTCATAATCAATAGCTTATTAATTGAATCGTAAATTAATAAATTTTTTAACTTTTCTTTTGGAGAAAAGACAATTATTGAAGAAGTTTTTTTAAATTTTTTTCTAAAAAACTGTCTTTGAGATGCGTCTCCTTTTATTTCTTTTACACTTTGAAATTTATTCATTATTCAATCTAAAAATTTAAACCATTAATAAGAACAGATCTTTTCTCATAATCACCTTCATATTCAAATATAAATTCTATTGTCTTTTTTGGTTTTTCTTTAATTATTTGAGGCCATTCAATCAAAGTAATAGAGTTTGTGTTATTAAATAAATCTAAATCTTTTAATTCTGATGAGGCTTTAATCCTAAAAAGATCATAATGATAAATATTAAAATCCTTTATTTTATATTCATTAAGCAAATTGAAAGTTGGACTTGTAACTTCTGTTAATTGTAAATTATTTTCTCTTTGAAACTGATTAATTAAATATTTTACGAAAGTAGTTTTACCAACACCAATTTCACCAAACATTAAAATTATATCACCAACTAAAAGTTTTTTTTGAACTTTTTTTGCTAAATCACTAGTTTTTTCTTCCGAAAATAAATCTATTTTTTCACTTTTAGTAGCGATACGCATTAGGTTTAAATGGACCATCTACTTCTACACTAATATAGTCCGCTTGTTCTTTAGAAAGTTTAGTTAATTTTGCACCAACTTTTTTTAGATGAAGAGTAGCTACTTTTTCATCTAAATGTTTGGGTAAAACATAAACTTTTTTTTCATAATTTTTATAATTATTCCATAATTCTATCTGCGCAATAACCTGATTAGTAAATGATGCGCTCATTACAAAACTTGGATGGCCAGTAGCGCAGCCTAGATTCACAAGTCTTCCCTCTGCCAGCAATATTATTCTTTTTTTACTTGGTAATTCTATCTCATGAACTTGGGGTTTAACTTCTGTCCACTTATAATTTTTTAATGCCTCTACTTGTATTTCATTATCAAAATGACCAATGTTACAAAGAATAGCTCTATCTTTCATATCCCTCATATGATCTGCTGTTACAATATCTTTATTACCTGTGGCTGTAACAACAATGTCTGCTTTACTAATTGCCTCTTCCATCAGCACTACTTCATAACCCTCCATCGCAGCTTGTAGGGCACAAATTGGATCTGCCTCGGTAATTAAAACTCTTGCTCCACTTTGTCTTAACGATGCAGCACTACCTTTTCCGACATCTCCGAAGCCTGCTACTACAGCGATTTTTCCTGACATCATCACATCTGTGGCTCTTCTGATTCCATCTACTAAACTTTCTCTACAACCATAAAGATTGTCAAATTTTGATTTTGTTACAGAGTCATTTACATTTATGGCAGGGATTAAAAGTGTATTATTTTTTTCCATTTTATTTAAAGCTTTTATTCCAGTAGTTGTTTCCTCTGAGACTCCTCTTACGCCATTCAATAATTCCCTATACTCATTATGCATTACTGCTGTCAAATCTCCACCATCATCCAAAAGCAAATTTGGCTTCCAATTTTTTTTTCCAATTATTGTTTGTTTTATACACCATAGATATTCCTCTTCAGTTTCGCCTTTCCATGCATAAACTGGAATACCGGCTTTTGCAATTGCGGCGGCGGCGTGATCTTGTGTTGAAAATATATTACATGATGACCATCTAACCTCCGCTCCAAGATGTACTAATGTCTCAATTAATACAGCTGTTTGTATAGTCATATGTAAGCAACCAATAATTTTCGCACCTTTTAATGGTAACTTTCCTTTGTATTCATCTCTTAAAGCCATTAAACCAGGCATCTCACTTTCGGCGATTGAGATTTCTTTACGTCCAAATTCAGCTTGAGATATATCTTTTACTTTAAAATCATCCATAGTTGATTCTTCTAACAACAAAGAATTAATTAATCAATATAACTTTAAACTGTTGGGAATATTAATTCCATTCTCGCACCTTTTTTGTCTATTCGATTTGATGCTTTTATAGAGCCGTTATGAAGATCGACTAAATTTTTGACAATATTTAAGCCCAATCCAGAATGTTGTCCAAATTTATCTGGTCTATTGCTATAAAATCTATTAAATATTTTATTTGTATCCTTTTCCTTAAAGCCTTGTCCCTCATCTAAAATTTCAATACTAATTCTTTTATTGTTTGATTTTGAGACCTTGACCATAATAATTTTGTTATCCTCACTGAAAGATATGGCATTATCCAATAGATTTGCAATTATTTGTTCAATCCTATTCTCGATACCATAAATAAAATATTTATTGCCTCCATCATTTTCATAATGAATACTTATACCTCTCTTGACTTTGTAGATATTATTGAAGTCATCAACAACTGACTTAATTACTAATTCTATATCTATTTTTTTTGTCTTTTCTTTGCTTAAAGCTACTTCATCTTTAAGCATTTGGGAGTAATCAGTAATTAATCTTTCTATTCTTTGAACATCATGGCTCAAAATATTAATCAATTTTTTTCTATGATTTGTGTCATTAGTATCATTTAAAATTTCAGAAGCACTTTTTAATGACGCCAAAGGATTTCTAATTTCATGAACAAGATCAGTTGAAAAATTTTCAGCATGTGAAATTCTTTTTTGTAATTCAAAAGTCATATCATCTAAAGAATTTGAAAGTAATCCCAATTCATCATTTCTTAATTTCAATCCTTCAATATTTGTTCCTTTGGAATCATTGTCTTTAATGGTTTTTGTGTAACTTACTAGATTTTTAATTGGCTTAAGAAAATATCTGTTTAAAACAAAAGAAAATATAAGAATTACAATTGCAACTGCAATTGCAGTTCTTATAATAAAAGTTTTTCTCTCATCTATAGCAGCTTTAATATCGTTTGCATTTTCACTTATTGCTAAATAGCCAATATTCTTATCGTTCTTCATAACATTTTTGATAGTCGTAAGCTTAAATTTATTAAACTCATCTTGTGTAAAAGTAAAAGGTATTCCATAATTTTTTGAACTAGCATAATTAAATAAAATATCTTTTAGTGAAACTGTATTATCATTCCCAATCTTAATATTTTTCGTTTCGGTAATTTCTTTTGTTTTTTCCTCATTTAAAATTTCTAATTCAACTATATCTAATCTTGTTGAAAATGATCTAGGATCAAGGTCAAGAGTATCTGTATCACCTACTAAATTTAGTTCATTATCAAAAAATATAACTCTATCTAAATTTTGGAAGAGAAATCTTGTAGAAAATAAAAACTTTCTTATATCCTCTTCAACAAATTTTACTTCTAATCTATTTAAATTATCAATGGTATTATTGATAATTTCTATATGATTTGAGGATTTTTTTTTTATTAAATTTGGTTGAATATTTTTTAAATAAATAAATGTAAATGATCCAATGATTGTAAAAAAAATTAAATTGATAAACAAAAATTTTTTTAAAATCGACAAGTTTTTAAGAAGATTGCTAAACATCAGCTAACATTCCATCTATATCCACTCCCGTACCTTGTTTCTATAGCTGAAAAGTCTGGGTCAACTTTTTTGAATTTTTTTCTTATCCTTTTAACATGGCTGTCAATTGTACGATCTTCAATATCTGTATCTTCTCTATAAGCTATGTCCATTAATTGAGCACGTTCTTTGATTATTCCAGGTCTTTTTGCCAACTCTTTTACTAGTAAAAATTCTGTTGTTGTTAATTTATCAGGTAGTTGTTTACCATCCCACTCACACTCTAGTTGAGATGGGTCTAGCTTGAGCTTTCCATGAGATATGATGCTTTTATTTTCCTCCAAAGTGTCTTTCGAGTCTTTTTTTCTTAATTGTACTCTGATTCTCTCAATTAATACTTTAATTGAAAAACCTCCTGATTTTTTCACAAAATCGTCTGCTCCTAATTTTAAGCCAAGAAGTTCATCAATTTCATCATCCTTTGAGGTCAAGAATATTACTGGCATGGAAGTTTTTTTTCTTAATTTTTTCAACAACTCTTCCCCATCCATTTTTGGCATTTTTATATCAATAATCGCTAAGTCAGGTGGTGTTCTTGTAAGTCCAATTAAAGCACTTTCTCCATCAATATATGTCTGAACCTTAAATCCTTCTTTTTCTAAAGCAATACTTAAACTTGTTAATATATTTCGATCATCATCAATTAGAGCAATTGTTTGTTTTTGCATATAGTAATATAAAAATACTAAATTGTTCTAATTTGGGCAATAATATTTAAACTAATGTAGAGAACCCCAATTATCACCTATATTAATATCTACGGTTAAAGGTATTGAAAAAGAATGTTGATCACTCTTTGCTGCGCTAGACATTTCCTCAATTATAATTTTACTGATTCTTTTTGCTTCTTCTTTGGGTGTCTCGAAAATCAGCTCATCATGAATTTGAAGTAACATTTTTGTTCTATCAAATTTTTTATCATTTAATCTATTCATCAATCTTATCATTGCTAATCTCATAATTTCAGAGGCAGATCCTTGAATCGGAGCATTAATTGCTGCTCGTTCTTGAAAATTCCTGACATTATAATTTTTATCATTAATACTTATAAAATGTGATCTTCTTCCAAAAATATTATTTACATAACCATTCTTTCTACAAAATTTAATTGTTTGATCCATATAAGTTTTAATTTCTGGAAATCTAGCAAAATAAGAATTGAGAAATTCCTCAGCTTCGTGATTGGTTACATTAATTTGTTTTGCAAGTCCATATTGAGATATTCCATAGATTATTCCGAAATTAATTGCTTTTGCTTTTCGTCTCTGATCAGGTTTCACCTTCTTAATATCCACATTAAATATTTGACTAGCTGTTAGTGAATGTATGTCCTCGTTATTTTTAAAGGCTTTCTTAAGTTCTTTTACATCTGCTAAATCAGCCAAGATTCTCATTTCAATTTGATTATAATCTGCAGAGATTAAAGCATAGTCTGGGTTTGTTACAAAAGCTTTTCTAATATCTTTTCCATCTTCAGATTTAATTGGGATATTTTGTAAGTTTGGGTCGCTAGACGCAAGTCTTCCTGTAGTAGTCGCTGCAAGCAGGAAGGAGGTATGAACTCTTTTTGTATTTGGATTTATATACTCAGGCAAAGAGTCTGTGTATGTATTTTTCAATTTTGATAATTGTCTCCAATCTAACACAAGTTTAGGAAATTTATGGCCTTTAAAAGCTAAATCCTCTAAGACTGATGCGCTTGTTGCAAATCCTCCTTTTTTTGTTTTTTTAAGACTTGCTATCTTCAAATCGTTATAAATTATTTCACCAAGCTGTTTTGGTGACGCAATGTTAAATTTCTTTTTTGAAATTTTAAAAACTTCATTTTCAATCTTTGAAATTTTTTTCTCAAATTTTAAGGACAAGCTTTTAAGAAATTTATTATCAATTTTAATTCCCTCTATTTCCATTAGCGCTAATATTTCAATCATTGGTTTTTCAAAAATTTCATAAATATTTATCATATTTTCTAACTTGAGATTTTTTTTAAACTTTTGATATAATCTTAGAGTAACATCTGCGTCTTCTGCCGCATAATCTTTAGCTTTTTCAATGTCAACCTCACTAAAGTTAATCTCTTTTTTTCCTGTTCCAACCAAATCTTTAAATGCTATATTTTTATGATCTAAGTGAATTTGTGCAAGTGTGTCCATGTTATGCCTATTTTTACCAGCATCCAATACATATGACATGAGCATTGTATCTTCCATAGATGAAATTTTAATTCCTTGCCTGAAAAATATTATAAAATCAAATTTTATATTTTGTCCTATCTTTTTTATACTTAAGTCTTCCAATAAAGGTTTAAGTTTTTTTAAAACCAAATTTTTATCTAAACATTTTTTTGATTTATGTCCTATGGGTATATAACAAGCTTTGCCTATCTTTGAACTTAAGGAAATTCCAACTAAATCAGCTTGATGAGGATCAAGCGAATTAGTTTCTGTATCTACCGCAACTTCTCCAGCCTCTTCAGCTTCATTGATCCAAAGATCTAATTCTTCGATGTCGACAATCAAATGATAATCATTTTTTTTTATTGGCTTTTCTTTACTGATGCTGTTTCTCCTCTCTTTTTTTATTAAAATGTCTGGTTCGCCATAAACAGATATTGCAGAACTTAATAATCTATTGAATTCCATCTCTCTTAAAAATTTGTAAAGTTTATCTTTATCAATATCTTTTAATTTAAACTCATTTAACTCTATTTTGACTGGGGCATCATTTTTTAATGTAACTAATCTTTTACTAATTAGAGCCTTGTCTTTATTTTCAATAAGAGTTTCCCTTCTCTTATTTTGTTTTATCTCATTAGCAAAATTCAAAAGCTTTTCTAAAGTGCCATACTTATTAATTAATTCAGCTGCTGTTTTAATTCCAATTCCTGGAACCCCAGGTACATTGTCACTACTATCACCTGCCAAAGATTGAACATCTATAACTTTACTGGAATCTACACCAAATTTCTTTTGAACATCTTCCTCTGTAATGAATTTATTTTTCATTGGATCATATATCCGAACACCTTTTTTATACAGTTGCATTAAATCCTTGTCAGAAGATACTATAGTTACTTTACCACCTTCATTTAAGATTTTGTCTACATAAGTGGCAATTAAGTCGTCTGCTTCATAATTAATCAATTCAACTGATGGTAAATTAAATGCCAAGACTGATTTTCTGATATATTCAAATTGTGGTGCTAAATCATCAGGAGCCTCTGATCGATTAGCTTTATATTCACTATAAATTTCGTTTCTAAATGTTTTTCTAGCTGAGTCAAAAATTACCGCAAAATGTGTTGGCTTCTGTAAATTTTTATCTGACTTTGCGTCTTCTAATAATTTGAAAAGCATACTACAAAATCCGCTTACAGCTCCTGTTGGCAATCCATCACTTTTACGTGTCAGTGGAGGAAGTGCATAATAGGCTCTAAAAATATAACCAGAACCATCTATGAGGTAAAAATGATCTGTTTTTTTAATTTTATTCATTAAGAATTATTATTATACTGATATCATTATCTTTGAATTAAAAAATGTATATCATATTTTAAAGATTATTTATTTATAGATTATCAACAAAAATAAAGGTATTGTTTATTATGAATTTAATTATAGAAATTACTCAATCAAAAATTATTAAATCTCTATCTTTAATTTTTTTTGGTTCAATTTTACTTGCAATCTCTGCAAAAATAAAAATTCCTTTTTATCCAGTACCAATGACGATGCAAACTTTTGTTGTCTTGTTTCTTGGTTTAAGTTTTGGATATAAAATTGGTTTAGCTACAGTTAGCCTATATTTATTAGAAGGTATTGTTGGGTTGCCTGTATTCTCAAATTCTCCAGAAAGAGGTGTTGGTTTAATTTATTTTACTGGACCAACAATGGGGTATTTAATTGGATTTTTATTTGCTACTTATTTAGCTTCATTTGTAAAATTAAAAGATAATTATTTTATAATTTTTCTAAAATTAACGCTTTCTGTATCTACAATCTATATATTTGGAATTTTGTGGCTTGGCACATTAATAGGATGGGATAAACCATTAATCGAATTAGGAATTACACCTTTTTTATTAGCTGAAATAATTAAAATCATATTATTAACAATTTTAGCAAAAAAAATATTTAAATTTAGAAAATTTATCTAGGTGATCTTTTAGATAAAATTCTTTGTAGGGTTCTTCTATGCATTTTTAATCTTCTTGCAGTTTCAGAAACATTTCTGTTACATAATTCAAAAACTCTATGAATATGTTCCCATTTAACTCTATCTGCAGACATTGGATTTTCTGGAGGGGCTGCTTTTTTTGAGGGATCAGCCAATAGAGCTTTTTCGACATCATCTGCATCTGCAGGTTTTGCAAGATAATCAATTGCACCCTCTTTAATTGCAGCGACTGCGGTAGGAATATTTCCATAACCAGTTAACATTATAATTCTACTAGAAGAATTTGAAGATTGGATTTCTTTAACTACCTCTAAACCATTGCCATCACCTAATCTTAAATCTACAACTGCAAAGCCTGGTTTTTTTGCTCTGACTGAATCTATGCCTTTTTTTACACCTTCAGCTTGAATAACCTCGAAACCCTTTTTTTCCATTGCTCTAGCTAACCTCTCTCTAAAAGGATTATCGTCATCAACAATTAATAGGGATTTGTTATCAAAATCGCTCAAATTTTGTAATGTCCCTTGTGATTTCATGAGTAAAATATGGTGATTTTTTTCCACAATTCAAGAGGTCATTATTTTCTTTACATTGAATAACTATTGAATTAATTGCCTGAAATATTAAAGTTTTTTAAATAAAAAGCTTTTTTTTTGTTAAATTTTTTTTAGGGGGCATATTTAATGCAAAAATTTAAGTCAGTTGAGGATTTAGTAAATCAACTGAGACCAAACAAACCGGTGTATTGTATAAGAAAGAAGTCAATTCTTTCTGCATCAAATTTTTTTCAAAAGAAGTTTCCAGGCAAAATTCTTTATGCTGTAAAAACTAATCCAAATTCAGAAGTAATAAAGACTTTAATTAAAAGTGGTATAGATCAATTTGACGTTGCATCAGTTGAGGAAATAAAAGTTGTAAGAAAATTCAGTCAATCAGCAAAATGCTCTTTTATGCATACTGTAAAAAGCCGTGAAAGTATTAGTGATGCTTATTTTAAATATGGTGTAAAAACATTTGCTCTTGATACAAAAGATGAGTTGATTAAAATAATCGAAAGCACAGGTCATGCTAAAGATCTTGAGCTTTTTGTAAGAGCTGCAGTTTCTAATGAACATGCAGAAATTGATTTGTCTAAAAAATTTGGAGCGGTGAACTCTGAAGCTTCGGGACTCTTAAGGCTAGTTAAGCAATATGCCAATAAAATTGGTTTAAGCTTTCACGTAGGTTCACAATGTATGCATCCAATTTCTTATACTAAGGGTATAAGTGAAATAGGAAATTTAATTAAAAAAACTAAAATAATTCCTAATTATATAAATGTTGGGGGTGGGTTTCCAACAATTTATCCAGATTTAGTCCCTCAATCATTAGATAATTATTTTAATGAAATCAAAAAAAGTTTAGAGAATTTAAAACTAAACAATTTACCAGAAATAATATGTGAACCAGGTAGAGCCTTGGTCGCAGAAAGTGGATCAACTATTGTCAGAGTTAATTTAAGAAAAAAACAAAAACTATATATAAATGATGGTACTTACGGAACACTTTTTGATGCAGGAACACCAAATATAGTCTATCCGGCAAAAATGATTAAAGATAATACAAATAAAATTATTTCAAAAAAATTAACTGCTTTTGATTTTTATGGTCCAACATGTGACAGTATGGATTATATGAAAGGCCCTTTCCTTCTACCAAATAATATAAAAGAAAATGATTATGTTGAGCTTGGTCAGTTAGGTGCTTACGGACTTACATTTAGAACACATTTTAATGGTTTTTATTCTGACAAAATTTACGAGGTTGAAGATAGCCCAATAATGAGTCTCTATGATAAAAATACCGATAAAGCTACGTTAGTTGCTTAATGTCAGAAAAAAAAAACTTAGGTCATAATAGCAAAAAAGATTTTCTTAAATATCCAGTTGAACATATTGATATTACATCTTTTGATTCAAGAAAAATTATTTCTTCTATGGAAAAAATGTCCTTTGTTTCTAGAGAAACCGCAAATGCAGCAAACATTTATAATGAAATGCTAAAAGATAAAGATTGTACAATATTTTTAACATTAGCAGGATCAACCTCTGCAGCTGGATGTATGAATATCTATAAAGATTTAGTAAAATATAATATGGTAGATGCAATTGTTGCAACAGGCGCCTCTATAATAGATATGGATTTTTTTGAAGCTCTTGGATTCAAACATTACCAAGGCTCACAGTTTCAAAAAGATGCTGAGTTAAGAAAAAACTATATAGATAGAATTTACGATACTTATATTGATGAAGATGAATTACAGATCTGTGATAAAAAAATTTGTGATATCGCAGACTCTTTAGAGCCAAGAAATTATACCTCAAGAGAATTTATTTACGAGATAGGCAAATACTTAAAAAAGAATTCTGTAAAAAAAGAATCATTAATTGAAACCGCTTTTGACAATAATGTTCCAATTTTTTGTCCAGCTTTTACTGACTCAAGCGCTGGTTTTGGTTTGGTAATTCATCAGGAAAAAAATCCCAAAAAACACGTATCAATTGACTCAATTAGAGAATTTCGAGAATTAACAGAAATAAAAATTCAATCAAAAGGATCTGGTCTTTTTATGATTGGAGGTGGTGTACCAAAGAATTTTATTCAAGATACTGTAATCTGTGCAGAATTATTAGGGAAAGAAGTTGATATGCATAAATATGCTGTACAAATAACAGTTGCTGACTCAAGGGATGGTGCATGTAGTAGTTCAACTTTGAAAGAGGCAAGCTCATGGGGGAAAGTAGATATAACTAAAGAACAAATGGTTTTTGCTGAAGCTACTAGCGTACTACCATTAATTGCAAGTGACGCTTACCATAAAGGTGAATGGAAAAATAGAAAAAGAAAAAATTTTTCTCAAATTTTTGGATAAATAAATTGAAATATCTTTCAAATAAAAATGGATTTCTTGGAATTGATAATAAATTTAGTTTTAAAGAGAAAGTTGTTATTGTTCCTTTTGGTTTAGAAAAAACTGTAAGTTATGGCAAAGGAACAAAGAATGGTCCAAGAGAAATAATCAAAGCTTCTCATCAAGTAGAGCTTTATGATGAAGAGCTTAATTGTGAGCCTTATAAAAAAATAGGTATTAAGACTTTAAAACCCTTCAAAATTAATAAAAATATAAAAAAGGCCCTAAAAAAAATATCAGTTATTAATAAGGAAATTTTAGATAATAAACTTTTCCCAATGACATTTGGTGGTGAACATTCAATAACTCCTGGGTGTATTGAGCCTTTCGTTAAAAAATTTAAAAAGATTTGTTTATTGCATTTTGACGCTCATGCAGATTTAAGAAATAGTTATAATGGAGAAAAGTTTTCACATGCTTCTGCAATAAGAAGATGTTTAGATCACAAAAATGTATCTTTAATTTCATTTGGGATTAGAAATATTTCTGAGAGTGAAATACCTTTTTTAAAAAAAAATAAATCAAGGATAAATATTTTTTGGGCTAAAGATAAGACTAATTGGAATATTCGAAATTTTAAAAAACTCATAAAAAATAAAACTGTCTACCTAACATTTGATGTAGATGGATTAGATTCAAGTATTATGCCTGCGACTGGAACTCCTGAGCCTGGTGGATTGCTTTGGGATGAAACCTTAAATATAATTAAAATAGCGGCAAAAAATTCAAACATTGTAGGTGCTGATATAAATGAATTGTCCCCAATAAAAGGTTTCAACTCTTATAATTTCTTAGTTGCAAAATTGGCTTATAAGATTTTAGCTTATAAATATCTTTATTAAATCTAAATTGGTTTAAATGTTTTTAGTAACAATCTAAATGGAATTAGCATAATTAATGCTACAAATATCTTTACTCCTAAATCCCCAAGTGCCAAAGTAAACCATGGTATACCAGTTCCATAAAATGAAATTGAAAAAAATAAGAAAGTATCAATAGTTGATCCAATCATTGAAGAAGTTAATGGAGCTATAAACCACTTCTTTTTCCTTAAATTATCAAATATTTGAACATCTATAAGTTGAGCAGTCAAAAAGGCAGTTCCAGATCCAATTGCAATTCTAATAGATATTAAATCTCCAAAGTTTGTAGAAAATACAATCGTAAAACCGATGCCTAATAAAAAACCAAGATAAACGACTTTTCTTGCAACAAATTTTCCATAAGATCTATTTGCTAAATCTGTAATTAAAAAGGCTATTGGATAACTAAAGGCTCCATAAGTCAGAAGTTCATTTAGCCCATAATAGTTTACAGGAAATTGAACAAGATAATTTGAAGATAAAACAACCACTCCCATCATAAACGATAGAAGAATAAAGAGTTTATTCATTAGACTGTTTTAGATTGAACTGTTTTTTTTTGATATGGAGACTTTATTAATAAACTTTTTTTTAATTTCTTTAACCTTGGGGACAAATTTTTATTTTTCACAATTTTTAAAAACTCATCAAAACTTCCCATCTTGTCTACTGATCTTACACCAGCATTACTAACTGTAAGTTTAATGCTTCTTTTTAAAAGCTCACTGGTAAATTTCACTTTTTTTAAATTAGGTAAAAATCTCCTTTTAGTCTTGTTATTAGCATGACTAACATTATGACCTTTCAGTGGAATTCTTCCTGTTAA
The DNA here is from genome assembly GCA_902526645.1 of uncultured Pelagibacteraceae bacterium. Taxonomy (GTDB): domain Bacteria; phylum Pseudomonadota; class Alphaproteobacteria; order Pelagibacterales; family Pelagibacteraceae; genus Pelagibacter. Next base: position 27,021 of record CABZLS010000009.1, read on the forward strand.
TTCACATTTTTTTGACATAAACCAAGATCTATATAAAGTGAGATTTTCATAACGTCAAGTTTATTAGATTTAAGTATTTGTTTCGTTTCCTACAATTTCATTAAAATTTTTGACACCTTCTTTTAATAATAATTCACTCAACTCTTTTTTAATCATGTTAACAATATTTGGACCCCTATAAACCATACCAGTATAAAGTTGAAGATAATTTGCTCCAGCTAGAAATTTTTCATAAGCACTGGCGCCAGAGTCAACACCCCCTACTCCTATAATTTTGATTCTACCTTTAAGTAATTTGTAAAATTTATTTATCAAAATAGTAGATTTTTTTTTTATCGGTTTCCCAGATAATCCACCTTTTTGATATTTTTGAATATTAGCTAAACTTTCTCTTGTTGAGTCAGATGTATTTGAGACAATAACTCCTTTAACATTATTACTCAAAAGAACTTGTGATATTTTATCAATTTCATCATCACTAATATCTGGTGATATTTTTACTACAATGGGAATTTTTGAGTTAATGTTTTTCTTTTCTTTTTCAATACTTTTTAATAAATCATCTAATTGTTTTTGATTATGTAACATTCTTAAATTTTCAGTGTTTGGAGATGAAATATTAATTGTTATATAATCTGCCACTTGATTAAAGATATTGAGACATTTTAAATAATCTTTTGTTCTGTCTTTTGTATCTTTATTAGGTCCAATGTTAATTCCAAGTGTTCCTATTTTTTTATTTACTTTAATTTTGCTAATTATATTTTCTGCACCAAGATTGTTAAAGCCAAGTCTATTTATTAAGGCCTCGTCCTCAACTAATCTAAAAACTCTTGGTTTTGGATTTCCAAACTGTTTTAATGGTGTGATAGTTCCTACTTCAACAAAACCAAAGCCTAATTTGAATAAAGAGTTATATACCTCGGCATTTTTATCAAATCCAGCTGCCATGCCGATGGGATTTTCTATATTATTTCCAAACAATTCTGCTTTAAATAAAGGGTCATCTTTATTTTTATCTGTTGTATAAGGAACAAAATTTAATTTTAAAGACTTAATAGCTAAATTATGCGCTGTCTCAGGGTCTAGTTTAAATATTAATGATCTTATATTTGAAAACATTATTTAATTTTATTTTTTATAAGATCTTTTGTTTCTTTAACACCAAAAAAACTTATAAAAAAACCCATTCTTGGTCCATTTTCGTCACCAAATACAACTTCATAAATAAGTTTAAACCAATCTCTCAGATTTTTTGAGTAACCATTTTCTTTTCCAGTTGAATAGATTATTGTTTGAATATCCTCAGGTAACATTTTGTCATTACAATCATCAAGTTTATTAACTAAAGCTTCTAAAGCTATTCTTTCATCGCTATTTGGTTTTTTATATTTTTTCCTCTTTTTAAGAACATCATTGAAATATTTAATTGCATAACCAATTAGTTTATCAAAAATTGGATGGTCTTTTTCTAGAATATTTTTTTTATATTTTTTAACAAATTTCCACAAAAGATCTTTACTATCAGCATTGCTGGTTTCAACTAGATTAAGTAGCATAGAAAAAGACATGATCATTTGTTCTTTTGGTATATCGCTATTATGAACGTGCCATAACGGATTCATTAAAAGCTGTAATTCATCTTGATTTTTTGTTTTTTCTAACAATTCCAAATACTCATCAACAGTTTTAGACACTATCTCCTTGTATAGTTTTTTTGCTCTTTTTGGATTTTGATACATATATAAAGACAAACTTTCTGGTGATGCATATTCAAGCCACTGATCTATAGTGATTCCATTTCCTCTAGATTTTGAAATCTTTTCACCTTTTTCATCCAAGAATAATTCATAAGCGAATCCAGAAGGATTAGCTTTTCCAATTAGTTTTATTATTTTTGAAGATAAAGTAGCACTTTCAATTAAATCTTTCCCATACATCTCAAAGTCTACATCTAAGGCATACCACCTCATAGCCCAATCAACTTTCCACTGAAGTTTACAATTTCCATTAAAAATACTTTTCTCCAATTCTTTACCATTGTTGTCAAAAATAATTTTTGAATCTTTTATATTTATTTCTTTAATTGGAATTTCTAAAACATGGCCAGTTTCAGGACAAATAGGCAAAAAAGGGCTGTAAGTTTTTTGACGTTCCTTTCCTAAAGTAGGTAAAATTATGTTCATAATCCCCTCGTAGTTTTCTAAAATAACTTGAAGAGATGAGTTAAAAAAACCTGATTTATAAAGTTCTGTTGAACTCTTAAAATTGTATGTAAAATTAAACTTATCTAAAAATTTTTTTAACATTTGATTATTATGCTCACCAAAACTACTATACTTATCAAACGGATCAGGAACCTGAGTAAGAGGTTTGTGTAAATTTTTTTCTAACAATTCTTTTTTAGGCACGTTATCTGGAACTTTTCTTAAGCCGTCCATATCGTCTGAAAAAGTTATAATCTCTGTTGGAAGATTTGTTAAATGCTTAAGAGCATTTACAATCATAGATGTTCTAGCGACCTCTCCAAATGTACCAATGTGTGGAAGACCACTGGGACCATATCCTGTTTGTAGAGTTATTTTTCCTTTTTTTTCTATAAATAGTTTTCTCTCACGAAGCATTTTTTTTGCTTCTACAAAAGGCCAAGCACTCGTTTTATCTAAGTTTTCTTTTTTAATCATAAATATTGCTTATAAAATCTAAAATATATGATTAAGTTAATTCATATAGAGTTGAAATTTATTTACCATAAAATAATGTTCTTTCAAAATGCCTAATTATAAAACTGTTTTTTTTACGCTTGGAATTCTTCAAATAATCCTTGGGCTTTTCATGTTCATTCCAATTATTGCTCAATTTTTATATAAAGAAATTGACTCCTCTTTTTTTGGAGCCTCTATAGTAACAATTATTTTTGGTACTTTGTTTTTTTTATCAAACCTAGATCACGATAAAAAATTAAATTTACAACAAGCATTTTTACTAACATCATTATCTTGGCTTAGTATAGCAATTTTTGGATCTCTTCCTTTTGTATTTTCTACAGTAAATTTTACTTTCACAAATGCATTTTTTGAGAGTATGTCTGGAATAACAACAACCGGTTCAACAATCATAGCTAATCTTGATGATATGCCAAAGGGTATTTTATTATGGAGAGCTATACTTCAATGGTTAGGTGGTATTGGAATTATAGTAATGGCAATTACACTAATGCCAATAATGAATGTTGGTGGAATGCAATTATTTAAGATTTCCAACAATGACTCCTCTGAAAAAATTTTTCCTAAATCTAAACAAATTGCAATAAGATTAATATATATTTACATAGGGCTTACTACCCTTTGTGCTATATCATATAATTTTTTTGGTATGAATATTTTTGATAGTGTAACACATTCCATGACAACAATCGCAACAGGTGGATTTTCAAATTATAATCAATCTATAGGTTTTTTTAATAGTGCACTAATTGAAACCTCAGCTATAGTTTTTATTATTTTGGGTAGCTTGCCATTTATTGCTTACATAAAGTTCATTAGTGGAAATAAATTAATTTTTTTTAAAGATATTCAAATTATTACTTTTTTAAAGATTGTCATTTCGTCTATAATTATTTTATCAATTTATATCATAATCAATGACTTTGACTCATATAGCTTCAGATCTGTAATATTCAATATTGTATCAATATTAACTGGAACTGGTTATGTAAATGCTCAATTTGATAATTGGGGGAGTTTTCCATTAGTTTTATTTTTAATCTTAATGTTTATCGGCGGGTGTGCTGGTTCAACAACATGTGGTATCAAAATATTTAGAATCCAAATATTGTATTCATTTATCATCAATAATTTGAAAAAAATTATTTACCCAAAAGGAATTTTTATCTTAAAATACGATCAAAATCCTATTGATAACAAGTTTATTTCCTCAATAATTTCTTTTATTTATATGTATTTAATAATTTTTTTTTTAATTGCAGCATTACTTACTTTAACTGGACTTGATTTTGTTACTTCAATTTCTGGAGCTGCTACTTCCATATCAAATGTTGGCCCAGGATTGGGATCCATAATTGGACCAAATAGTAATTTCTCATCTCTACCAGACGTTTCTAAATGGATATTAAGTATAGGTATGATTTTGGGTAGACTTGAACTATTTGCAATACTTGTTTTGTTTTTACCATCATTTTGGAGAAATTAGTTATGATTGAAGTTAAAAAACAATCATTTTCGGAAAGTTTTTCAGTCTACTTTGATAAAAGAATGATAAAAATTTTGCTATTAGGTGCTATCTCAGGTTTCCCATGGGTTTTGATTGGAAGCAGTCTTAGTTTATGGCTTAAAGAAGACGGTTTAAGTAGATCAACAGTTGGGTGGGCAGGACTAATATTTGCAGTTTATGCTTTTAATTATTTATGGGCTCCATTAATTGATAGAATTAAAATACCTTTCCTCACTAAAAAAATTGGGCATCGAAGAGGTTGGATTGTTTTGATGCAATTATTAATTTTAATTTCTCTACTTTTTTGGAGCATAATTGATCCATCTGAAAATTTAGCATTTGTAATATCAGTAGGATTGTTGATTGCAATAGCATCAGCTACTCAGGATATTACAGTTGATGCTTTAAGAATTGAACAAATTGGAGAAAACGAGGATAAAGCAATGGCTGCTGGTGCTGCCATGGCGGTAGTTGGATGGTGGAGTGGATATAAATTAGGTGGTGTAATCTCTTTATTTTCAGCTGAATTTTTTGAAAATTTAGGAATACAAAATTATTGGCAATTCACCTTTCTCATTTTAGGTATTTTAATAATTTTAATGAATATTGGACTAATGTTCATAAATGAAAGTAATCATAAAGATAGAGATATTAAACAAAGAGAAAATGACATGTTCATTAGTAAAAAATTTAAAAATTCAAATGTAGTCTCGAAAATATTTACTTGGGTTGGTGGCACCATCAGTGGGCCCTTAATAAGTTTTTTTAAAAAAAATGGTTTTAAAATTGCTTTAGGCATATTGGGGTTTATCTTTTTATTTAAAATAGGGGAAGCTTTTCTCGGGCGAATGTCGATTATTTTTTATAAGGAAATTGGTTTTACAAAATCTGATATTGCAATTTATTCTAAAACTTTAGGTTGGATTACAACTGTTATTTTCACACTTCTTGGGGGTCTTCTTGTAATAAGATCTGGTGTTATAAGAGCAATGTTTATAGCGGGAATTTTAATGGCAAGTACTAATTTATTATTTAGTTTGTTAGCATGGAGTGAGAGATCTGAACTTCTTTTTGCAATCGCTGTAATCTTTGATGATATCGCAGCTGCATTCGCAACTGTAGCTTTTGTGGCATTTATATCTTTGCTAGTTGATAGAACTTACACAGCTACTCAATATGCTCTTCTTGCATCATTAGGGACTGCTGGACGGACTACTTTGGCCTCCTCATCTGGTGCTCTTGTCGATTGGTTAAATGGAGATTGGGGAATATTTTTTGTTCTTACAGCATTAATGGTAATACCATCTTTGATTATTTTGTGGATCATAAAGAATAAATTAAAAATTTATGAAAAATAATTTTTTTAATCACCCTGTAGGAAATATTAATTTTAAACCTTCTTCAAATTCAGAAGTTTTATCTCAAATTTTATATGGAGAAAAATTTAAAATACTAAGAGGAAATAAAAATTGGTTTAAAATTAAAACTAATTTTGATAATTACGTAGGTTATATAAAAAAAAAAAAATTTTTTAACTATTTTAATCCCAAACTAAAAATTTTTAAATTAAAATCTAGAATATATATAAAAAAAAATAATAAGATAATAAAATCAAAAGATTTTCTATATTTTGCTTCGGGTATTTCTGTTTTAGATGAAAATAAAAGCTATATAGAATTTGAAAAAAACAAATGGATTAAAAAAAGCGATACAAAAAAGATAGACCATATCGAAAAAGATTACTCAAAAATAATAAAATCATTTTTAAAAAGTAAATATTTATGGGGAGGTAAAACTTCAAATGGTATAGATTGCTCAGCATTAATTCAAATGTATTTTTACTATAACAGAATTTTTTTTCCTAGAGATTCTAAAGATCAATTGAAATATTGCAAAAAGAAGAAAAATAAAAGACTTAATAAAGGTGATATAATTTTTTGGAAAGGTCACGTGGGGATATGTCTTGATAGATACAAGTTTATTCATGCTTATGGCCCAAAAAAAAAAGTATTAATAATGCCAATAAAAACAACGATAGAGTTGATTAAAAGAACTGCTAAATTAAAAGTCAAAAAAGTAACTAATATTAATAAATATTAATTTCTTCCAAAATCAGGTTTATTTATATCCTGTTTTAGTTTTAAGATTTTAGATCTAACTTTTTTTGTTTGTATCAATTTCTTAATAATTGACTTGCTATTTTTTGAATTAATATCTTTTTTAAAAGAATTTAAATTTTTTATAAATATATCAACAGCTTTTGAAACATTAACTTTATTATCAAAAAAAATGTCTCGCCACATTATTTCATTCGATGCTGCTATACGTGAAAAATCTCTTAAACCACCCGCACTATATTTAATTAAATCATATTTTTGTATTTTTTCAAAATCTTGAGCAGATTTAACTAAATTGTAAGCGATCAAGTGTGGTAAATGGCTTGTAATTGAGAAAATTTTATCATGCTTTTCCACGTTCATCATGATTGTTTTAGAACCAACTTTTTTCCAAAAAGAGTTTAAAAATTTTAAATTTTTTGAGTTAGTTTTTTTATCTTTAATTAAAACGCACCACTTATCTTTGAACATATTTTCTTTACCATGCTCTGGTCCACTTACTTCTGATCCTGTTATAGGGTGGCTTTGAATCCATTGAACACCTTTTTTCAAAAACTTTTTAATAATTTTTGAAGACTCAATTTTTGAAGAACCAATATCTGTAATAATTGTCTTTGATGAAATAAATTTATTAATTTTGATAATAAGCTTTTTATACTCACTGATAGGTGTGCATAAAATAACTAAATCTGAATTGACCACACCATCCTCTAATGAATTAACTACTATTCCGGGTAACTTAAGTCTTCTAATCTTTGAAATATTTGATTTTGATTTTTCATAAATAAATATTTTTTTTGCTATTTTATATCTAGAAATTCTTCTTACTAAAGATGATCCTAATAGCCCACATCCAATGATAAGTACTTTTTTCATTTTTTAAAAATAATTTCTACTTCTTTCATAAATTTAAAGTTTTCACTTTTAGATCCAATTGTTAATCGCAACATATTTCTTATTTTATAACCATCTTCTGTAGACCTTAAAATGATGCCTTTTGATTTTAATTTTTTATAAATATATCTAGCCCCAAATTTACATTTCGTAAAGTTTAATAACAAAAAATTTGCAGAAACCTTATTTGAACTAATATCATACTTGTTCAAAAAATTTTTTAATTTTTTCGCGTAGAGGATATTATGTTTTATTGATCTAGAAATAAATTTACTATCTTTGAGTGACTCTACTGCTGCTTTTTGTGCAACTTCATTAACATTAAATGGTGGTTTAATTATATTGAGTGCATCAATAATTTTCTTTGATCCGTAACCCCATCCAACTCGCAAAGATGACAAGCCATAAATCTTAGAAAACGTCCTCAATATAAAAACATTTTGTTTATTTCTAAATAAATCTAAACCAGATTTGTAATCAGTGTTTTTCATATATTCTGCATAAGCGTCATCTACAACTAACAAAATATTTTTTCTTAATTTTTTTCTTAATTCAATTAATTCAAATTTAGTAAGATAAGTTCCTGTTGGATTATTTGGATTGGCTAAAAAAACAATCTTAGTTTTTTTTGAAACTTTTTTGATGATTTCAGACACAGAAACTTTAAAGTTAGTTTCTCTTGAATAAATAACATTTGCTCCAACTATTTTTGCATAAATTCTGTACATCAAAAAACTGAATTGTGGAACAATAACCTCATCTCTAGGTTTTAAAAATAATTGACACAACATCTGAATTACTTCATCAGAGCCTGCCCCGCAAATAATTCTGTCTTTATTACATTTGAATTTTTTTGCAATTTGACTTCTTAATTTTTTTGATTTTCCATCTGGATATCTAAAAAAATTTAATCCTTTACTAGAAATAGCCTTTTTAACCCTTGAACTCATTCCTAAAGCAGACTCGTTTGCAGAAAGTTTAATAATCTTTCTAAATTTCTTAATACTAGATTTGCCTGGTTTATAGGCCTCAATATTTAGTTTTTTGAATCTTACAATACTCATCTTTTTAATTTTTATGCTCTTTATAATTAAAATAAGAATTTTTCATATAGTTTAAGTGTAAATATTTTTAAAATTGACATACCAAATAACTTCTTGTACAAAATTTATGCGCTGATTTACCTGAATTGCGAGCGCTTTAAAAAAACCGCTAAAAAAGTTTTTCTCGCATAATTCAATTCTCAGCAATATTATGAATATTAAAGATAATATAAAAACATTAATTATTGAAAAACCACTAAAATTAGATTGTGGTCAGACTATCAGTAATTTTCCATTGGCTTATGAAACCTATGGAACTCTTAATGAAAATAAAGATAATGCAATTTTAGTTTGCCATGCTTTAACAGGAGATCAATTTGTTACAGGCATAAATCCAATAACAAAAAAAGATGGATGGTGGACGTATGCCGTTGGTCCAAATAAATCAATTGATACAAATAAATATTTTGTTATTTGTGCAAATGTGATTGGTGGGTGCATGGGATCTTTTGGACCAAGTCATGAAAATCCTAAAACAAAAAAAATATATGGTACAGACTTTCCAGTTATAACGATTAATGACATAGTTAATGCTCAAATAAATTTATTAGACTTTTTTGGGATAAAAAAACTTTTTTCAGTTGTGGGAGGTTCAATGGGTGGAATGCAAGTTTTACAATTTGTAAGTAATTTTCCTGACAAAGCTAGAACTGCAATACCAATTGCTTGCACATATAGTCATTCGGCACAAAATATTGCTTTCAATGAGCTGGGTAGACAAGCAATTACGGCTGATCATAATTGGTTAGAGGGAAACTATAGCACAAAAAACATTGTGCCTGATAAAGGACTGGCTGTAGCTCGAATGGCTGCACATATCACTTATTTATCCAAAAAGGGGCTCCAAGAAAAATTTGGAAGAAAATTGCAAGAGAGAGATGATCTAAAATTTGGTTTTGATGCTGACTTTCAAATTGAAAGTTATCTAAGATATCAAGGATCAGTATTCGTAGATCGATTCGATGCAAATAGCTATCTTTATATAACAAGAGCAATGGATTATTTTGATTTAGAAAAACAATTTCACGGCAATTTATCTAATGCCTTTAAAAATACAAAAACTAAATTTTTTATAATATCTTTTACATCCGACTGGCTTTATCCAACTCAAGAAAATAAAGAGATCGTTATTGCTCTAAATGCAATAGGTGCAGACGTGGGTTTTGTTGAAATAGAGTCTGATAAAGGCCATGACTCATTTTTATTAGATGTACCAGATTTTTTAAAAACTCTTAAAAATTTTTTAGATCAATCTTTTGTTGAGAATTATAATGAAAACTGAATATAAAATTATTGCTGATATGATTGAAAATAATTCAAGTGTATTAGATGTTGGCTGTGATGATGGAACTTTAATGGAATTTTTAAAAGCTAATAAAAATATTAATATTAGGGGCATCGAAATTTCTAAGGAAAAAGTTCAAATTTGTATTGCAAAAGGATTGACTGTTATTGAGGGTAATGCCGAATTTGATTTAAAACAATTTCCAAATAATTCATTTGATTATGTTGTTCTTGGACAAACTTTACAAGCTTTTATTAATCCAGAGTTAGTAATTAAAGAACTTTTAAGAGTTGGCAAAAAAGCTATTGTTACTATTCCTAATTTTGGACATTGGAAAGTAAGACTTTATTTATTAATTAAAGGAACGATGCCAATTACTAATTCACTGCCAAACGATTGGTACAATACACCTAACATTCATATGTGTACAATTAAGGACTTTGTAAAATTTTCTGAAATAATTGGCTTTAAAATTTTTAAATCTTTAGCTTTAAAAAATAAGAATATATCTAATATAAATAATTCAAATTTATTCTTTAAAAACTTGTTTGGTGAACTTGGGATATTTCAAATTGAAAAAAAATGAAAATTGAGATTATAAAATGTTTGAAGGACAATTTTAGTTATTTGATTATTGATGAAAAAACTCAAATAGCATGCGTTATCGATCCTAGTGAGGCAAAACCTATCATTAACTTTTTAAACAAAAAAAAAATAAATCTCAAATATATTCTTAATACTCATCATCATCACGATCATGTTGGAGGAAATCGTGAATTAAAAAAAAAATATGATTCTTGCGTTATAGGCTTTAAAGGAGATAAAGATCGTATCCCAGAAATTGACATTTTACTGGAAGATAATCAAATATGGAAAAAAGATAACTTTGAGGCAAAAATTTATCACATTCCTGGTCACACAAAAGGACATATAGCTTTTCATTTTTTTAAAGAAAAAAAAATTTTTACTGGTGATACTTTATTTTCTCTTGGATGTGGAAGATTATTTGAAGGCACATATGAACAAATGTTCAACTCTCTCAAAAAAATCAAACAACTTCCTAAAGATACAGAAATCTATTGTGGGCACGAATACACAATACAAAATTCAAACTTTTGTATAGCTAATGATCCTGAAAATTTAAAACTCAAAGAAAAAATTGCAAAAATTAAAAATAATCTTAAAAATAATTTACCCACTATTCCGACTATTTTAGAAGATGAGCTTGAATGTAATATATTTCTTAAAGCAAATGATCTAAAAACTTTTTCAAAACTAAGGGATTTAAAGGATAATTTTTAGCTTATATAGCTTGACTATGGTTTAGCTAAGATTATATTGCGATAATTAAAAATTACATATTCTTTATGTCTTACGCAGTAATACAAACAGGTGGTAAACAATACAAAGTTAGATCAGGTGAAATCCTGAAGATTGAAAAATTACCAAATTCTAAACCTGATACTAAAATAGAATTCAAAGAAATTCTTGCATATGGTGATGAAAAAGTAATTGAGATTGGAGCTCCAACAGTAGAAGGTGCAAAAGTAGAGGCAAATTTGATTAAGAATAGTAAAAACAGAACTATTTTAATTTTTAAAAAAAGAAGAAGACAAAATTCAAGACGAAAAAATGGGCATAGACAACAATATTCAATGATTAAAATTAGCAAAATTTTTTCAAAAGATGGTAAAGTATTCTCAGAAACTGAAAAAGTTTCTAAAACTTCAAAAAAAGAGGTAACAGAAAAGAAAACAAGTAAGTAACTAGGAAGAAGTTATGGCAACAAAAAAAGCAGGTGGATCATCAAGAAACGGACGAGATAGCGCCGGACGAAGACTTGGGGTTAAAAAGTATGGTGGTGAAACTGTAATTCCTGGAAATATAATTGTTAGACAAAGGGGTACAAAGATATTTCCTGGTGAAAACGTTGGAATGGGCAAAGATCACTCAATATTTTCAGTTATAAAAGGCAAAGTAGTTTTTAAAAAAACTAAATCAGATAGAACTTTTGTTTCAGTAAAACCCAATTAATAGTACAACTAAAAAAGCGTTGTATTATGAAATTCTTAGATCAAGTAAAAATTTATATTAAAGCTGGAAATGGTGGGGATGGCTCTCCAAGCTTTAGAAGAGAAAAATTCATTGAGTTTGGAGGACCTGATGGTGGAGATGGTGGAAAAGGTGGTTCAATTATTTTAAGAGCAGAGCAAAACTTAAATACTTTAATAGACTATAGATATCAACAACATCATAAAGCACAACGAGGTGAAAATGGTTCAGGTCAAAACTGTACAGGAAAAGGTGGTGAAGATTTAATTCTCAAAGTTCCTTTAGGAACACAAGTATTTGAGGAAGATAATAAAACATTAATATATGATTTTACTAAAGTAGGTGAGGAGTTTGTTGCAGCTAGTGGTGGCAAAGGAGGATTGGGAAATACAAGATTTAAAAGTTCAACTAATAGAGCTCCAAGAAAATATACTAAAGGAATAGCCGGTGAAGAATTTGTAATTTGGCTTCAGTTGAAAACTATTGCTGATATTGGAATAATTGGATTACCTAACGCTGGAAAATCTAGCTTGTTAGCAGCAGTAACAAATGCAAATCCAAAAATTGCAAATTACCAATTTACTACTTTAAATCCAAATTTGGGAGTTGCAACTTATGACAATAAAGAGATTACTCTAGCTGATATTCCTGGCTTAATTGAAGGAGCTCATGAAGGAACAGGTCTCGGTACACAATTTTTAAAACACATAGAGAGATGTAAATCTCTTTTGCATCTAATAGATATTACTAATGAAGATTTAATACAATCTTATAACCAGGTCAAAAAAGAATTACAAAATTATAGCTCTGAACTTACCAAAAAAAAAGAGTTGATTGTTTTAAATAAAATAGATTTAGTGGATGAAGATGTTATAAAAAAAAAGATAGAATATTTTTCCAAAAACAAAAAATGTGAGGTATTAACACTATCAACATTAAAGAAAAGTTCAGTATCTAAAATTAAATCTAAATTAATTTCATATGCATCTTAAGAATTCAAAAATTATTATAATAAAAATTGGATCATCTCTAATAGTAGATAAAAATCAAAAAGTTAGAAATAAGTGGTTATCAAGCTTTGCAAAAGATATTAAAAAATTAAGATCAAATAATAAAAAAGTAGTGATAGTTAGTTCTGGGGCGATTGCACTTGGATGTAAAAAGATGAATTATAATAAGAAAAATTTAAAACTAGATAAAAGCCAAGCTATAGCATCTATAGGTCAAATTGAACTAATGAATTTATTTTCACAAACATTCTCTAAATACAAAATTAATATATCTCAAATTCTTTTAACATTAGATGATACTGAAGAAAGAAGAAGATCAATAAATGCGAGAAGAACTTTTGAAAACTTGTTTCAATTGAATTACGTTCCAGTAGTCAATGAGAATGATACTATTGCAACTTCAGAGATAAAATATGGCGATAATGACAGACTTGCATCTCGTGTAGCTCAAATTACTGGTGCAGATACATTGATTTTGTTATCCGATGTGGATGGTCTTTTTACAAAAAACCCAAAAAAATTTAAAAATGCGAAATTAATAAAAAAAATTTCTAACTTAAATAAAGATACTCTAAATGTTAACATGAAAGGCACTACAGAATTTGGACGTGGAGGAATGGATACAAAAATTGAGGCAGCAAAAATCTGTAATTTAGCAGGATGTAATATGATAATTGCAAATGGATTGTATTTAAATCCTATAGATCAAATTGAAAAGAGGAATAATTGCACTTGGTTTATTTCTTCAATACAAAAATTAGACGCTAGAAAAAAATGGATTATTAGTTCTGTTTCTCCAAAAGGAGAAATAATTATTGATGATGGAGCCAAAAAAGCTCTCACGAATGGAAAAAGTCTTTTAGCTGCTGGTATCAAAAAAGTATTAGGCAATTTTAAAAAGGGGGATCATATCAAAATTTTAGATAACAAGCGAAAAGAATTTGCTAGAGGCTTGAGTTCTTTTTCCTCTAATGAGATAAATAAAATTTTAGGGTGTCATTCAAATGAAATTAAAAAAATACTTGGGTACGTTTCAAAATCTGAAGTTGTGCACAAAGATGATATGGTAAAAATTTAATGAGAAAAGAATTAATTAATATTGGAAAAGGATCTAAAAAAGCTTTTACTACTCAATTAAATTCAAAAAAAAAAAATAAAGTTTTAAAAGATTATTGTAGTCTCATTGAAAAAAATAAAAAATTAATCATTAAACATAATAAAAAAGATGTTTATAATGCACAAAAAAAAGGGCTAAAACATAACCTTATTCATCGTCTTATTTTAGACGAAAAAAAAATTTTTAATATTATTAACTCAATAAAGTCAATTATAAAACTTAAAGATCCAACTAATATAGTTTTAGAGAAATGGAAAAGACCCAATGGTTTAAATATTTCAAAAAAAACTATAGCAATAGGTGTTATTGGAGTGATCTACGAAAGCAGGCCTAATGTTACATCTGACGTTGCATCTTTATGTTTTAAGTCTGGTAATGCATTAATATTGAAGGGTGGTAAAGAAGCATATAATTCTAATAAAATTTTATCAAAATTATTTAGAGACTCTCTGAAAAAAAATAATATAGATGAAAATTTTGTTCAATTTATTCATAGTAAAAATAGAGGTGTAGTTGATTTTTTATTAACTAAAATGAATAAATATATTGATGTGATCATTCCAAGGGGAGGAAAAAAGTTAGTTAAAAAAGTTCAAACTTTGTCTAATTTACCAACTATTGGTCATTTGGAAGGAATTTGCCACACATTTGTAGATAAAGATGCGAATCTTAAAACTGCACAAAAAATTGTACTCAATGCTAAATTAAGAAATACTGCAATTTGCGGTGCTACAGAGACAATTTTAATTCATCAAAAAATTCTTAAGCAATCATGTAAACATATATTAAAAGATTTGGAAAAAAATGGTTGTAAAATTATTGGAGATAATAAAATTAGAAAATTTTATAACGGAAAAATATTTAAAGCCACCAATAAAGATTGGTCTAAAGAATATTTATCACCCATTGTCTCTGTTAAATCAGTTCAAAATCTTAATGAAGCTGTTAATCACATTAATAAATACGGCACATTGCATACAGATTCCATTATTACAAAAAATAAAATGACTGCAAAAAAATTTCTAGATAGTGTTAATAGTTCTATTGCAATGCATAATACTTCAACTCAATTTGCTGATGGAGGAGAGTTTGGCTTTGGAGGTGAAATAGGTATTTCAACTAATAAACTGCCTCCGAGAGGGCCTGTTGGTTTGATGCAGCTTGTGTCTTATAAATATCAAATTGTAAGTAATGGTAAAATTAGAAAATAAATTAAAACCAAAAAAAAAGATTGGGATTCTCGGTGGCTCATTTAATCCAGCACACAGAGGACATCTTAAAATTTCAAAAATAGCATTAAAAAAATACAAACTAAGAAAAATTATATGGGCTATTACTTTAAATAATCCTTTAAAAAAAAAATATAATACACCTATATCCGATAGAATCAAATTTTGTAAAAAAATAATAAAAAGTAATAATTTTATTAAGATCAAATTTTACGAAAAAATAATAAAATCAAATAAAACGATTGACCTTATTAATTATTTAAAAAGAAATGATAATTCTGAAATTTACTTCCTAATGGGAGCAGATAATTTAATTAATTTTCATAAATGGCATAAATGGAAATTAATTTCAGATAAATGTATCATCATAGTATTTGATCGACACGGATATAAAAAAAAGTCTTTAAATTCAATATCATTTAAAAGATTAAAAGGGAAAAATTTAAAGTTTATTGAGTTTAATAAGGTCAATATTTCATCTTCTCAATTAAGAAAAATTTGATAATGTTTAGATAATTAATGGATAAAACTTCTAATTTAAAAGAAATTGTAATCAACACATTAGATAATAATAAAGCTCAAAATATAGTTAGCATAGATCTCAAAGATAAAAGCTCTATGGCGGACTATATGATTATCGCAAGTGGAAACTCTTCAAGACATATACAGGCACTATCTGAACAAGTGTTAGAGAAATTTAAAATTAATGGTGTAAAGAATTCTAAAATTGAGGGAAAAGAAAGTAGTGAATGGAAGTTGGTAGATGGTATTGATGTAATTGTTCACATTTTCCATCCTGAGAAAAGAAAATTTTATGAACTTGAAAAAATGTGGTCAGAATTAATCCCTAAAGAAAAATTAATTATATGAGAAAAATTTTACTTATCCTTAATACAACTTTTTTTATTCTTTTTTTCCAAAACGTTTACTCTCTAGAAAGTAACATTTATAAAAAAATTGATCTATTTGGAGAAGTTCTTGATAAAATAAATAAAGACTATGTAGATGAGATAGATCAATCTGAAAGTATGGACTCAGCAATCAATGGCCTTTTGCAATCTCTAGATCCATATTCAGCTTACATGTCACCTGAAATTTTTAAAGAAATGCAAACTGAAACCAGCGGAGAATTTGGTGGTTTAGGTATCGAAGTAAGTATGGAGTCTGGTGTTGTAAAAGTTATATCACCAATTGATGATACTCCAGCTTCACGTGCAGGCATCAAAAGTGGTGATTATATAGTCAAGATTGATGGTATACAAGTTCAGGGTAAATCTCTCACTGAGGCAGTTGAAATGATGAGGGGCCTTGTAGGAACTGATATAGAATTAACAATAAGAAGGCGTGGTGAAAAAAAAGCTCTTACTTTTATAATTGTAAGAGAAATTATAGAAATTCAATCTGTTAAAACTGAACTTATTGAAAAAAATATTGGCTACATCAGACTAACCTCTTTTAATGAAAATAGTGCAGATCAAATAGAAAAAAAAATTAAAGAATTAGAAAAAAATAAAGATATTAATGCTTATATTTTAGATTTAAGAAACAACCCAGGTGGCCTACTTTCTCAAGCAATTAAAATATCAGATTTCTTTCTAGAAAATGGAGAAATTGTTTCAACAAAAAGTAGAAAAAAAATAGAAAATAGAAAATGGTTTGCAAAAAAAGGAGACCTCACTAATGGTAAAACTTTAATTGTGCTCATTAATTACGGATCAGCGTCTGCGTCTGAAATAGTCGCTGGTGCTTTAAAAGATCAAAAAAGAGCAATTCTTTTAGGTGAAAATAGTTATGGTAAAGGATCTGTACAATCAATTATACCATTAAAAAATAAAGGAGCAATTCGTTTAACTGTTGCAAAATATTATCTACCCTCAGGAAAATCTATTTCTGAAGTTGGGGTTTCACCTGATATTGAAATTAACGAAGAGTCAGAGGACTTTAAAATTAAAACTAAAACAGATAATCAGCTAAATTACGCAATCAAACTTATCAACGGTTAAAATGAAGGGAAAATTTAAAAACTTACCACTAAGAAGTGGTGTTGGAATTATTCTATTGAATAAAGAAAATAAAGTTTTTGTCGGTAAAAGAATTGATAACCCAAAAAACTTTTGGCAAATGCCTCAGGGTGGGATTGATAAAGATGAAGATTATTTAGCTGCTGCGTACAGAGAATTAGAGGAAGAGACAAGTATTAAAAATGTTAAACTTATTCAAGAAATTGATCAAACCTTTACCTATGAGCTACCTGATAATCTTTTAGGAATAATATGGAAAGGCAAATATAAAGGTCAAAAACAAAAATGGTTTCTAATGAGATATTTGGGTGAAGATAAAGAAATTAATCTCAAAACTAAAAATCCTGAATTTTTAGACTGGAAATGGCTTGATATAGATATGATTACAGAAGTCGTTGTAGACTTTAAACTTCATATTTACAAACAATTAAAAGAAAAAATAAAAAAAATTATTAATTAATTGATTTTAAAACATCTATTTTTTGGTTATTCAAATATCTGATTTGATCACTTATTTCATCATTTTTTATTTCTTCCTCAGCAGTTTTTATTAAATCTAGGACTTTATTTTTTTCAAATTCATTTAAATTAAATATTGAACTTGTAAGAATAGATAAATTATTATCTTTGAATTCAACAATACCATCCTCAACATAATAACTTTCCTCTCCAGACTTCGATTTTATTTTTATAATTCCAGGTTTTAAAAAAGAAATAATGGAAATATGGTTTTTTAAAATTCCCATCTCGCCCTCGTAAGCTGGAACTATTGCTTCTATTACATCATCCTTTGTTAAAAAGGATTTTTCAGGATTAACAATGTCTATTTTAAACTCTTCATTCATTAGGCAGCGTCTTTTTTAATTTTTTTAGCTTTTTCAACTGCTTCTTCAATTGTTCCAACCATATAAAATGCAGCTTCTGGAAGATGATCGTATTCACCTTTGCAAATAGCATCAAATCCTTTAATTGTTGACTCTAGATCTACTAGTTTGCCTGGCGATCCAGTAAATACTTCTGCAACAAAAAACGGTTGTGATAAAAATCTTTGTATTTTTCTTGCTCTTGCAACAGTTAATTTATCTTCCTCAGACAATTCATCCATACCTAAAATTGCAATAATATCTTGTAAAGATTTATATGTTTGAAGTACTTTTTGAACTTCTCTAGCAACTCTATAATGTTCATCTCCAACTATTCTAGGATCAAGAATTCTTGAAGTAGAATCTAACGGATCTACTGCAGGATAAATACCAATTTCGGCAATTTGTCTTGATAGTACCGTTGTTGCATCTAGGTGAGCAAATGAAGTTGCAGGTGCTGGATCGGTTAAATCATCTGCTGGTACATAAATTGCTTGCACAGAAGTAATGGATCCCTTGTTCGTTGTTGTAATTCTTTCTTGTAAATTACCCATATCAGTAGCTAAAGTAGGTTGATAACCTACCGCTGATGGAATTCTTCCCAAAAGAGCTGAAACTTCAGAGCCCGCTTGTGTAAATCTAAAAATGTTATCAACAAAGAAAAGAACGTCTTGACCTTCTTGATCTCTAAAATACTCTGCTACAGTTAATCCTGTAAGAGCAACTCTTGCTCTAGCTCCTGGAGGTTCATTCATTTGACCATAAACTAATGCTGCTTTAGATCCTGAGCCATCTTTTTTAATTACACCAGACTCTATCATCTCATGATAGAGATCATTTCCTTCTCTAGTTCTTTCGCCAACACCAGCAAAAACAGAAAAGCCACCATGTGCTTTTGCAACGTTATTAATTAATTCCATAATTAATACAGTTTTTCCAACTCCAGCGCCTCCAAATAATCCAATTTTTCCTCCCTTTGCATAAGGTGCTAACAAATCAATTACTTTTATACCTGTTACTAAAATTTCTGTTTCAGTTGATTGATCGTTAAACTCAGGTGCAGATCTATGAATTGGCCAGCTCTCCTTTGTTTTGACCTCGCCTCTTTCATCTATAGGTTCACCAATCACATTGATAATTCTTCCTAAAGTCTCTGGTCCCACAGGAACTTTAATTGGTGCTTTTGTGTTTACTACTTCATCTCCTCTTTTTAATCCTTCTGTAGCATCCATTGCAATAGTTCTAGCAGTCGACTCTCCTAAGTGTTGCGCAACTTCTAAAACTAATCGATTGTCTCCATTTTTACATTCTAATGCAGTTAAAATTTCTGGAAGTTCTCCATCAAATTTAACGTCTACTACAGCTCCAATAACTTGTGTAATTATTCCTTTGCTCATAATTATAAACTTTCTGCTCCTGATATGATTTCTATTAGTTCTTTTGTAATTGCTGCTTGACGACTTCTATTATACTCGATAGTAAGTTTGTCAACCATTTCACCTGCGTTTCTAGTCGCATTATCCATTGCACTCATCCTTGCGCCTTGTTCACTAGCTGAATTTTCTAACATTGCCTTAAATATTTGTGTAGAAATATTTTTAGGTAATAAATTTCTTAAAATTTCATCTTCATCTGGTTCAAACTCATAACTTTCTTCTAACTTATCTTCACTATTTTTTTCAGTATTTAGTGGAATGATTTGCTGAGCTTGAGGAATTTGGGTTATTACATTTTTAAATTGATTATAAAATATTGTACAAATATCAAATTCGTGTTTTTCAAATCTATCAATGATAGTTTTACCTACTTTTTCAGCATCGAAATAATTTGCATTTTTTGAATTTTTAAAGGATATATTATCTATTATTTTATTTCCATAAACTCTCTTCAGCTGCTCATTACCTTTAGATCCAACAGTAATAATTTTCAATTCTTTACCTTCTTGTTTTAATTTTGAAAAATAGCTTTTAGCTTTTTTAATTATATTAGCATTAAATCCACCACATAATCCTCTATCTGAAGTCATTATAACACAAAGATGAACTTTCTCATTTCCTGTGCCCGACAAAAGTTTTGGAGCATTGCTCTTATCAGAAATACCATTAGATAAATTTAAAATAATATTATTCATTTTTTGAGAATATGGTCTTCCTTTTTCTGCACTATCTTGAGCTCTTTTTAGTTTAGCAGCAGCAACCATTTTCATAGCTTTAGTAATCTTTTGTGTAGATTTTACACTGGTAATTCTTTTTTTTAAATCGTCTAAACTAGCCATAAATTTATTAAGATTTAAAGTTTTTTTTTAAATTAGATATTACTTCAATTAAACTTTTTTCAGCTTCTTCTTCCAATTTTCCTGAATTTAAAATTGACTCTATAATTTCAGGTTTATCAGACTTACATCTGTCTATTATCTTATTTTCGAAATCTGCAATATCTTTTAAATTTATATCATCTAAATATCCCTTTACTCCACAAAATACTGAAATTACTTGTTCTGCAACTGTCATTGGAGAGTACTGTTTTTGTTTTAAAAGTTCAGTTAATTTTGAGCCTCTATTTAAAAGTTGTTGAGTTGAAGCATCTAAGTCAGAACCAAATTGAGCAAACGCAGCCATTTCTCTATATTGTGCTAACTCGAGCTTCATTGAGCCTGAAACTTTTTTCATTGCTTTTGTTTGAGCTGCAGATCCAACTCTAGAAACTGACAATCCAACGTTGATGGCAGGTCTAATACCTTGGTTAAATAACTCTGTTTCTAAGAATATTTGTCCATCTGTAATTGAAATTACATTAGTAGGTATATAAGCGGAAACATCACCACCTTGTGTTTCAATAATTGGAAGTGCTGTTAAAGATCCTCCACCATGTTCATCACTTAATTTTGCTGCTCTTTCTAATAATCGACTGTGCAAGTAAAATACATCTCCTGGATATGCTTCTCTTCCTGGAGGTCTTCTTAATATAAGTGACATTTGTCTATACGCTACTGCTTGCTTTGAAAGGTCATCATAAATAATCAGCGCGTGCATTCCATTATCTCTAAAAAATTCACCCATCGCACAACCTGTGTAAGGGGCTAAAAATTGTAAAGGTGCAGAATCTGAAGCTGTTGCTGCAACAATAGTTGTATATTCCATAGCACCTGCTTCCTCTAAAGTTTTTTGAATTTGTCTCACTGTTGATCTTTTTTGTCCAACTGCAACATAAATACAATATAGTTTTTGTTTCTCATCACCAGATTCATTTATTTTTTTTTGATTAATAATTGCATCAATTGCGACTGCTGTTTTTCCAGTTTGTCTATCACCAATAATTAATTCCCTCTGACCTCTTCCAATTGGAACAAGGCTGTCGATTGATTTTAAACCAGTTTGCATTGGTTCACTAACTGATTGTCTTGGAATAATTCCAGGAGCTTTTACTTCAACCCTGCTTTTTTTAACTCCTTTATCTAGCATGCCTTTTCCATCTATCGGATTTCCTAATCCATCAACAACTCTTCCCAATAACTCTTTACCAACTGGGGTATCAACAATACTTCCTGTTCTTTTTACAACATCTCCTTCTTTAATATTACGATCATCTCCAAAAATAACTACTCCAACATTTTCACTCTCTAAATTTAAAGCCATGCCTTTAGAGCCATCTGAAAATTCAACCATTTCTCCAGCCTGAACATTGTCTAAACCATAAATTCTTGCTATCCCGTCACCCACAGATAAAACTTGTCCTACTTCAGAAATTTCAGCTTTTTCACCAAAATTTTTAATTTGTTCTTTTAATATTTTTGTTACTTCTGATGGATTAATTTCCATATTATGCCTCTATCATTCTAGATTCTAATTGTTGTAATTTTTTTTTAATAGAAGTATCAATCATTGTGCTACCAATTTGCACAACTAAACCTCCAATTAAACTTTGATCATGAGTGTAGTTTAATTTTATTTTGGAATTAAAATTATTCGATAATTCTTGTGTAATTTTGTTAATTTCATCTTGTGTTAAGTTTTTGGCTGACTTTATTTCTGCTTTTAATTCACCTCTTTTTTCAGAGCAAATCTCATTAAAGTTTTTTAAAATCTGCTGAACATAAAAAAATCTTCTTTTTGTAATTAAAAAACCCAAAAAATTTTTGAATAAGGCTTCGAATTTAAAATTATCAGATATTTTTTTTATAGTTTGGTCTAAAATTTCACTACTAACTATAGGATTTTTTATTAAATTATTAAAATCTTTACTGTTTGAAATTAATTTCAATAAAGCATGAGAATTCTCTTCAATTTTTGACAGAGAATTAGACTCCTTAGCTAATTCATATAGAGCTAAAGAATATCTATTAGCTGAGGTATCAGAAAATCCTTTGTTTTTACTCAATTTATTACCTTTAAATGTAAGTGATTAATTTTAAAATCACGCTTTAATTAGCACATGCGATTATAGTCTTCAAGCAACACATTTGCAAAAAACTGTTTTTTTTGGGCTTTAATTAAAGCTTATTGGATCAACATCAACTGAAAGTTTTATTCCTGATGAAAATTTATGTCTTGAAATTATTGAAGCTAGAGAGTTCTGTAATTTTAAAGTCTTTGGACCTCTTATAAGTAGTCTGACTCTATATTTTCGCTTCAATCTAAATATAGGTGCACTTACCGGACCTAAAACTTTTCCATGAATTTTATTTTCGATAGACAATTTAAATTTCACAGCCTCTTTTTCTAATTTATTTTCATTCTCTCCTGATAAAATAAGAGAAATAAATCTTTGAAAAGGAGGAAGATTATTTTTTTTTCTTATTTCTATCTCTTTATCTAAGAAAATTTCAGGATTTTTATGGGTAATATCTGAAATCATTTTTGTATTATAATTATAAGTTTGAAAATATACTGTTGAAGATTGGCCTGTGCGACCAGCTCTACCAGATAACTGATGATACAATTGTAAATTTTTTTCAGCACTCCTTAAGTCGTGACCTTGAGAAGATAAATCAATATCTACAACAACAATACAATTTAAGTTTGGAAAATGAAAACCTTTCGATATCAATTGAGTACCAACTAAAATCTGAATCTCATTATTTATAATTTTTTCTAATTTATCTTTTGAGCTTTTTTTATTCATTGTATCACTGGAAAAAATTTCAATTTTTTTTGATGGAAAAATTTTTTTCACCTCCTCAGATATTCTTTCTACGCCTGGTCCACTGAGTCTAAACTCACAAACTCCTTCTTTGGTACAATTTCTTTTTAAAAAAGACTTAAAACCACAATAATGACACAATAAATTATTTTTTTTTTTATGATAAACTAAATTAACAGAACAATTAGGACATGAAAAACTATTATAACATTTTTTACAAAAAACATTTGGAGAGAAACCTCTTCTATTTAAAAAAAATAAAACTTGATCTTTTTTTTCTAAATGAAAGTTTACCTTGTTAATTATTTCTTTTGAAATCCACGACTGATTTTCTAATTTTGTATCATTTAGATTTATTATTTCGTAATCTGGTAAAGAGGCTTTTTTGTATCGATTGATAAGTTTAGAAACACTATATTTTTTTTTTTTTATATTAACATAAGTCTCAACCGATGGAACCGAAGTAATAAGATTGATAGGAATATTTTCAAATAATGCTCTTGATATTGCCATATCTCTCGCATTATATATGACACCCTCATCTTGCTTATAAGATTGGTCATGCTCTTCGTCAACAATAATTAATCCTAATTTTTTAAATGGCAAAAATAATGATGATCGTGCACCGATAACTACATTTATTTCACCATTAAGTATTCCACTCCAAATTTTTTCTTTATTTTTTTTTGTAATACTAGAGTGCCATATTGCTGGCTTGAAACCAAAAAATTCCATAAATTTTTTTTCAAATTGATTGGTTAAACCTATCTCTGGTAACATTACTAATCCTTGAAAACCCTTTTCTATAATTTTTTTAAGGGCTTCAAAATACACGATTGTTTTCCCTGATCCAGTTGTCCCTTGTAATACATGAACATTAAATTTTTGATTAGAAGCATTAATCTCATTCAAAGATTTTTTTTGTTCATTTGTTAATTTGAATGATATTTTTTTAATTTTGTTATTTAAACTTCTATCAAATTTGACATCTAATTTCTCGATAGGTTTTCCACTTAACAATACTAGTTTTAAAGCCATTCCTTTTGGCACGAGATTATATTCTGAAAACCAATTTAAAAATTCTAAAGTCTTTTTTTTTAAATTGGGAATTTCTAATTTTCGTATAATTTTTTTAATCTTAAAACTTTTATTATTATCTTTTTCAAAATTATCCCATACAACTCCTATGATTTTAGATTTACCAAAAGGCACCTCAACAAAATCTCCAATTTTAAGATCAACATCACTCTCATATGTAAATGGATAATTAAATATATTTGGTATAAGAATCGGAAACTTCATACTTTTATAATATGAAAATTTATTAAGAGTGTATTGCTCTTTTATCTACAGATAATGCAGCCTCTTTTACTGCTTCTGAAAACGTTGGGTGTGCATGGCAAGTTCTGGCTATATCCTCTGAGCTAGCTCCGAATTCCATCGCAATTCCAATTTCTGCTATTAATTCTCCAGCATGAGGTCCTATCAAGTGTGCCCCTAAAACTTTATCAGTTTTTTCATCAGCTAAAATTTTAACAAAACCCTCAGAATCATCAATTGCTTTAGCTCTTGAATTCGCCATGAACGAAAACTTACCTGTTCTATATTTTATATTCTTTTCTTTTAATTGCTCTTCTGTTTGTCCAATAGATGCAACTTCGGGTGTTGTATAAATAACTCCTGGAATAGTATTGTAATTTACATGACCTGATTGACCTGCAATGTTTTCTGCTACAGCAACACCTTCATCCTCAGCTTTGTGAGCAAGCATAGGTCCGACTATTACATCACCAATAGCATATATGTTGTTAACGTTTGTTTGAAAATACTTATTAGTTTTTATTCTTTTTTTATCATCTAATTCGACACCTATTTTTTCTAAATTTAAATTTTTTGTATTAGGTTTTCTCCCCACAGAAACTAGAACTATATCAGTATTAAAATCTTTTTTATTTCCATCTTTATCTTTTGTTGAAACTATAGCTCCAGAACCATTTGTTTTTACTGACTCAACTTTGTGTTGCATATGAAAATTAATTCCTTGTTTTTTTAAAATTTTCATAAATTCCTGAGAAACTTCTTTATCCATTCCAGGTGTAATATGATCCAAAAATTCAATTACATGCACTTCTGAACCTAATCTTGACCAAACTGAACTCATTTCAAGTCCGATATAACCTCCACCCACAACAACCATTTTTTTTGGAACTTTTTCTAATTTTAAAGCTCCAGTCGAAGAAACAATCACTTTTTCATCAAAATCAATCCCAGGCAATGAAACTGGGACAGAACCTGTAGCAATAATTGTTTTTTCAGAACTTATTATTGTTTCTTTATTTTTCTCATCTTTGATTAAAACTTCATTTTTCGATTTAAAACTTCCAGTCCCCTTAAAATAAGTTACCTTATTTTTTTTAAGTAGGAACTCGACACCTTTTGTTAGTATCGTGACAGCTTTATCTTTACTTTTCATCATTTTTGATAAATTTAATTTTACTTCTCCTATCTCAATTCCCTTATTTGATAAATTTTGAACTTTATGAAATTCTTCTGACAAATTTAGTAAACTTTTTGAAGGAATACATCCAACGTTCAAACAAGTTCCACCAAGTGATCCTCTAGACTCAATACATGCTGTTTTTAATCCTAATTGTGCTAATCTGATTGCACACACATAGCCTCCTGGACCACCACCAATTACAACTGCTTGAAATTTTTCTGCCATTTAAATATCTAAAAACAACCTTCTTGGATCTTCTAAATTTTCTTTAATCATCTTTAAAAATGAAACCGATTCTTTGCCATCAATTATTCTATGATCATAAGATAATGCCAAATACATTATTGGTCTGATTTTAATTTCACCATCAACAACTATTGGCCTATCAATAATGTTGTGCATTCCCAATACGCCTGATTGAGGTAAGTTAAGTATTGGTGTAGATAACATTGAACCATAAACACCACCATTGCTAATAGTAAATGTTCCTCCTTGTAAATCTTCTATTGTAAGTTTGCCCTCTTTAGCCTTTTCAGAAATTTGTTTAATATTTTTTTCAATCTCTGCAAAAGATAATTCATCAGCATTTTTCAATACAGGTACTACAAGGCCTTTATCAGTTCCAACTGCAAAACTTATGTTATAATAATTTTTGTAAACTATCGTATCTCCCTCAATTTCTGCGTTGACTGCAGGGAAATTTTTTAAAGCAACTACACAAGCTTTTACAAAGAAAGACATAAAGCCTAGCTTTACACCATATCTATTTTGAAAATCTTCCTGATTTTCTTTTCTCATATTCATAATATTTGACATATCAACTTCATTAAATGTAGTTAATAAAGCTGCATTTTCTTGGGCTTGCTTTAATCTTTTAGCAATAGTTTGTCTTAATCTTGTCATCTTAATTTTTTCTTCTTGTCCATACTTAATTTTCCTCTCTGAAGGAGGCGGATTGACTCCCATTAAATCGATTAAGTCCCCTTTTAAAATTCTCCCATCTTTTCCAGATCCTTCAACTGATGAAATATCAATCTTATTTTCTGCAACTATTTTTCTAACTGCTGGAGACAAACTTTGATCGTATTTTGATTCCATTTTAGATGGTTTCTCTTCAATTTCTTTTGTAAGAACTAACGGCTTTTCTTCTACATCTTCAACTTCAATTTTATCCTCAAAAATTTTTGTCTCTTCTTCATCATTTTTTGTTTCCAACTTAATTATGTTATCTTTTTCTAATGTTGGTTTAATTTTTTCAATTTTCTCTGATTTTTTTTTAGTAGAACCATTTTCTGACACAGATCCTAACAGAGCACCAACTTCTACTATAGAGCCATCTTTTGTGTTTATTTCTGTCAAAGTTCCAGAAACAGGCGAGGGTACTTCTAAGTTAACTTTATCCGTTTCTAATTCAACGACTGGTTCGTCAGCTTCAACTACATCACCCTCTTTTTTTAACCATTTTGATACAGTAGCCTCGTTAATACTTTCTCCAAGCACAGGCACTAAAATTTTTTCACTCATTATATGTTATTCAAAAACTTTTTTTATAATTTCTTGCTGTTGAGAAATATGTCTTTTAGCATAACCTGTAGCCGGTGATGCATCTGGACTTCTTCCAATATAAGAAACATTTTTATTATTAGCCTTTATATTATCTAATGTCCATTGGATATAATCTCTAACTGAAAACCAAGCACCCATATTTTTAGGCTCTTCTTGACACCAATAAAATTGAGCATTTTTAGCATAAGATTTAAGCTCTTTTGCTAAAGCTTTTGCAGGGAATGGGTAAAGCTGTTCTATTCTATAAAATACCAAATCATCTCTTTTTAGTTTTTCTCTCGCCTCAAGTAAATCAAAGTAAATTTTACCTGAACATAATATCACTTTTTTAATTTTTTTTGGTTTTTTTAGTTTAATAAACCCTTTGGTTTTGGGATCAATTGCGTGATCCCACAAAACTCTATGAAAAGAATTTTTTTTACCAAAATCATCTAAGTTTGACACACAATGCTTATGACGCAACAAAGACTTTGGTGTCATTATGATCAATGGTTTTCTAAAATCTCTATGCATTTGTCTTCTCAGTGCATGAAAATAATTTGCTGGAGTAGTACAGTTCATAACTTGCATATTGTCGTTTGAACACAATTGTAAAAATCTTTCTAATCTTGCTGAAGAATGTTCTGGTCCTTGACCTTCATAGCCATGTGGTAACAACATCACTAAGCCAGAAGCCCTAGACCATTTTCTTTCTCCAGAAGCTATAAATTGATCAATTACAACTTGTGCACCATTTGCAAAATCTCCAAATTGAGCCTCCCAGATAGTAAGTGTATTAGGTTCAACTAAACTATATCCATACTCAAATCCTAAAACAGCTAATTCAGATAAAAAACTATCTACAATTTCAAAATTTTTTTGATTCTTTGAAATATTGTTTAAAGGAATGTATCTTGAATTATCAATTTGATTTCTTAAAACAGAGTGTCGTTGACTAAAAGTACCTCTACCTGAGTCCTGGCCAACTAACCTCACGGGATATCCTTCCTCTAAAAGTGAGCCAAATGCAAGTGATTCTGCTGTTGACCAATCAATTCCTGAACCTTTTTTTAAATTTAGTTTTCTATTTTCAAAAATTTTTGAAATTGTTTTATGAATATTTATTTCATTTGGAATGGTATTAATTTTATTCGAAATTTCTAATAATTTTTTAGTATCAGCACCAGTAACACCTCTTTTATCCTTTCCTTTTTCAGGTTTATACCTGGACCAAGTTCCCTCAAACCACTCAATTTTTGGTTTATAATCTTTCGCATTTTTAAATTGATCATCCAATAAGTCTTTAAATCTTTTAATTGATAAATTTAAAAAATCTTTGGAAATCAAATGGCTCGCTACAAGTCTTTCTCCATAAACTTTAACTGGAGAAGGGTGAGATCTAATTTTTTTATACATTAATGGTTGAGTAAAAGAAGGTTCATCTCCCTCATTATGTCCAAACCTTCTATAACAGATCAAATCTATTACTACGTCTCTATTAAATTTTAATCTAAAATCTGTTGCTATTCTTGCAGCATACACAACTGCTTCTGGATCATCACCATTTACATGAATAATGGGAGCTTCAACCATTTTTGCTATATCAGAAGGATACGGTGAAGATCTTGCAAATCTCGGACTTGTAGTAAACCCTATTTGAT
>CABZLS010000010.1 GCA_902526645.1 uncultured Pelagibacteraceae bacterium
AGTATGCATACCGCTTTCACCAAATACAGAGACTATTAAATCAGAAGCACCATTAATAACTTTTGGCTGATCTGTAAAATCATTAGTAGAATTAACAAATCCAGTAAGTTTCACACAAGACTTTATTTTTGATAAGTCATCTTTGCAAACTTTTTTGGCTTGTGATATTAGACTTAATGCACATCTTTTTGCAGCATTGTATCCAGCGTTTACATCTAATTCTTTACCAACTTTACCTTTAATTAATTCACCATTTTCATCTATGGAAATTTGACCTGAAATATATAGTAGTTTACCTACAATTTTTGTTGCAACATAGGATCCAACTGGAGGGTTTGCATTTGGTAATTTTATATCTAGTTTTTTTATATTTTCCTCAAAACTCATTTCTATTTTTCAGCAAACTCCTTAGCAGTTTTACTATTTTTAAATTTTAATAATTTTTCTTTCAATTTAAAGCTATTAAATTTTTTTTTACCATCATTAATTTTTTCAGATGTAAATACCTTTAATTCATTTGCTTTTTTTGAGGTTTTATCTTTTAACTTTTCAGATGTACATTTAGCATAATCCTTACTTAACTTATCAAATTTATTACAATCCTCAGCTAAAGATAAAGATATACTAAATAAAAAAATAATTATTATAGATGTTATAAATTGAGATGTTTTCATTTTTTTCTTTTTTTACTTTTCTTAGTTTTATCGTATTCACGTCTTTTCTCAATAAGGATTAAAGCCTCATCCATAGTAATTTCTAACGGGTCTTTTTCTTCAGGAATTGTTGCATTTAAAGATTTGTACTTTATATATGGACCATATTGTCCTTTCATGATTCGAACTGGTTTTTTATCTTCAGGGTGCTCACCTAAATCCTTTATAATTGAAGAGGATATTCTACCAGGTTTTGCTTCGGCTATAAGTGTCACTGCTCTATTTAAACCCAATGAAAAAATCTCATCAACGTTATCTATTCTAGCAGATTTATTTTCGCATTTTAAATATGGACCAAATCTACCTGTGTTTAATGTAATATCTTTCTGATTTTCTGGATTTAATCCAAGAGATTTTGGAAGTGAACATAAAAATTTTGCTTTATCTAAATCAATACTTTCTAAATTAATTCCTTTAGGTATAGATATATTTTTTAAATGTTCATTAGAATCTGATTTCTTTTTTTTACTTTTTTTCTTTTTAACTATTTTTTCCTCATTTGTATTTTCTTCAGGGACTTTTTCGTATTGAAGATAAGGTCCAAATCTTCCATTTTTTAAATATATATCATTTCCATTTTCGTGTTTTCCAATTAACTTAGGTTCAGCTAGTTGCGCTTGAGCCGCTGCTTTTGCTTTAGACAATGGTCTTGTAAATTTACATTCAGGATAATTTGAGCAACCTATAAAAGCACCACCTCTAAAGCTATTTTTTAAACTTAGTGTACCTGAATTACATAATTGACACTTTCTAACTATATTTCCTTCTTTATCTTTGTCAAAAATTAATTCACCTAAGCTATCATTGAGTAAATCTAAAACCTCTCTAGTTCTTTTCTCTTTAACCTCTGAAACATTGTTATTAAAGTCTTTCCAAAAAATTTCTAAAACTTTAATCCAGCTTTCCTTACCTGTAGTTATTTCGTCTAGTTGGTCTTCTAATCCTGCTGTAAAATTATAATCTACATATTTTGAAAATAATTTTTCTAAAAAGGCAGAGATTAATTTTCCTCTATCAGTAGGAAAAAATCTTTTATTCATTATCTCTGCATAACCTCTATTAGCAATAGTAGAAATGATACTTGCATAAGTAGACGGTCTGCCAATACCTAGTTCCTCAAGTTTTTTTACTAAACTAGCTTCAGAATATCTAGGTGGTGGTTGAGTATAATGTTGTTCGTCTAATAAAGCCTCAATATTAATCTGCCCTTTGGAAACAGTTGGTAAAATATTTTCATCATCATCTTTAGTTTGATTATTATAAATTTTTAAAAATCCATCGAATTTGAGCACTGATCCGCTAGCTTTACAAATAGTATCATTATTGTTTGAAGTTATTGAAATTGTATTTCTATCAAACTTAGCAGACTCCATTTGAGAAGATAAAGCTCTACTCCAAATAAGATCATATAGTTTACTTTGATCTGCGCTTAAATATTTCTTAACACTTTGGGGTGTTCTGATTATATCTGTAGGTCTAATTGCTTCATGAGCTTCCTGAGCATTCTTAGCTTTTTTACCAGAATAATTCAAAGCATTTTTAGGCAAGTATTTGTTACCAATTTCTTTTTGGATATAATCTCTAAAAGCTGACACTGCATCTTTAGATAAATTAGTTCCATCTGTTCTCATATAAGTAATCAAGCCAATTGTTTCACCCTCTATCTCTATACCTTGATAAAGCTTTTGAGCTATTTGCATTGTTCTAGATGCACCAAAACCCAATCTACTCGATGCTGTTTGCTGAAGGGTAGATGTAGTAAATGGTCCTGATGGATTTCGATTAACAACTTTGCTTGAAATATCTGTAATACTAAATTTTTTTTTATTTACACTCTCAATAGCTTTATTAATCTCCTCTTTATTTCTAAATGAAAATTTTTCAATTTTATTATTATCTAATTGACTAATACTTGCTGTAATTTTTTGATTATTTTGATCTATAAAGTTTACACTTAAAGTCCAAAACTCCTCTGGTTTAAATGACTCAATCTCATGTTCTCTTTCAGTAATTAATTTTAAAGCAACAGACTGAACTCTTCCTGCTGATTTTGAGCCAGGTAGTTTTGTCCAAAGTATTGGTGAAATATTAAAACCAACCAAGTAATCTAAAGCTCTTCTAGCCATATAAGCATCAACTAGATGAGGTTCAATTTGTCTTGGATTTTCAATTCCCTGTATTACAGCTTTTTTGGTTATCTCATTAAATACAACTCTTTCAATTTCTTTATCTTTTAAAAGTTTTTTCTCATTTAAATATTCTTTTACATGCCAGGCAATAGCTTCACCTTCACGATCAGGATCGGTAGCTAATATAATTTTAGATGAGTCTTTTGCTGCATCAGTAATTTCTTTAAGATATTTTTTTGAAAAACTGTCAACTTCCCATTCCATTTTAAAATCTTGGTCTGGATCAACTGAACCATTTTTAGAAGGCAAGTCTCTTATATGGCCATAACTTGCGAGAACTTTATAATCATCGCCCAAATACTTATTTATTGTTTTAGCTTTAGCAGGACTTTCTACAATGACCAAATTCATAGACTACAAACTACTCAAATCACTTAGATAGTCAATTTAATAAATTTTTGTCTTTGTTTCTTCTTTATTTTTCAATCTTTTGATATTTTCTCTATGAGTAAAAAATATCAAGACAAACATAATCGTAAAAAAAATTCCCTGATCAAATTGAGTTAAAATTAGCAAATATATCGGTATAGAAGCTGCGCCCACTAAAGATGATAAAGAAGAATACTTAGAAATGAAAAAAGTTACAAACCAAAAAATAGTAAATATAATTCCAAAATAGATATTTATAGTAAATAAAATTCCAACATAAGTTGCAACACCTTTTCCACCTTTAAACTTTAACCAAATTGGAAAAACATGACCTAAAAAAGTACACAGAGAAGCAATATATAAAAAATCTTGATAAAAAATTTTTACATAAATTACAGGAGCTACAGCTTTTAAAATATCAAGCACCAATGTTGTATATCCTATAGTTTTATTACCAGTTCTGAGAGCATTAGTGGCTCCAATGTTACCTGAACCAATTTCTCTAATATCTTTTTTTAAAAAGATTTTTGTAAGTATGAAACCAAATGGTATGGAACCCATAAGGTAAGAAATTATACCTATTAAAAAAATATCCATTCTATAGCTTAAATAATTCTTTTCCTTTTACAAAGGTATTTGTAACTTTACCTTGAAGTTTTTTATCTTCTATTGACGTATTTTTTGATTTTGAGATTAATTTATCTTTTTTTACAATCCATGGTTTATCAATATCAACTACACACATGTCTGCATCATTTCCTATAGAAAGATTACCTTTGTCTATTTTGAGTATTTTTGCTGGATTAGATGTTAGAGCTTTAATAATAGTCTCAAGTTTGAGAGATTCGTTGTGGTATAACTCTAAACTTAAGGATAAGAGTGTTTCAATACCAGAGGCACCAGTAGCAGCTTGAGCAAAAGTTAATCTTTTTGACTCTTCATCTTCGGGCTTATGATCTGAAACAATTACATCAATCAAGCCATCTTTTAATCCTTGCACTAAAGCCAATCTATCTTCTTCTCTTCTTAATGGGGGTGATAACTTTAAAAAAGTTCTAAAATCTCCAATGTCATTTTCATTTAAGGACAAGTTATTAATTGAAACTCCTGAGGTAAATTTAACAATTTCTTTTCTATACTTGATAACTTCAACCGATTTCTGTGAAGATAATTGAGATATGTGATATCTACATTTAACTTTTTCTAGTAATGTCAAATCTCGCTCTATTAAAATTCTTTCTGCAATTTCTGGAATACCTGATAAACCCAATTTAGAGGCAATTATTCCAGAATTTATCATACCATTTTTTGCAAGTTCGTAGTCCTCAGCGTGTTGCATTATCAGACAGCCTAAATCTTTGGCTGAGTTCATTATTCTTGACATTAATCTAGGATTTTGAATTGTTTTTATTCCATCTGTGAAAGCAATAATCCCTTTACCTTGTAAAAGACCAAACTCTGTCATGTTAGTGCCTTCAATATTTTTTGTAAGAGAAGCAGATGGAAAAATATTTATTTTTGACTTATCTCTTCCTCTTCTTTTTAAAAAGTCGACTATAGATACATTGTCAATAATTGGATTAGTATTTGGCATTGTAACTACTGATGTAACCCCACCGGATAATGCTGCATTACTTAAGGTCCTAAAATTTTCTTTATATTCATATCCTGGTTCACCAACAAAAACTCTCATATCCACTAAGCCTGGAAAAATATACTTACCTTTTAAATCAATTGGTTTTTCTCTACTCGGTAAATTGTTAGTATTAACTTTTTTTCCTATGGCTTCAATTTTACCTTCTTCACTTATAATTAAACCTCCAACTTCATTGATTGAATTATGAGGGTCAATTATGTTAGCGTTTATAAAGTATTGCTTTTTCATTATGTACAAAATATCTTTAAACAAGCCATTCTTACAGCCACACCTAGTTCAACTTGCTCTTTAATTACGCTTTTATTTATGTCATCTGCTAATATTGTATCTATTTCTATACCTCTATTCATTGGGCCAGGGTGCATAATTAATGCATCGGATTTAGCATGCTCAAGTTTATCAGGGGTTAAACCGTAATATTCATAATACTCTCTATTAGATGAAAGATATGAACTTGTCATTCTTTCATTTTGCAATCTTAGCATCATCACGATATCACAATCTTTCAATCCTTTTTTCATATCAGTAAAAGTATTAACACCAAATTTTTCAATTTCCTTTGGCATAAGATTTGTTGGAGCAACTATATTTACTTCAGCACCCAGCATATTAAGTAGATAAATATTTGACCTTGCTACTCTTGAATGTAGAATGTCTCCACATATTGCAATTTTCAATCCTTCGATTTTATTTTTTCGAGTTATAATTGTTAAAGCATCTAAAAGAGCCTGAGTAGGATGTTCTCTTCTTCCATCACCAGCATTTAGTACCGCACAATTTACTTTTTGTGAAAGTAAGTTACAAGCTCCAGAGTCTTGATGTCTAACTACAATAATATCTGGATGCATCGCGTTTAAAGTCATGGCTGTATCGATTAATGTTTCACCCTTTTTAATTGCAGAGTTGCTTATATTCATAGACATAACGTCCGCTCCAAGTCGTTTACCAGCTAACTCAAATGAACTCTGAGTTCTAGTAGAAGGTTCAAAGAATAAATTGATTTGAGTTTTTCCTCTTAATACATCTATCTTTTTATTTTTGCTTTGATTAACTTTTATGAATGTGTGTGCTTCTTCAAGTATCAAATTAACATCATTGATCGATAAATCTTGGATACCTAACAGATGTTTTTGGGAAATTTTAATAGCTTTATTTGTTTTAATTGCCATTAAAACCAACTCTATAACTATAAATGTCTATAATAGCAAGTATTAATTATTTAAAAAATCTATTGCTCCTTGCAATATAAAAGCAGCAGCATTTTCATCGATTTTCTTTTCTCTTTTACTCACATTAATATCTAGTTGACTAGACAGATTAAAAGCACCCACTGTTGATAACCTTTCATCCCATAGACAAATAGGAATATTGATGTTTTCCTCAATTTTTTGAGAGGTGTCTTTCACAGATTGTGCTGATCTTCCCGATGAACCATCCATATTAAGAGGATTTCCAATTATTATTCCCTTAATATTATTTTCGTCAATAATCATCTTAAGTTCAGAAATTAATCCTGCAAGAGTATTCTTATTTATTGTTTTGAGAGGAGTAGCAATTAATTGTTTTTCATCACAAATAGATACCCCGATTCTTTTAGAACCAAGGTCTAAACCTATTAATCTACACTTATCTGAGTGTTTTTTTTTAAATTCTTCTAAAGTGATCATATTGTATATTTTAAACTTAAATGATAGTTTGCGTCATATTTAAATAGCATATGAGTATAGATCTTAAAACAATAAAACATATCTCTAAATTATCAAGAATTTCAGTTGATGAAAAAAGAGCTGAAAAATTAGCTGGTGATTTAAATTCAATTTTTGATTTTATTGAAAAACTAAATGAATTAAAAACAGATAATGTTGAGCCATTAACCTCAATTGCTGAAACAACATTAAAATTAAGATCTGATAAAGTTAAAAGTAAGAATATCAGAGAACAAATTATTAAAAATTCACCTCAAGATAATCAGGATTATTTTGTTGTACCAAAGGTAATAGAGTAATGTCAGATATAACAAAACAATCTTTAACAGAATTAGCTGATAATATAAAAGATAAAAAGCTATCTTCAACTGATGTAACTAAAGCATTTATTGACAGATCTGAAAAGTCTAAAGAATTGAATGCATATATTACTGAGGATTTCACATCAGCTTTAGACAAAGCAAAAAAATTTGATCAAAAACCTAATTTAGATTTAAAATTGCCAGGTATTCCAATGGCTGTAAAAGATTTATTCTGCACAAAAGATGTTAAAACAACTGCTGGTAGTAAAATTTTAAATAATTTTATACCCACATATGAATCAACAGTAACTGAAAATATTTGGAAAGAAGGTGCAATACTTTTAGGTAAATTAAATTGTGATGAATTTGCAATGGGCTCATCAAATGAAACTAGTTTTTTTGGAAATGTGCAAAATCCAATTGATAAAGACCTAGTACCAGGGGGTTCATCTGGTGGATCTGCTTCAGCAGTGGCTGGACAATTAACTCCAATTACAATAGGCACAGACACTGGAGGATCAATTAGACAACCAGCTTCATTCACAGGAACTGTAGGTTTAAAACCTACATATGGAAGTTGTTCACGTTATGGAATTGTTGCTTTCGCTTCATCTTTAGACCAAGCGGGACCAATGGCACAAAATGTAAAAGATTGTGCTTTGTTGCAAGAGGTAATTAGTACCTATGATCCAAAAGATTCCACCTCAATAGATTTTAAAAGAAATCAATACAGCAAAGAACTTACCAATAATATAAAAGGAAAAAAAATTGGCATACCAAAAGAATATAGAGTTGATGAAATGCCAAAAGAAATTGAAGATCTTTGGCAAAAAGGAATTGAGTATGTTAAAGATTGTGGAGCCGAAACAATTGATATATCATTACCTCATACTAGTTATGCTTTGCCTACTTATTATATTGTTGCTCCTGCAGAAGCATCTTCAAACCTAGCAAGATATGATGGTGTTAAGTATGGATTTAGAGCTAAAGGTGAAAATTTAATTGATATGTATGAAAAAACCAGGTCAGAAGGCTTTGGTGCAGAAGTTCAAAGAAGAATTATGATTGGAACTTATGTTTTATCGTCTGGTTACTATGATGCTTACTATCTAAAAGCTCAAAAAGTAAGAAAATTAATTAAAAATGATTTTGATGAAGCATATAAAAAGGTTGATGCAATTTTAACTCCGTCAACACCAAGTTCAGCATTTAAAATAGGTGAAAAAACAAATGATCCAGTTTCCATGTATCTTAACGATATATTTACAGTCCCAGTTAATCTTGCAGGTCTACCAGGAATTTCAATTCCAGCAGGTCATGACTCAAAAGGATACCCATTAGGCTTACAAATAATTGGTAAAGCTTTTGATGAACAAAATATATTAAATATTGCCTTTGCAATGGAAGAAAAGATTAATTTTAAAAACAAAATTACAGAATGGTGGATTAAGTGAGTAAAAAAAATTCAGATTATTTAATCAATCGAAAAGATAATCAATACGAGGTTGTTATTGGTTTAGAGGTTCATGCTCAAGTATTGTCAGAGTCAAAATTATTTTCTACCTCTGCTACTAAATTTGGAGCCGAACCAAATACCCAGGTAAGTTTAGTTGATGCTGCATTTCCAGGAATGTTACCTGTAATTAACGAATTTTGTGTCAAACAAGCAATCAAAACTGGTATTGGCCTTAATGCAAAAATCAACAAACGATCTGTATTTGATAGAAAAAATTATTTTTATGCAGATTTACCTCAAGGATATCAGATTTCTCAATTTAAAGATCCTATAGTAGGTGAGGGTAAAGTCATCTTAGACATGCCTGATGGACAAAAAGAAGTTGGTATTGAGAGATTACATTTAGAACAAGATGCAGGAAAAAGTATTCATGATCTTGATCCTCAAAATACTTTCGTAGATCTTAATAGATCAGGGGTGGCTTTAATGGAAATTGTAAGCAAACCAGACCTTAGATCTCCTGATGAAGTAAGTGCATATATCAAAAAGTTAAGATCAATAATGAGATATTTAGGTACATGTGATGGTAATATGCAAGAAGGATCATTAAGAGCAGATGTTAATGTTTCTGTCAGAGCAAAAGGCTCAAAAGAATTTGGAACAAGATGTGAAATTAAAAATGTAAATTCCATAAAATTTATGCAAATGGCTATTGAGTATGAAGCAAATAGACAAGTTGATTTAATTGAAGAAGGTAAATCAATTGATCAAGAGACACGATTATTTGATACAAAAAAAAATGAAACGAGATCAATGAGATCAAAAGAAGATGCTCATGATTATCGGTATTTTCCTGATCCTGATTTATTACCTTTAGAAGTTTCTGATGAATTTGTTAAAGAACTTAAAAGTAATATTCCAGAATTGCCAGATGATAAAAAGAAAAGATTTATTGATGAATTTAATTTGTCACCATATGAGGCAACAATCTTAGTCTCAGATATAGATACAGCGAAATATTTTGAAGAGGTTGTAGCTAAGATGGGTAAGAACAAAGATATGAAATTAGCAGTTAACTGGATTACAGGTGAATTATTTGCAATTTTAAATAATAAAAATTTAGAAATCTCTCAAAGCCCAGTAAGTGCGAAGAATTTAGCTATACTAGTTAACTTAATAAAAAATGGAACAATTTCAGGAAAAATAGCAAAGACTGTATTTGAATTAATGTTAGATGGAGATAAAGATCCTCAAAAAATAGTTGAGGAAAAAGGACTTAAACAACAAAGTGATCCTAAAGCTATAGAGGCTTTAATTGATAAAATAATTAATGATAATAGAGAAAAAGCAATTGAATATAAACAAGGTAAGGAAAAATTATTTGGTTTCTTTGTTGGTCAAGCAATGAAAGTTTCTGGTGGTAAAGCCAACCCTCAACTTATAAATGAGATTTTAAAGAAAAAACTTCAGTAGAATGGGTGCAAACCTTGATATTACCGAAAAGTTGCAAAATTATATAAATGATTTTGGGTTAAATTTACATCCAGTTCAACAAGAGATCATTAATTATAATAAAACATTAGGCGATATCAAAAGAATGCAGATTGATCCTACTCAATGTCATTTCCTTCATTTAATTATCAAAGTTTCAAATATTAAAAATGTTCTTGAGATTGGAACTTTTACTGGTCTTAGTGCTCTTTCAATTTCACTTGCTCTTCCTGATGACGGCAAACTAATTGCTCTTGATAAAAATGAAAAGACAAACAAAATAGCATTAGATTTTTTTAAAAAAGCTAATCAAAATCATAAAATTCAAACAATTATAAAACCTGCTCTTGAAAGTTTAAGAGAATTGTCAAATGATAAATTTGATATGATATTTATTGATGCTGATAAAATGAATTACA
The DNA here is from genome assembly GCA_902526645.1 of uncultured Pelagibacteraceae bacterium. Classification (GTDB taxonomy): domain Bacteria; phylum Pseudomonadota; class Alphaproteobacteria; order Pelagibacterales; family Pelagibacteraceae; genus Pelagibacter. Next base: position 10,303 of record CABZLS010000010.1, read on the forward strand.
AAATATATTATGAAAAATCCTTAGAACTTTTAAATAAAGGTGGATTGATCATAATTGATAATGTTTTATGGCATGGTGAAGTAGCTGATGAAAGAAATAATGATAAGTTTACCATAAATATAAGAGAATTTAATAAGTTTGTATCTGAAGATAAAAGAGTAGAACAAATCATTATTCCATTAGGTGATGGAATGACTGTTTGTAGGGTTTTATAATGTTTAAAGTTTTTGGATTTTATAAATTTGTACAGGTTAAATCTTTAAAAAAAAATAAAGTTTTTTTACAAAAGTTTCTTATTTCAAATCATATTAGAGGAACCATAATCATTGCTAAAGAAGGATTAAATGGCAGCATTTCTGGTAGTATCAAAGATATTGATAAAACTACTAAAAAACTTAAATCTTTATTCTCATTTAAACAATTCGATAGTAGCAATGAATCTAAATCTAAATTTCAGCCTTTTCATAAGCCTAAAGTTAAGATTAAAAAAGAAATCGTACCAATGAATTTAATTATAAATCCTAAAGAGAGAAATATGAATTCTCATTTAGACCCAAAAGATTGGAATAAACTTATTAAGAATAAAAAAACTCACATAATTGATACTAGAAAACCTTTTGAATATAAGGTTGGAACTTTTAAAAGATCAGTAAATCCAAATATAAATAATTTTAGAGATTTTCCTAAGTATTTAAATAAACTGAAAAAAAATAAACCAGTAGCAATGTTTTGTACCGGTGGAATACGTTGTGAAAAAACTTCTGTTTATTTAAAGAAGAGGGGATTTAAAAATATTTATCAGCTAAATGGTGGAATTTTAAATTATCTAAATAAGATAAAAAAAAAAGAAAGTTTGTGGAAAGGGGAGTGTTTTGTTTTTGATAATAGAATTAGTCTAAAACATGGACTAAAATTAGGCTCCTATTCTATGTGTAGTGGATGTAGAATGCCAATATCTTCAAAAGATAAAAGATCAAATAAGTATGAAGAAGGAGTTTCTTGCCCAAATTGTCATGGCAAATTAACAGAAAATCAAAAATCACGTTTTAGAATGAGACAAAGTCAGATATACAAAGCAAAACAATCTGGAAAAAAACATATTTTTCAAAAAGAATTTAAATAAGGATAACTTTGTCTAAATCAATAAAATTAACTAAAGATCCAATTTGGACTCTATTAAGAAAGGTAACTATTCCTGCAAGTGTTGGCTCATTATTTCAAACTTTTTATAATTTAGTCGATACTTGGTTTGCTGGTAGAATTTCTGCAGAGGCAATTGGAGCTATAGCAAAATCATTTCCTATTTATTTTACTATTATAGCTGTTGGTGTTGGCTTAGGTGCAGCAACAAATGCTTTGATTGGAAATTCAATTGGTGAAAAAAAAGTAAGAGTTGCATCTATGTATATAGCTCAGTCACTGATTTTCGCTTTAACAGTATCAATATTTGTAACTTTATTTGGATTAAATGCTTCAAATTATTTATTAGGTGTTATGGGATCTGATGCTGCTGGTATAGCATTAACAAGAGAGTATTTAGATATCATTTTTTATGGAACGTTTATTGTATTGATACAAATTTCTCTAAATGGAACTCTTAATGCTCAAGGTGACACAAGAAGTTATAGAAATGTTTTAATATTTAGTTTTTTTCTAAATATTTTTTTAAACCCTCTTTTTATATGGGGATATGGTTTTATTCCTGGATTTGGTATAGCTGGACTAGCAATAGCAACAGTGATTTCACAATTAATTGGAACAATCTATTTAGCATATAAAGTTAATAATTGTAAAATTAGAGATTATCTAAAACCACAATGTTTTATTCCTAAATTCGATTATCTAAAATCATTAACCAATCAAGCTGTCCCCGTTATGTTCAGTATGTTATTTATTGGGGTAGGTATATTTAATATCTTATATTTTATTGGGCAGTTCGGAGATCTAGCTACAGCCGGTTATGGTGCTGCATTAAGAGTAGAGCAAGTTTTTTTACTACCTGTTATTGGATTAAACACGGCAGTTCTTTCAATTGGTGGACAAAATTTTGGTGCTAAAGCTTATAACAGAATTAGAGAACTCTACACTAAGGCTTTATTATTCGGTTCTTCTTTCATGGCAATTGCTGGAATAATAATATTTTTTGGTGCAGAATTTTTTGTTTCTTTATTTACTGACAATCAAGAAGCAGTTGTGAGTGGAGCTATTTATTTAAAAGTTGCAGCATTAATTGGACCAATTTATCCAGTATTTTTTATTACTACTGCAGTATTTCAGGCAGTTAAGAAGCCTCTTTATAGTTTGTACTTAAGTATATTAAGATTAACCGCATTTCCTTTTTTGAGCTTATGGTATGTTATAAATATTAAGGGTGGTGATTATGAGGATATTTTCTATACAATCATGGCTACAAATTGGGTTATGGGGATTGTTGTTTTAATATTTATTGGTTATTTTCTAAATAATGTTTTTAAACAAAAAAAACCTATTTTTAGTTATTAGTATCTGTCTAATATTTTTTTTTCTTACGTATTTTGATGTTAAATCAAAAGAACTAAAAATAATTGATGGTGATACCATTCATTTAAATGGTGAAAAAATTCGTTTTAGTGGTATCGACACTCCAGAAATAAAACAAACATGTATTAAAAATAATGAAGTTATTAATTGTGGTATTAAAGCTAAAGAATTATTGATTAAGGTGATTGGAAATAAAAAAATTAATTGTGTCAGAGAAGGGAAAGATCAATACAAAAGAACATTAGCTGAATGTTTTATAAATGATTTAAGTTTATCAAGTTATTTGGTTAAAAGTGGATATGCATTTGCATATAGAAAATATTCTAAGAAATTTATTTCAGAGGAAGATTTTGCAAGATCTAATAATTTGGGTATGTGGTCTATGAAATTTGAATATCCCTGGGATTGGAGAAAAAAAAATTAGTCTTTCTGTAATTTTTTTTCTAATTTTCTAACTAAATAAGAAACTATTAATATCAAAACTAAATATTCTAATATTAAAAAAGTATAGATTTCTAAAGGTCGATAAGTTGTAACAACCAATTCGTTAGCTTTTCTTGTCAAATCACCGATACCAATGATCGATACTAATGAAGACATTTTTAAAACATAAACAAATTGATTTCCAATAGCAGGTAAAATATTTTTAATTGCTTGAGGAAGTATAACTAATTTTAACTTTCTAAAAAAATTTAATCCTAATGAGCTCCCTGCTTCCCATTGTGATTTTTTTATTGAATTAATTCCTGCTCTAAAAATTTCTGCTTGAAAGGCACTTTCACTAATTGATAAAGCGATGATACCAGAGACAAATGGACTGAAACTTATACCTGTCATTATTGGTAATCCATAGTAGATCCATAAAATGAGAACTAATAATGGGATTGCTCTTACTATTTCGACATAACCTATATTTAGATAAGTTAAAAATTTATTCTTAGCCAAAGAAGGGATCGCAATCACTAAACCTAAAAAGATAGAAATGATTATTGAAACTACAGAAATGAAAATAGTTGTAGTCAAGCCACTTAACAAAAACTTTAAATTAGTTAACCCCTCCATATTATTTGGGGATAAAATTAACCAGTTAAGTTCACTTTTACCGCATGATGACAAAGGTAAAATTAAAAGTAAAAAAAATAAATTTCTCACTCTTAAAGTTATAAAGAATTAAAAACTAATTACTAATTGATTATAAGCTTTTTAAATTATATTTTGCTAGTAACTTAGTAAAGAAGCCTGAGGATTTTTTCTTTTTAATCCAATCATTGACGTAACTATTCCATTTGTTATCACCTTTTGGAACCATCATGGCTAAGAATGCTGGATTTTTTTCACCATCTGGAACAATTGCTAATTGTGGGTATTTGATGACTAATTTATTAGCTTCAGTAGAACTTGTAATGTTTCCATCAGCTCTTCCAGCTAAAACTTCTTGAAAATCTCTAGCAGGAGCTTCTACTGAGTTTAATTTTGATTTTGGAAAAAATTCTTTTGCCTTTTCTTCTTGGGAGGTTCCAAGTGTAGTTGCAATTGTTACATTTGAGTTATTTAACGAGTCCCATGTTGAAAATTTTTTTAAATTTTTCTTAAGTACTAATGGAACAGTTCCATATTTGTAATAGGTATCAGTAAAACCTGCTACTTCGGCTCTTTTAGGTGTTTTAGTTACACTTGTTGAAATGTCATATCTTTCAGATGTTATACCAGAAACAATAGTTTTCCATTCAGCAGGAACGAACTCTATTTTAACTCCCATGTCTTTTGCCAGTTCATTCATTACATCGATGTCAAACCCTTTATATTTATTTGTCGCTGGATCCTTTATTGTCATAGGGTCCCAATCTCCAGTTGTTCCAACTTTTAAAACACCGGATGATAAAATTTTGTCTAAATTAGACTCTGCATTTAAGGAAAAAGGTAAAAGAGCAAATAATGCTATAAGGAATATTTTTTTCATGTTTCTTAATAGCTTATTTAAAATTTAAATGAGACTATAATCTTGACGCACTATCATTCATCCATGAGAATAAATGTTGTGAAAATGAGCGTCTTACAAAAAGATTCACCTCATTTTTGTTTTGATTATGAATTATCACATCAATTTTGGCGAGAATCGTTTGTGTTACTGAGCCATTTTTGTTTCTAAAATCATTAAAATTAAATGGACATCCAGTCTCAAATAAGTCAAAAATTTTATCGCCTTTAATATTTATCATAACAAATTGATCTGTCACATCTGTCACAGCTCCTAGATTTGTTTTAGAAATATTCTTTTCTAATAAAATTTCAGTTTCATAGTCATTATTATCAGATTTTGAAATTTCATTAGAGTAAATCATCCATTCATCTGGACTTAGCCATAAAGCACTTAACTTTTCGCTTGTTGATGATGTGTTAGACTCAGTAGGTAATAGTAAATTTAATGATTTACCAATTGCAGATAAAAATTCTCTTTTTTTACCTCTTATGATTAATTTCATAATAGGTTTAACTTCTTTCATTTGTAAACCAGGGTAAGATTTTTCTTCAGTTATTGTATTTGTGTAATTAAGCATTTAATCTTTTATTCTCTTTGTCTAAAAAGACTGGATCAGCAACTGTTACATTAATTTGTTTATTTTCCATTGGAATGATTAATTTTTGACCCATCATGTTCTTTCCCCCTTTAACAACACCAAGAGCAATAGATTTTTTTAAGTTTGGACTATAATAACTTGAAGTTACGTGACCTAACATCTCGATTGGTGATTTTTTAATATCAGCTACAATTTGTGCCCCTTCTTCTAAAACTTCATCTGGATTTTCTGTAAGTAAGCCAACTAATTGTTTTCTATCCTCTCTTATAGTATCAGATCTATACAATGATCTTTTTCCTATAAAATCATATTTCTTTTTACTAACTATCCAATCCATTTGTAAATCGATAGGAGTCATAGTTGCATCAGTATCTTGACCAACAATTATAAATCCTTTTTCAGCTCTTAATAGATGCATTGTTTCAGTGCCGTAAGGAGTAATGTTAAATTTTTTTCCTATTTCTATACATTTTTCCCACACAGCTTTAGCATAGTTAGCCTGTATATTTATTTCGTAACTAAGTTCACCTGTAAAACTAATTCTCATCACTCTGCATTTAATTTTATCAATTTTTCCATTCTTAAATGACATATGAGGAAAATGTTCATCTTTAAAATCGAGATCAGGAAATACTTGAGATAGAATTTTCTTACTATTAGGTCCACAAACACTGATAGTTGCATAGTGGTCAGTTACAGATGTTAAATAAACATCTAATTCAGGCCATTCAGTTTGTAAATAGTCTTCTAATTTTCCTAAAACAGTCGCAGCTCCACCGGTCGTAGTAGTCATTATGTAATGATTTTCATCTAATCTTGTTGTAACTCCATCATCATAAACCATTCCATCTTCATTTAACATTAATCCATATCGACATTTTCCAATAGCAAGTTTTGACCAGGAGTTAGTATAAACTCTATTTAAAAACTCAGAAGCATCTGTTCCTTGAATATCAATTTTCCCTAAAGTAGATGCATCTAAAATACCTGCGCTATCTCTAGCAGCTTTACTTTCTCTTTGAACTGCATCATTCATATTCTCTCCATTTTTCGGGTAATACCAAGCTCTCTTCCATTGACCCACATTTTCAAATTCAGCTTTATTCTTAACATGCCAATCATGAATGGGTGTTCTTCTAAATATATCAAAATACTCGCCAACGTTTCTTCCAACAATTGTTCCAAAAGTAAGAGGAGTGTAGGGTGGTCTAAAAGTTGTTGTACCAAGTTCTCCAATTTTAGAGCCAGTAGTTTCAGAAATAATACCTAATGCATGCATATTACCAAGTTTACCCTGATCAGTTCCCATACCTGTTGTTGTATATCTTTTTACATGTTCAATTGATCTAAAACCTTCTCTTAAAGCTAATTTAATATCCTTCGCTGTTGCATCATTTTGATAATCTACAAAAGGTTTTGTTTTTCCAATAACTTTATCTGATGGTAACAACCATATGTTTCTTTTTGATTTATTAAATGAAGATTGAATTTCTAAATCTTCATAATCAATCTTTTTCAAATTTAAAAATTCTTTTAGAATTCTAGGTGTAGTTGATAATATTTCATCTAAAGTAAAATCCCCATTACATGACCCAATACTAACTTGATCTGATGGATATATATTCGGTATAAAAACTTGATCTTCATCTCTAAATTTTAATTTACCCCCAGATTGTGTAAAAAGATGTACAGCTGGTGTCCATCCACCTGTAATTCCAAGACAATCACAATTAATATATTCTTTAGAGCCAATTACTTTTTGACCATCTTTCGATAGTTTCATTATTGAAACTTTTTTAATTCTTTTGTATCCAAAGGTATTTACTATTGTATATCCCTTATGAATTTTAATATTATTTTTTTCAATTTCCTTAATTAATTTTGAATCAATTTCTTCTCTATTATCAATAATAGCTTCAATATTAATTCCTTTTTGATATAGACTAATCGCTGTTTCATAGGCGCTATCATTATTTGTGAATAAAACATTTTTTTCTCCACATACTACACCAAATAAATTTGCATATTTATCAATTGCTGAGGATAGTAAAATACCAGGTCGATCATTATTATTAAAAATTAATGGTCTTTCTAGAGATCCGGTTGCTGTTATAACTTTTTTTGCTCTTATTTTAAGTAATCTGTGTCGAGTTTTGTTATTTCTTTGTTCTAGAGGCAGGTGATCAGTTAAATTTTCTCTGGCTAATAAAAAATTATATCCATGAAAAGCAGCAACACTTGTTCTAGTTTTAATTTCCAAATTTTTAATTTTTTTGATTTCGTTAATCTCCTTTTCTAACCAAGAACTTGATAATTGATTATTAATTTTGAAATGTTCAGAATTTTGATAAATTGTAGATCCACCTAAATATGGTTTTTCATCAACTAAAAGTGTTTTAAAACCATTTTTAGCAGCAATTTTAGCTGCCATTATGCCTGAAATACCAGCACCAATAATTAAAACATCGCAATGAATATATTTATGTTCATAAATATCAGGATCTGACTCTTTGGGTGATTTTCCTAATCCAGCAGATTTTCTAATAAAGTATTCATATTTTTCCCAAAAACTTGCTGGCCACATAAAAGTTTTATAATAAAAACCCGCAGGTAATACTGGGCTTAAAAAATTATTTATTCCACCTATATCAAAATTTACAGTTGGCCAACAATTTTGACTTGAAGCTTCTAGTCCCTCATAAATCTCTATTTCTGTAGCTCTTACATTAGGTTCCGTTCTTGATGTATTGCTATGTAATTGAACTATTGCATTGGGTTCTTCCGAACCAGCAGTCATTATTCCACGTGGTCTATGATATTTAAAACTTCTTCCAACTAAGTGGATATCATTTGCTAAAAGTGCCGAGGCTAAAGTATCTCCTTTGAAACCATAGTAAGTTTTTCTGTTAAATTTAAATGAAACTTTATATGTTTCATCGATAAATTTACTTGTTTTAATTCTTAAATTTTTTGTCATTATTTATTTAGTTGGAGGTTTTTCACCCATTTTATAAACTGCTTTAATCATATCATTAGATGTATCTCGTATTACGTTAAACCATTTTCTACATCCGTGAGTGTGAACCCATCTTTCAAATTGGATACCTTTAATATTCTTTCTCATAAATAAATATTCTGCCCATTGATCATCACTTAATTCGGTTGGTTGTTTAGGTCTAACTATATGAGCTTCTCCACCAGCTTTAAATTCACTTTGCTCTCTTTCACCACAATAAGGACAATTTATAATAAACATTAATGTGCCACAGCAGCTGCACCATGTTCATCAACAAGATCTCCACTTACAAATCTATTAATATTAAAAGCAGCATTTAATTTATGCGGTTCATCATTCGCAATGGTGTGAGCAAATAAATCACCTGATCCAGGTGTTGCTTTGAATCCTCCAGTTCCCCAACCACAATTAAAATATAATCCTTTAATTGAAGTTTTACTTATTATAGGACTTGCATCTGGACATATATCTACTATTCCACCCCATTGTCGCAACATTTTCATTCTACTAAAAATTGGATACAATTCTAAAATTGCGTTTAAAGTGCCTTCCACAATATCATGGCTACCTTTTTGCGAATAAGATACATAATCATCTGTCCCAGCACCTATAACTAATTCTCCTTTATCAGATTGACTAACATAAGCATGTACTGCATTCGACATTACAACAGTATCAATAATTGGTTTAACTGGTTCAGAAACTAAAGCTTGAAGTGGCTTACTTTCTAAGGGCAATTTTAAGTCTACCATATTTGCTATGACACTAGAATGACCAGCAGCAACGACCCCTATTTTTTTTGTCTTTATAAATCCTTTAGTAGTTTCAATTCCTTCAACACTATCAGCATTTCTTTTAATTCCTTTAACTTCACAATTTTGAATAATATCAACTCCCATTTCATCTGCACCTCGGGCATAACCCCATGCGACAGCATCATGGCGTGCAGTTCCGGCCCTACGTTGAAGAGTGCCTCCCAATACAGGATAACGAATATCAGGCGATGTATTTATTATTGGACAAAATTTTTTTACTTGTTGAGTATTAAGATAAACTGCATCAATTCCATTTAATCTATTAGCGTGCGTTCTTCTTTTAAGATCTCTAACATCTTGCAAATTATGCGCTAGATTCATTACACCTCTTTGACTAAACATTACATTGTAATTAAGCTCTTGTGATAAACCTTCCCAAATTTTTAAAGCATGATCATAAAGTCCAGCACTTGCATCCCATAAATAATTTGATCTTATAATAGTTGTATTTCTGCCAGTATTACCCCCACCAATCCAACCTTTTTCTACAACTGCAATATTTTTCATATCATGTTTTTTAGCAAGATAATAAGCTGTAGCCAATCCATGACCACCACCACCAACAATTATTGCATCATATTCTTTTTTAGGTTCAGGATCTTTCCATGCTTTTTCCCAATTTTCATGATATGAAAAAGCGTTTTTTACCAACGAAAATAAAGAGTACTTATTTTTCATTATAATGAATAATTACTTTATAAATATTGATTATTCAATACAATCAGTAGTGACAAATTTCCTGGAAGAGTGGGTGAGAGGCTTAAACCAGTCGTTTGCTAAATGACCGTGCGAGGAAACTTGTACCGAGGGTTCGAATCCCTCCTCTTCCGCCATAATTAGTATAATGGATCGTCTTTAAAAAAGTCTTTCATAGAAACTGGTTTTTGAGCTAAAATATAACGATAAACATTATAATTTTCTAAAACTCTTTGAACATAATTTCTAGTTTCTCTAAATTTAATCAGCTCAATCCAATTAACATAATCAATTTGATTTTTTTGAGGATCTTTATTTATTTTCTTCCAATATCTTACTCTTTTAGGTCCTGCATTATAAGCAGCTATAGCAAATGGATAGGCTCCATCATATTCTAATATTAAACCAGCAATGTAATGAGAGCCTAAATTTATATTATACTCAGCATCTCTTGTTAGTCTTGATTTTGAATAGGGAAGGTTGGCCTGTTTAGCAACTAATTTAGCAGTGTAGGGCATTAGCTGCATTAAACCTTTCGCACCTGCATGACTATTAGCACTTAAGTCAAATTCACTTTCTTGTCTAATAATTGATAAAATGAAAGCTGTATCTGGAATTTTTCTTTTATTAATATAATTTGGAGTACTAATGATTGGATAGTTGTATTTGTTATGAAACCTTTTTTCATAAGAGGCAATCTTGGCTATTTGAATTGCAAAATCAAATCTATCAATATTTGTTGCTAATTCTGCAGCTAAAATTTCACTACCACTATTAATATCATCTTTAGCTAAATATCTTAAAATATGTTTTGCATATTTATCTTCATCAAGTTCATTTAGAAGATAAATTATCTTTACTAATTCTTTTTTAAAAAAATAATCTTTATATTTTTCTGAAACTTCAACGTCTTTACTAAGTTCAAATAATTCATTTGGATTTAATTCCATAAAAGCTAATTGACCATAATATGTAGTAAGAAACTTAGAGGCTTCAACAAACCATTTGTTAGCTAATTCTTTATTGTCAAGTTTTTGGTAAGTTTTTGCCAACCAATAGGCGCCTCTCGATGAACTTATTGGATAACCAACGTTATTATAAAAGTTTTCAAAATGATCTTTAGCTAATAAAGGATCATCTAAAAAACTTAAAGCTATCCATCCACTCATCCATTCAGCAGCTGCATACTCAGGTCCGTCAACTAAAGCATGATTACTTGCAATTTTATAGGCTAACTCATATTTTTTTTTATAAATTAATGATCTTGAAATAATTTCTCTTTCGATCCACCACTTATCAGGTCTAACAAGGTATTCTTTTGTATTTTTTACTTTAAGCAAAATCTCAACAGAACTATCCACTCTTCCTCTTTTTCTTCTCCATTTCAATCTATCATAATTTAGACCTGCGTCATTCTTAAGTTTTGTTGGTACTTTTGATATCGCATTATCAACACCATAAGACTTGCTCATTAAAAGTTGTCTTGCTGTATAAAGTAACTCATATTCTTTAGGTAAATATCTTAGTAGTCTTTTTAAATCCCAATATTTATTATTCCATGCTAAATAATCCGCTCTTTTAATATAATCTTCTGCATTAAGGTACTTTTTAAATTTTTTTCTGTAAAATCTTAGATCAGATTTACTTAATTCTGCTGTAATCCATCCCTCCTTGATTAATGAAATTCCTCTTTGAATGTTGTTATTTAAAATTAAACTTTCACCCAATATCATTTTTCCAAAACCACTTAAGGGTTCATTTATTTCAAACCAATTGATTATCTTATTTGGGGATATAGAGTCTGTTGAAAGTTTATGTTCGGCTAAATATTTAATTCTTCCTATTCTAGGGAAGTCTTCATTATTTTCTATAAAGGTTTTATATTCATAATATGATGCTTTATTACCTTTGGTAAGAAGATGTCTCCATTGAATAAAGTTATATATTGATTTATCTTTTGCTTTTTTTGCAGTCTTTAATGCAGAGCTCCATTTTGCTTGTTTCATTTCTGTAAAAGCTTTTTTGGCTAAAGCAAAATCTTTCTTACTATAGTATTTTGATTTTTTGATAGTATCTTTTTTTTTTAAACCTGCAATTAGGGGTTTTTTCTTTGGTAGAATGATACCTTTTTTATTTCGATTATTTGATACTATCTTTTTTTCTTCTAGTTTTTCTTCTTTTTTTATTATTTTCTTTTTTAATGGTTTTGGAAGAGGTCTTAGAACGTCAATTAATAATTTTTGCTCTTTTTCTATACTACTTTGTAGAGGTTTTTTTTGAGGTATAATCTCAGCTGATAAAAAGAGAGTTAAATTATAGAAAATTATTAAACTTATAAAAAATGTTAATTTTTTTTGCATAATCTTTTACTATATGAATCTACAAACTATGTTATAAGTATTTATGTTTAAAGGTTCAAATGTTGCTTTAGTCACCCCATTTAAAAACAATAAACTTGATGAGGAAACTTATATCAAGTTAATTCATTTTCATATCGAAAATGGTACAAATGGTCTAGTACCAGCTGGTACGACAGGTGAATCACCAACTTTAAGTCACGATGAGCATGAAAAAGTAATTGAATTATGCGTTAAAGAGAGTAATGGCAAACTGCCAGTTTTTGCTGGCACAGGGTCAAATTCAACAGAAGAAGCTATATCTTTAACTAAGCATGCTGAAAAAATAGGAGCTGACGGTGCATTAATTGTAACACCATATTACAACAAGCCAACACAAGAGGGCTTGTACCAACACTATAAAGCTATAAATGATAAATGTGGAATTCCAATTATAATTTATAACATTCCAGGAAGATCGGTTATAGACATGAGTGTAGAGACTATGGCTAGATTATATGAATTAAAAAATATTATTGGAGTAAAAGATGCAACTGGAGATTTAAGCAGAGTCAATAAAACTTTAGAAAAATTAGGTAAAGAATTCATTCAATTAACTGGTAATGATGATAATGCTCTTGAATTTAATAAAAGAGGAGGAACAGGGGCAATAAGTGTTACAGCAAACATTGCACCAAAATTATGCTCAAATTTTCAAAAATTTTCCATTATTAATGATGATAAATCAAAAAGTGAAACGGAAATATTGGATAAAATTTTACAACCATTACATAATGCCATGTTTATTGAAAGTAATCCAAGCCCAGTAAAATATGCGGCCAAACTAATGAATCTATGCGATGATGATGTAAGATTACCACTTGTTAGAGTAACAGAAAAATCAAAAGATATTATTAAAAAGGCTCTTAAATCATCCAATTTGATTTAATGACAAAAAAAACCAACCAAGGTTTAAAGATTATTTGCTTAAATAGAAAAGCTAGTTTTAATTATTTTTTTGAGAGTTTTATTGAGGCAGGAATAATTTTAAAAGGATCTGAAATAAAATCAATCAGAAAAGGAAAAGTTAATATAGCAGACTCGTATGCAGTTGAAAAAAATGGTGAATTAATACTCATAAATTCACACATCTCATCGTACAAAGAAGCAAGTTATTCAAATCACAAACCATTAGATGAAAGAAAACTTTTATTGAATAAAAAAGAAATTAATAAATTGACCGGCAAAATTCAAAGAGAGGGATTTACAATTATACCAACAAAAATGTATTTTAAAAAAGGAAAAGCAAAAATCGAACTTGCTCTTGCGAAAGGGAAAAAACAATTTGACAAAAGAGCTGCAAAAAAAAGGAGAGACTGGGATCGTGATAAGGCAAGATATATCAGGAAAACAAGCTAAGATTGTTTATCTAAGCATCGGTTCAAATCTTGGGAATAGATTTTGTAATATTGAAAAAGCTAAATTTGAATTATCTAATAAGGGAATTTTTATACTTAAATCATCTTGTTACTATGAGACTTTATCTTGGCCAGATCCTAAAAAACCAAAATTCTACAATATAGTATTGAAGGTAAAAACCTTACTTGATGTCAAAAATCTCCTCTATATTTGTAAAGAAATTGAAAAAAGTTTGGGAAGAAAAAAAGCAATAATAAATTCACCAAGAGAATGTGATATTGACATTATTGATTATAATAAGGAATTGAGTAAAAAAGTTATCAATTTGCCCCATCCTAGAATGCATCGTCGAAATTTTGTTTTAATTCCTCTTTATGAAGTAGATAGAGATTGGAAACACCCTGTAACCAAACAACACATAAAAACTCTTATATTTTTATTATCAAATAGTGACATAAGTTCTATTAAACAAATTTAAATAAATGATATAGTAAAGGATGATAAATTCTGAAGAATTAATAAATAAGGTTAAAATTTATAATAAATTTTTGAACCCTGAAAAATTGAACAAGGCTTACGATTTTGCTGTAAAAGCCCACAAGAATCAAAAAAGGGCTTCTGGTGATCCTTATTCAGTACATCCTATAGAGGTTGCCAATATATTAACTGATTTAAAATTAGATAGCGCAACTATAACTACAGGTTTATTACATGATACAATTGAAGATACATACGCAACATATGAGACTATTAAAGGGGAATTTGGTTCGGAAGTTGCTGATTTAGTTGATGGTGTTACCAAGATATCTGCGTTAGAGAATACCGCTTCATCAAATTCTAAAGCAGAAAATTTTAGAAAATTAATTTTAGCTACATCAAAAGATATACGTGTCTTGTTAGTAAAAATTGCAGATAGACTTCATAATATGAGAACAATAAAGGCAATCAAAAGTTTTGAGAAAAAGAAAAGAATAGCTCAAGAAACAATGGAAATTTACGCACCTTTAGCTGATCGAATGGGGATGCACAGAATCAGAGACGAATTAGAAGATTTGTCATTTGAAGTATTAAATATTGATGCAAGAAAATTAATACAAAAAAGACTAGATGAAATTAAATTTGATAAAAAAGATATTTTTGAAACTCTCGCTAGTGAAATTAAATCATTGTTAAAAAAAAATGATATTAATTCTGAAATTTATGGAAGAAAAAAAACACCTTTTTCAATTTGGAGAAAAGTACAAAAAAAAAGAGTTTCACTTGAACAAATTACAGATATAATTGGATTTAGAATAATTTTAGAAGATATTGATGATTGTTATAAATCTTTAGGGGTTTTGCATAAAGAATGGAATTGTATACCTGGTAAGTTTAAAGATTATATTTCTTCACCAAAAATAAATGGTTATAAGTCAATACACACCTCTGTAATTGGATCATATAAAAAGCCGATTGAAATTCAAATAAGAACAAAAAAAATGCATGATTTTGCCGAAAGAGGAATAGCTTCCCACTGGCAATACAAATCATCTGAAAAATTTAATTCATTAACATGGAAAGAATATGATTGGCTAAAAGATTTAGTTGAAATAATAGAAAAAAATGAAAATCCGGAACATTCTTATGAATATACCAAACTACAAATGTTTCAAGAAAACGTATTTTGTTTTACTCCAAAGGGTTCTGTAATTAAATTACCAAAGGATGCTACTCCCATAGACTTTGCTTATGCTGTGCATACTAAAATAGGTGATACAGCAATTGGATGTGAAATAAATGGAAATAAAAGTGAGCTCCAAAATATTTTAAGAAATGGAGATACAATAAAGATTATTACTTCCAAAAAAAATTCACCTTCTTTGCACTGGATACCAATAACCAAAACAGGTAAAGCTAGATCTGCAATACGAAAATATTGGCATGATCGGGGCGAAAAGAAAGAAGAAAGAATAAAAAAATATAACACTACTTTATGGATTTCTTTACCTGATAAACCTGGACAATTAGGAAATGTAAGTTCTTTGATTGGTCAACACAAATTAAACATTTCTAATCTTGAAATGGCAGGCAAAAACCCCAATTATATTAATTTTAAGTTTCAATTAATTATCAGAGATCTTAAAAATTTTACTAATTTTATTGCAGAGCTTAAACAAAAAGGTATAAAATTTAAGATAATTAGACACGAAGATAAAAGAAATGCTTTCACCCAAAAAATCCTTAAATATTTTAAAAAAAACTAACGCATTGTTGGAAGGCCATTTTGTATTATCATCAGGATTACATTCGTCAAAATATATACAATGTGCAAAATTATTAAGTTACCCTAATTTAGCAGATAAAATTTGCAGATCATTAGCTCATAAGATTAAAAAACGATTTAAAAGATTTGATCTAATTTTAGCTCCAGCTATGGGTGGTATTATCATTGGATATGAAATTGGTAAAATTTTAAAAAAAGAAACAATTTTTTGTGAAAGAGTAAATGGAAGATTTACTTTAAGAAGAGGGTTTCGAATTAAAAAAAAAGCTAAAGTTTTGATAATAGAGGATGTTATAACCACAGGAAAATCAAGTATGGAATGTGTTAAACTAATCAAAAATTCAAAAGCTAAACTTGTTGGCTTCGCATCAATAATTGATAGATCAACAAAAAAAACTTTAAAAATTAAAAAAAAAATTGTTTCACACTTAAAAATAAATGTACCAACTTATAAAAAAAATAAATTACCAAAAGATTTAAAATCAATACCCATTACTATACCAGGAAGCAGAAATTTAAAGTGAGACGCTTAGGGGTAAATATTGATCATATTGCAACATTGAGAAATGCTAGGGGTGAACATCATCCTGATCCAATTTATGCTGCTAAATTTGCAAAAAAAAGTGGGGCTGACTCAGTCACAATTCATTTAAGAGAAGACAGAAGACATATTAAGGACATTGATGCAAAAAAGATATGTTCAATTAAAAGATTATTAGTTAATTTAGAAATATCAACAAATTATAAAATTGTTAAAAATGCACTTAAAATAAAACCAAACTTCGTATGCATAGTTCCAGAAAATCGAAAAGAAATTACAACAGAAGGAGGCCTAAATCTCAAGAAAAATAGAATAAAAATAAAAAAAATAATTAATGATTTTAAAAAAAGAAAAATTAGAACAAGCTTATTTATCAATCCATCTCTTTCAGATATTAAAATCGCAAAGGAATTGGAAATTGATTGCATTGAAATACATACAGGTTATTTAGCAAATTTAGTAAAAAATAAAAAAGATTATTCAAATGAATATAAAAGAATCAAGAAAGCCTCAATATTAGCAACTAATTTAAATATAGAAGTACATGCTGGTCATGGATTAGATTACAAAACAACTAAAATTTTAACAAAAATTAAAGAAATAAAAGAATTTAACATAGGTCATTTTATTATTGGAGAATCAATTTATTTTGGATTATCAAAAATAATCAAAAAGTTTAAAAAGATTATAAGAAAAAGAAAATGAAAATAATAGGAATCGGTGTTGATATAGTTCAAAATGAGAGAATTAAAACTTTAATTCGAAATAAAGCATTTATAAAAAGAATTTATACTAAAAATGAAATTAGATTAGCTGATCATAAAAAAAATAAGATAAATTTTTTTTCAAAGAGATTTGCAGCTAAAGAATCTTTGGTTAAAGCTATTGGTTCTGGTTTTAGAAATGATATTAACTTTAAAGATATACAAATTCTAAATTCAAAAAACGGCAAGCCTTATTATTCAAATACAAAAAAAATTGATAAGATAATTAAAAAGAGGTTCAATATTCGAAAGTTTCATTTGTTTCTTTCAATTACAGACGAAAAAGATTATTCAGTAGCATTTACAATTTTACAAAAATAATAATGTTAAAAAAAAAAATAATTATTGATAATATCAAAACATTAATTTTTGCATTAATTATCGCTTTAGTAATCAGATCATTTCTACTTCAGCCTTTTTATATACCATCATCATCTATGGAACCAAATTTATTAGTAGGAGACAGACTTTTTGTTACAAAATATTCATATGGCTATAGCAAACATTCATTTCCTTTTAGTCCTCCAGTATTTGAAAATAGAATTTTTTTTAAGGAGCCTAATCGAGGCGATGTTGTAGTTTTTAAGACACCTGCGGATAATAGAACAGATTATATAAAAAGATTGATTGGCCTTCCAGGTGACAAAATTCAATTTATTGACTCAAATTTATTTATTAACAATAAGGAAATATTAAAATCAAAAATTTCTTATAAAGATATTATATTTTGTGGTAACAAGAAATTAGATGTATTTACTTTTGAGGAAATTTTACCTAATGGGAAAAAACATATCTCGGTTTATTCAAAAAATTATCAATTCAAAAATTCAGATAAATACATAGTTCCAGATAATCATTATTTTTTTTTAGGTGATAATAGAGATTGTTCAAAAGATAGTAGGTTTTTAACTAGTGTTGGATATGTGCATAAAAACAACCTAGTTGGAAAAGCACAATTTATTTTCTTTTCATCTGATAAATCAAAAGGAAATTTATTAACTTTTTGGAAGTGGAATAAATCAATTAGAATTGAGAGATTTTTTAAGAAGATCATTTAATGAAGATAAATTATAGAGAGCTTGAAAATAAAATTAAAATAGATTTTAAAAATAAGAAATTGTTAAAAGAATCCTTAACACACAAAAGTTTTGACACTAAAAAAAATTATGAAAAATTAGAATTTTTAGGAGACCGGGTTTTAGGATTAGTTATAGCAAAAAAACTTTTAGAAATTTATCCCGACGAAAAAGAGGGTATTTTAGATAAAAAGTTTGCCTCTTTAGTAAACAAAAAAAAATGTTTGGAAATCGCAAAAAAAATTGATTTAGAAAAATATATTCTGACAAATATCAACACTAAAAACCACAAAATAGTAGACAAAGTAATTTCGGATAGCTGTGAAGCATTAATTGGAGCAATTTATTTAGATAAAGGTTTTTTGAATGTAGAAAAAATTGTTTTGTCTTTATGGAAAGAAGATATTAAAAAAAGTTTTATAACACAAGTAGACTCAAAAACTAAATTGCAAGAATATTCTTTAAAGAGATTTAAGAAATTACCAACTTATAAATTGTTTTCTAACTCAGGACCTAGTCATGAACCAATTTTTAAAGTAGGTGTTAAACTGATGAATACAAAATTTTATATTTCAGAGGGTAATTCAAAAAAAGACGCTGAACAAAATGCAGCATTTTTATGTTTAAATAATTTAAAAGTACAATGAATTGGATTGACACTGGTTTTTTATTATCAAAAAATAGATATAATGAAAATTCACTCATTGCTGAAATTTTTACTAAACAACATGGTAAAATTGTCGGAATCATATTTGGTGGAACATCTAAAAAAATTAAGAGTTATCTAGAAATTGGAAATCATCTACATGTTAACTTTTATTCAAAGTCTCCAAATAAAATTGGTTACTTTAAAATTGAAATACTAAAAGTGTTTTCACCATTATATTTTGATAATTCACAAAAACTATCTTGTATTATATCCTCAATGAATCTAATTAGAATTTTAACAGCTGAAGCTCAGTCAAATAAAAGAATTTATGAACTTCTTTTAGAGTTTTTCAAAATATTGAATTCAGATAATTGGATTAAGAATTATATTTTTTGGGAATTAGAAATTTTGAAAACAATCGGTTATGATCTTGAGTTAAAAAAGATGGTTGATAAAGAAACTATTAATAATCAGATACAATATTATGTTAAATCATCTATTGAAAAAAAGATAGTCCCAAATTTTTTAATAGATAGAAATGAAGAAATTGAAGATTTGAATAATTTATTAAAAGGTTTAAAACTTGTTGGTGATTATTTAGAGAAAACAATTTTAAAGCCAAATAATTTAAATTATCCAATTACCAGATCGCAATTTGTAAATTCGCTCAAATGACTATTTTATTATGTCATTTAATCTGTCTGCATAATAACTAATAATTGCATTGGCTCCAGCTCTTTTAAAAGATATCAAGTTCTCTAATATTATATCTTTATGCACTAAGTTTTTATTCACTGAATTTTCTAATAAACTATATTCACCAGAAACTTGATATGCCATAACAGGGATTTTGAATTTCTCTTTTACTGATTTTATTATATCCAAATAAGGTAAACCTGGTTTTACCATTACCATATCTGCACCTTCTTTAATATCTAAAGCAACTTCTCTTAATGCTTCATCACTGTTCCTAAAATCCATTTGGTAATTTTTTTTGTCTCCTCTTAAGAGTCTCTTAGATCCAACCGCGTCACGAAATGGTCCATAATAACTTGATGCATATTTAACTGCATAAGATAAAATTTGTGTCATTTTAAGTCCATTTTTATCAAGGGCTTTTCTTATCTCACCAATTCTACCATCCATCATATCAGAAGGTGCAATCACGTCACATCCCATTTGAGCTTGAACCAAGGATTGATTAATCAACATTTGAATAGTTTCATCATTTAACACATAGCCAGATTTTAATAATCCGTCATGTCCATGAGATGTGTATGGATCCAGAGCCACATCACACATTATTCCTATTTGATCTTTATATTTTTTCTTAATTAATCTTATAGCTTTACAAACTAAATTATCCTCATTTAAAGACTCAGTTCCTAATTCATTTTTTTTTCTTGAATTTGTATAAGGAAATAGTGCAATCATGGGTATCTTATTTCTTATAGCCTTTTCGATAAAAGGAGAGAGTTTATCTAACGTATACCTATAAACTCCAGGCATAGACGATATTTTTTGTTTTTTATTTTTTCCCTCTATCAAAAATATTGGTAAAATAAAATCACTGGATGTAAGGTTATTTTCTTCAATTAATCTTCTCGACCAATCATTTTTTCGACTACGTCTAAGTCTTAAATTGGGGAATTTTCCTGTAATCATTTTAAAATATATTTATAATATGCGACAAATGTTATATACAAATATAACGTAAAAAAGATATTAAACAATCATATGGATTTAAATTTTAATGATTTTCAGAAGCAAGACGTCAAATTTGATATCAATGAACTTCAAAAAGCTTATAAAGAAATACTAGCTATAAAAGGGTTTACTGGAGTTGATGGGGTTACAAATTTCGGCGCTATATCATTAACTCAAATACCAGGAGATCCAGACTCTATTAAAGGTAACAAAGCTAGAGGTGTTTTTTGGACTAAACCTGATTCCTCAGGCAAAGAAGCAAAAAGAGATGAAATGATAGATGAAGCAGCTTATTCTGAATTTATTGAAGATTACAAAAATACTTACTTCAAAGAAGTTTTTGACGTTTTATCATCTAAATATAAATTGGGCCGTGTAAGAGTCTTGTTAAAAGAACCTAGATCCACTTTAAGTTGGCACAGAGACCCTGAACCAAGACTCCATATTCCAATTATTACAAATCCTGGTTCAATTATGGTTATAGATAACATTGCAAAACATATGCCTGCAGATGGTTCAGTTTGGATAACAAATAATACAAAATACCACAATGCTTTTAATGGTGGAGAAGAAAATAGAATCCATCTTGTAGCTTGTGTTTTAGATTATAAGTTTAATTAATTTGAAAAAAAGAATATTTATTTCATCAGATCATGCGGGTTTTAATTTGAAAGAAAATATAAAAAAAAGATTTAAAAAAAAATATTTATTTGAAGATATGGGAACTGATAATTCAAAAACCTCTGTTAATTATCCTGACTACGCTCATAAACTTTGTAGAAAGGTAAGTAAAAATAATAGAAATATTGGAATTTTAGTTTGTGGATCAGGTATGGGTATGTCTATGGCAGCAAATAAACACAAAAATATTAGGGCAGCTGTCTGTTATTCTTTAAAAAACACTAAATTATCTAGATTGCATAACAATGCAAATGTTATTACACTAGGTTCTAGATTAACAAAAAAAAATATTGCTTTTAAATGTATTGAAACTTTTATAAATACAAAATTTGAAGGTGGTAGACATATAAAAAGAGTGAGAAAGATTTAAAAAGATGTCAAGTGAAGCTAAATATCTAAATTCCAATTATGAGGATTTTTTTGAAAAAAGTCTTTCACAAAGTGATCCTGATTTATTTAAAGCTATTAATGATGAATTGATTAGACAGCAAAATCATATAGAGTTAATAGCTTCTGAAAATATAGTTTCTCAGGCTGTATTAGAAGCTCAAGGGTCAGTTCTAACAAATAAATATGCTGAAGGTTACCCTGGAAAAAGATATTATAATGGATGTGAACATGTTGATGTAGCAGAAAAATTAGCATTAGAGAGAATAAAAAAACTTTTTAATTGTAATTACGCAAATGTTCAACCTCATTCAGGCGCTCAAGCTAATGGTGCTGTATTTTTGGCTTTGTTAAAACCAAATGACACTTTTATGGGAATGAGCTTAAACTCAGGTGGTCACATAACTCATGGATTAAAAATTTCTATGTCGGGCAAATGGTTTAATGCAATAAGTTATGATGTAGATAAAAAATCTGAACTAATTGATTATGATAATGTTGAGAAACTTGCTCTAGAACATAAACCAAAATTAATTATTGCAGGTGGAAGTGCATACTCAAGAGTAATTGATTTTAAAAGATTTAGAGAAATTGCTGATAAAGTTGGAGCTTATCTTATGGTAGATATGGCTCATTTTTCTGGCTTAGTAGCGGGCAAAGGATATCCGAATCCATGTGACTATGCACATGTCGTTACATCCACAACTCATAAAGTATTCAGAAGTGCACGTGGTGGAATTATTTTATCGAATGATTTAGATCTTGGAAAAAAATTTGATACAGCTGTTTTTCCTGGTTATCAAGGTGGTCCTTTAATGCATATTATTGCTGCAAAAGCTGCGGGTTTTTTTGAAGCATTAAAACCTGAGTTTCAAACTTACATAAAAAATGTTTTAGCTAATGCTAAAATGTTAGCAGAGACTTTAAAAAATAATGGATTTAAGATTTATTCAGGTGGTACAGACACACATTTAATGTTAGTTGACTTGAGACCCTTTGGTGTAAAAGGAAATATAGCCTCTGAGAGCTTATGTAGAGCCAATATTACTTGTAATAAAAATGGAATTCCTTTTGATACAGAAAAACCAATGATAACTTCAGGTATAAGACTTGGTTCACAAGCTGCTACCACAAGAGGATTTGGCTTAAAAGAATTTGAAAAAGTAGGTGAATTGATAACTAAAGTAATAAAAGGATTATCCAAAAATCCAGAAGATAATAGTAAAGTGGAAAATGAAGTGAGACAAGAAGTTATAAGTTTATGTTCTAATTTTCCAATTTATAAAAATTTGAATAAATGATCTGTCCTTGTGAGAAAAAAGGGGAAACTTCTGTAGTTGATTCCAGACCTACAGAAGATGGAACTGCGATTCGTAGAAGAAGACTATGTAGTTGTGGTGCAAGATTTACTACATTTGAAAGAATTCAGCATCGTGAGGTAATGGTTGTAAAAAAAAATGGAAGGAAATCTTCTTTTGATCGAGACAAATTAGCTAAGTCAATTTACATTGCATTAAAAAAGAGACCTTTAGATACGGAAACTGTCGAAAAATTTATAAGTCGGATCTCTAGATCGCTTGAGGAACTCGGTCAAAATGAAATTTCAAGTAATACAATAGGAACGATGGTCATGGAGGGTTTAAAAGAGCTTGATCCGGTTGCTTATGTTAGATTTGCTTCTGTTTATAGAAACTTTAGAGAAGAACAAGATTTCGTACAATTTGTGGACAAGCTAGATGTCTACAAAAAAAGATAAATTCTCAAATCAGGATAAAAATTTCATGAAATTAGCTTTAAATTTAGCTAATGCGCGAAGAGGTTTAACAGGAAACAATCCATCGGTTGGATGTGTAATTGTAAAGAATAATAGAATAATATCTATAGGACAAACAGGCTATAATGGCAGACCTCATGCTGAATATAACGCAATTTTAAATTGTTCAGAAGATGTAAAGGGCTCAAAAATGTATGTTACCTTAGAGCCATGTAATCATTACGGAAAGACTCCGCCCTGTACCAAAAATATTATAAAGAATAAAATTGGAGAAGTTTATTATTCAATGGATGACATTGATTTAAAAGTAAAAGGCAAGAGTTATTCAATATTAAGAAAAAACAACATTAGAGTTAAGAAGGGGCTTTTAAAAAAAGATGCAGAAAATTTATACAGATCTTATTTTTTTAATAGAAAAAAGAATCTGCCATATGTAATTGGAAAAATTGCAGTATCAAATAATAAGATTATTTACAGCGAAATATCAAAGAGAATTACAGATAAAACATCTGATAAATTGACTCATTATTTAAGATTAAAAAGTGATGGTATAATGATTTCTGGCAAAACACTAAATATCGATAATCCAAAACTAAATTGTAGGTTGGAGGGTTTTAATCAATTCTCCCCAAAAAGAATTATTTTAGACAGAAATCTAGAAATAAATTTGAAAAGTTATATAGCTAAAACAATTAAAAAAGAAAATACTATAATTTTCCATAATTCCAACGATAAATCAAAAATAAAACTTTTAAAAAAAAGAGGTACTATTCTAATAAAACAATCTACAGATAAATACAAAAATTTAGATCTTAAAAAAATTCTAAAAGATTTATATAAAATGGAAATAAGAAATCTATTAGTAGAAGGTGGAGATATATTAACAAAAAATTTCCTTCAAAAGAAACTATTTAATGAATTTTATATGATTAGAAGTTCGAAAAATTTATCTAAAAACAAAAAACATGTTAATTTTACCTCTTTCAGCATTTTAAATACCAAATATAATAAACATAAGATAAACTCAAAATTAGCAACAGATAAATTAACTATTTACAAAAATTGAAATGTTTAATGGAATTATTTTCAACAAAGGTTTAATAACAAAAATAATTAAAAGACCTAAAGGAATTAATATTTTTGTAAAATCTGATCTAAAATTAGGTTTAAAAGATATAGGTGTTTCTGTGGCTTGCGATGGAGTTTGTCTTACTCTCATTTCAATAAAAAAAAGGACTATGGAATTTTATCTATCAAATGAAACTATAAAAAGATCGAAATTTAAATACATAAAGTTAAATGATAGAATTAATCTAGAACTTCCTCTTAAATATGGTCAAAAAATTTCAGGACATATTTGCCAAGGGCATGTCGATACTGTTGGAAAAATATTAGCAGTAAAAAATATTGATAAATCTTATCTATTTGATTTTGAAATTAATAAAAAAGAGAGAAAAAATATAATCGAAAAAGCTTCAATTAGTATAAATGGTATATCATTAACAATTTCAAAAGTGACAAAAAAAGGTTTTCAAATCTGGATAATTCCTCATACTTACAAACTAACAAATTTATCATCTCTTAAAAAAGGAAGTTTAGTAAATGTTGAAATAGATATTCTTTCAAAATACGTTAGAAATTATTTTTATGAAAAAAAATAATTATTCTTCAATAGAAGCTATAATAAATGTCGCAAGGAAGGGGGGCATGTACATTTTAGTTGATGATGAAAAAAGAGAGAATGAAGGTGATTTAGTTATGTCAACTTCAGATACAAATGCGAAGAATATAAATTTTATGGCTAAATACGGAAGAGGTTTAATTTGTTTAGCATTAGATAGTCTTCAAGCTAAAAGATTAAATTTATCTTTAATGTCGCCTGTAAATCAATCAAGAAATCAGACAGCGTTTACAATTTCGATAGAGGCCAAAAAAGGTATCACAACTGGAATATCAGCAAAAGATAGAGCAAGAACTATCAAAATAGCTTCAAAGAAAAATGTGAGTAAGAAAGACATAGTATCACCTGGCCATGTGTTTCCAATAATTGCAAAAGATGGGGGTGTTCTTGTAAGAGCAGGTCACACAGAAGCTTCTGTGGATATTTCAAAGTTAGCTAAAAAGAATAATTCAGCAGTCATTTGTGAAATAATGAATGAAGATGGAACGATGGCTAAAGGCCAAGAGCTTTTTGATTTCGCTCAAAGACATAAGCTTAAAATTGGAAAAATTGAAGATCTTATTTCTTACCGATTAAAAAAAGAAAAATTAGTAAAATTAAAAAAATCTTCTGACATCAAAGTAAAAAAACAAAAATATAAGATTAAAATATATGAGAATCTTTTAGATGGGTCAGAACATTTTGCACTCATTAAGGGATCTTTAAAAAAATCTATAATACCACGTGTCAGAGTTATTTCATCAAATGTAGTTTATAATTATTTGATAAGTCAAAAACTTCCCAATTCATTTGATAAAACCCTAAACTATTTTAAGAAATATAATAATTGTGTACTAATCTTTATTAAAGACTCTAACTTAAACTCCGTTACTCAAACGCTTAAAAATTTTAGAAATAGGAGTTTAAAAAAAAAGGATAAAGATAACCTTATAAGAAATTATGGTATAGGTGCTCAAATTATTAAAGACTTGAAAATTAAAAAGATGATATTAATTACTAGAACTCCAAAAAAAGTTATTGGATTAGAGGGATATAACATTAAGATAACCAAACAAGAATTGATTTGATGAAAAAGATTTTAATAGTTACGGCAGATTATTATAAAGATATTTCTTTGGGTTTGTTAAATAATGCAAAAAAAAATCTACCAAGAAATTTTAGTAAAAAAATAATTAAAGTTCCCGGTGTGTTTGAGATCCCTGTAACTATCTCAAAACATTTAAAAAAATTTGATGGTTTTATTGCACTTGGTTGTGTAGTAAAGGGACAAACTCCCCATTTCGATTATATATCACAAGCTTCTACAAATGCCATAATGTCATTATCTATAGGCTCAAGAAAACCTATTGGAAATGGAATTATAACTTGTTTGAATATGAGACAAGCAAAAGAAAGAAAGAAAAAAGGTGCTGAAGCGGCACTAGCTGTTTTATCTGTTTTATCACAAAAATGAAAACATTTTATAGTCCAAAAAATAATCCAAGAGTAATTATCATTCAGAAATTGTATGGAAAATTTTTTAATGATGAAGAAAAATTAGATTTTCCGAAACACAGATTTAAGAAATTTATAAAAGACATAGTTTCAGGAACTATAGAACGTAACGAAATTTTAACAGAAGAATTAGATAAAAAATTAGGAAAAAATTTTAGACTTAATAATTTGGACAAATTATTTCAAGTTATACTAAAATCAGCAACATATGAACTTCTATACAAACCAAATGTTTCAATAAAAATCATAATCAAAGAATATTTAAATGCTTCTAATTTTTTTCTAGATGAATCTCAAACAAAATATTTAAACGCTTTATTGGACAATATTGCAAAAAAAATAAGATTATCTAATGCATGAATTACAAATTATAAATGATTTTTTTTCAAAAGTTTCAGCTAATAATAAGCACTCTTTAAATTTAAATGATGATGTCTTTTTTCATAGATCAAAAAGTTTGGTAATTTCTGTTGATACTTATGTTGAAGGAGTACATTTTATTAATTTTCAAAAACCCAATTTAGTTATAAAAAAAATTATTAGATCATCTATTTCTGACTTATTATGCAAGGGAGTGAATCCTAAATATTATTTTATTTCAGGTTCTGGGAATAAAACAACATTTACAAAGAAAAATCTTAAATTAATATCAAAATCATTAAAAGAAGAACAAAAAAAATATTCAATCAATTTATGTGGTGGTGACACTGTATTTTCAAATAAACTAAGCTTTACAATCACCTCTGTTGGATTCTCTAATAAAATAATCTATAGAAATAAAGCAAAAATAAATGATGATATATATGTGACTGGAAATCTAGGTGATAGTTCAATTGGTTTGAAAGTTTTACAAAAAAAAATTAGATTAAATAGTAAATTAACTAAATACTTTATAGATAAATATTTTCACCCAAATTTACATAAAAATTTAACAAAAAAATTATTGTCTTTTGCTAATACGTCTATTGATATTTCTGATGGATTAATTTCTGATTTAGAAAAATTGATCAATAAACAAAAGCTTTCATATAAGTTGTATTTAAAAAGCATTCCTATTTCTAAAAATATCAAAAAATTAATTGATTTAAAAATTATTAATAAGATGTCATCAATATCACAAGGTGATGATTATCAAATTTTATTTACAGCTACTCCAACAAAATCTAGAATCATCACAAAAGTGTGTAAATCGCTAGGCGTAAAGATTTCAAAAATAGGAAAGATTTGTAACTATTCTAAGAAATCACAAATTATTGACGAAAAAAATAAGAAAATTGCCATAAAAAATAAAGGTTATATTCACAAATTTTAGAAGTTAATCATTGCGTTTTATAGCTTTTTTTGTATTGTCCGGTTTTTATAATTAACAAGTAACAACGTAATTAAGGCTAATATGAACTCATCAATTGAAACTATTCTATCTTATACAATAGCTGCAGGTTTTTTATCTATTGTTTACGGATACTTTACAGGTAAAAATATTTTAAACTCAAGTACAGGAAATTCAAAAATGCAGGATATTGCATCAGCAATTCAAATAGGAGCTAAGGCTTATTTAGCTAGACAATATAAGACTATCGCAATTGTAGGTATTTTTGTTTTGGTTATTGTAAGTTATGCTTTTAATTTACTTGTTGGTTTAGGATACCTAATTGGAGCAACTCTATCAGGTATAGCTGGTTATGTAGGTATGTTAGTTTCGGTTCAAGCAAATGTAAGAACAGCAGAAGCATCAAAAAAAGGTTTAGCGAGCGGTCTATCAGTTGCATTTAAATCTGGAGCAGTAACTGGAATGCTTGTTGCAGGCCTAGCTCTTTTATCTATCGCGGTCTATTATTACCTATTATTAAAATTTAATATTGATGAAAGAGAAATTGTAAATGCCCTTGTAGCATTAGGTTTTGGAGCATCTCTGATTTCAATATTTGCGAGATTGGGTGGAGGAATTTTTACTAAAGGAGCAGATGTAGGAGCTGATTTAGTCGGCAAAGTTGAAGCAGGTATACCAGAAGATGATCCTAGAAATCCAGCTGTAATTGCTGATAATGTTGGTGATAATGTTGGTGATTGCGCAGGTATGGCGGCTGATTTATTTGAAACTTATGCTGTAACAATTGTTGCAACTATGGTTTTAGCGTCAATTTTTTTTCCTGGTGATATGTCTATGATGATTTATCCTTTAACGATAGGTGGTGCTTGTATTCTTACTTCTATTGTAGGAACTTTTTTTGTTAAATTAGGAAAAAGTAAAAATGTGATGGGTGCTTTATATAAAGGATTCATAGTTTCAGCTTTAACTTCATTGGCAATATTGTATCCTGTAACAGATTTTGTTTTAGGCCTTGAGAACATATACTATCTAAATAATACGTCATTTTCTGGTATGAGTTTATATTATTGTGGTGTTGTAGGTTTAGTTATAACTGGTTTATTAATTTGGGTTACTGAATATTATACTGGTACAAATTATAGACCTGTAAAAAGTGTTGCTAGCTCATCAACCACTGGTCATGGAACAAATGTAATTCAAGGTTTAGCTATTTCTTTAGAAGCAACTGCTATACCAGCACTTATAATTGTGACCGGTATTTTATTAACTAATCATATTGCTGGATTATACGGGATCGCAATTGCAGTTACAACTATGTTGGCTTTAGCTGGTATGGTCGTAGCATTAGATGCCTATGGCCCAGTTACTGATAACGCTGGTGGAATTGCTGAAATGTCAAAATTGCCTAATAATGTTAGAAAAACAACTGATGCACTAGATGCAGTCGGAAATACTACAAAAGCAGTCACAAAAGGATACGCTATTGGATCTGCAGGTTTAGGTGCATTGGTTTTGTTTGCTGCTTATACAGAGGATATTAAACATTTTTCAAAAGTTGCTGGATCTAAATTAGAAGGTATTGTGGTAACTTTTGATTTATCTAACCCATATGTAGTCGTTGGTCTTCTTATTGGAGGGATGCTTCCTTATCTATTTGGTTCCATGGGAATGCAAGCAGTTGGAAGGGCAGGTGGTGCTGTTGTAATCGAAGTAAGACGACAGTTTAAAAAATACCCAGGTATAATGAAAAGAAAACAAAAACCTGACTATGCTAAATTAGTTGATCTTTTAACAGTTGCAGCAATTAAAGAGATGATCATACCCTCATTACTACCTGTTTTGTCACCGATAGTGTTATATTTAATAATATATTCTATAGGTGGTCAAGTAGCAGCATTAGCTTCTGTAGGAGCCATGCTACTTGGTGTAATCATAACTGGATTATTTGTTGCTGTTTCAATGACAGCAGGTGGTGGAGCATGGGATAATGCAAAAAAATATATTGAGGATGGTAATCACGGAGGTAAAGGATCTGAGGCTCATAAAGCAGCTGTAACTGGAGATACAGTTGGTGATCCTTATAAAGATACTGCGGGACCCGCAGTAAACCCAATGATAAAAATTACAAATATAGTTGCTCTATTGCTTTTAGCAGTTATCGCTGGTTAATTTCTTTTCTTTTTTTGGCCCTCTGTCCAAGAGGGTCATTAATTTTTTGTCTCATGCTCGACATAAAATCATAAATAAATGAATTTCGTTTGATCCCAGATTCTGTTTTACCTTCTACAATTTTAATATTTTTCATGTCATCAATATTATAAAAGTCTTTTTTTTTTAATATTCCATAATTATCAATTTCTAAAACCAATACATCATTCTTAAATATTTTCATTCTTCCTAAATTTTTTAATTCCGATTGTGTTTGGCGACGTTCTATATAAATCCAAATGTCATTGTCAAATTTACTAGTTGTTGAAGGTTTCCCTAGAATTTTTGTGATATCATTTTTATTGGATTGATCAACAATTAATGTTTTCTGTTTTTTTTCTAAAAAGGGGACACCATGATGTTTAACGACTTTATTAAATTTGCAATTTGATACTATTAATGAAACTAAAATTATATATAATATTTTTTGCATGAATAATAATTATATTAATATTTACAATAATTTAATCAATTACACTAGGAATAAAGAATTATACCTATCACTAAAAAGAAAAGATAATTTTTCAGATAGATTAACAATATTTTTGTTACATTTTGCTTTCTTTTTAAAAGACTTTAAAAATAAAGAAAATAAAGATATTTTACAAGATATATATGATTTTACCTTTAGACAACTAGAATTAAGCATACGTGAAATTGGTTATGGCGACCAGTCAATTAATAAAAAGATGAAAGACTATATTAATCTTTTTCATTCAATGGTTTCCGAAATTCATTTTTGGAATGATCTTAATAAATCTGAAAAAATAGAGAAGATGTCTCTATTTTTACACGAATTTCAAAAAATAGAGAATTTAGTTGATTATTTTGAGGATTTTAACATTAATTTATCAAAAAAAAATTTGAATTCTTTTTTAAAAAGTGTAAGTAAAAGTTAATTATGGCTGTTCCTAAACGCAAACAAACTCCATCAAGAACTAGAATGAGAAGATCACAAAATATGAAGTTCTCAACAAAAAATGTAATTGAAGATAAAAAATCTGGTGAATATAGATTATCTCATCACTTAGATTTAAAAACTGGTATGTACAAGGGTCGTCAAGTTTTAGATCCAAAAGATTAATAATTTAGAAATGTCAGATCTAGTTAAAATTGCAGTAGATGCAATGGGTGGTGACAATTCACCTAGAAAAATAATTGATGGAATTATTCATCATCATAATTCAAATAAAGATAATTTTTATATGATTTTTGGTAATGAAACAGAAATAAAAAAATGTATAAACAATCAATTAGATCAAAAATTTTTTAAAATCATCCACACAGAAAGCTCTGTTAAAAGTACAGATAGTCCTCTTGAGGCGGCAAAAAGAGGAAAGAAAACGAGTATGTGGCTAGCTATTGAAAGTGTAAAAAAAAAAGAGTCAGATATTGTTATATCTGCAGGAAACACTGGTGCTCTATTAGTCATAGCTAAATTAAATTTAAAAATGATTGAGAACATAGATAAACCTGCCTTATCAGCATTATGGCCAAATAAAAACGGTATGAGTGTTGTATTGGACCTAGGGGCAAACATTGAATGCAGTTCTAAAAATTTAGTTGATTTTTCTATTATGGGTGCTTCGCTTTACAGATCTTTATATCCAAGTGAAAAACCACAAATTGCTCTTTTAAATATAGGTTCAGAGGAATTAAAAGGAAATGAAATAATTAAAGAAACTTATCAAATTTTAAACAATAAAAAATCAAACGATTATGATTTTAAAGGATACATTGAAGGCAATGAACTTATGAAGGGAGATGTTAATGTTATAGTTTCAGATGGATTTACAGGAAATGTTGCTTTAAAAACAGCTGAGGGAACTGCAAATTTTATAACAAGTGAACTTAAAAATGCGTTAACTGGAAATATTATAGGAAAAATTTCATCTGTTTTAAATTACTTTAACTTAAATAGATTTAAAAAAAGATTAGATCCTCGTCTTTATAATGGAGCAATTTTCATTGGATTAGATTCACCAGTGGTGAAAAGTCATGGAGGAACTGATTATATAGGTTTTTCAAATTCTTTAAATGTTTGTAATAGAATTGTTAATGGTAATTTGATAAACAAAATTAAAAAAAATATTTGATAAATGAGAATTAATTTAACTAAAAAAGATTTAGTTAATACAATTTATATGAAAGTTGGATTTTCAAAACAAATTTCTGAAAATCTTATTGATGATTTTTTTTCGTTAATTATTGAGTCTTTAATAAAAGAAAAGAAAATTAAGATTTCCAAATTTGGCACATTTATATTAAGATCTAAAAAACAACGTTTAGGTAGAAATCCAAAAACAAAAGAAGTTAAGATTATTTCTAGTAGAAAAGTTGTTTTATTTAAACCTTCAAAAGATTTCAAAGAATATATAAATTTAAAAGATGACAGATAAAACTGATGAAGCATATAAAACAATTGGAGAAGTAGCTAAAGAACTAAACTTAAGATCAAAAAATAATGATGCCTTATCAACTCATACTATAAGATTTTGGGAAAAAGAG
Organism: uncultured Pelagibacteraceae bacterium; assembly: GCA_902526645.1. Lineage (GTDB taxonomy): Bacteria > Pseudomonadota > Alphaproteobacteria > Pelagibacterales > Pelagibacteraceae > Pelagibacter. The sequence goes on from CABZLS010000010.1 coordinate 42,747, forward strand.
TTTAAACAAATTAAGCCAAAAATATTTAATGGAAATAGAAGATATTATGATAGTAGAAGCATTAGAGTATTAAAAAAAGTAAAGTTTTTACTAAAAGAGGAAGGTATGACGATAAATGGAGTAAAAAAAATTCTTAAAAATGAAGATAGTTTAAAACTTGACGAAACGGCAAATGACTCTATAAACACGATTAATTTGAAAAATAAATTAAGTAAAATTTCAAAATTAGTAAAAAAATTAAAAGATTTTAAATAATGGCAAAAAAAACATTTGTTAAAGTAAGATTAGTTCCTGAGGAAAAACCTGATAGTCCTTTTTTTTATTATGTAAAAAAACCGGCTGGTGGTGAAAAAGCCAAAGTAAAATTAAAAGCTAAAAAGTATAATCCCACAACTAAAAAACATGAAATTTTCGTAGAAAAAAAACTACCACCGCATAGTAAATAATTATTTTTTTTTAAAATTTCTTCTCTCAAAGTCTATATAAGACCATATCATATTTTTCCAAATTCTGTTTGTAATACGTGGATCTATCTTATTTTTTAAAGATTTTTTTCTAATATTGGCAAGTATTGTTTTAATTCTCTTTTGGTCAACTATTTGATTTTTTTTCTCTTTCAGTTTTAAAACTTTTTTAACTAAATTAGATCTTTTTTTTATAATTTTTATAAGTGAATTATCTAACTTATCTAATTCTAATCTAATTCTATACAATTTTTTTTTCTTTAATGGCGACATTTATATATTTGGATATTTAAAAAATTATTATATTTATTCGTCTATGTACACAATTAATCCGAAAATTAACTATCAATTATCTTTATGGTTAATCTCAATGTTTTGGATTGTATCAATTATGATAGTAGTTGGTGGGTTGACAAGATTAACAGACTCTGGTCTTTCTATTACTAGATGGGAACTTTTTTCAGGTTTCTTGCCACCATTTAATCAGAGTGATTGGGTTTCGTATTTCAACCTTTATAAAGAAATACCAGAATTTAAATTACAAAATTACAATATGAATTTGGAAGAATTTAAGATTATATTCTGGTGGGAATGGGCTCATCGTTTTCTGGGAAGATTAATAGGTATTGGATTTTTAATACCATTAATTTATTTCTCTTTTAAAATTAAGATCTTAAAATTATTAAATCTTTACCTAATCTTTATTTTGATATGCTTTCAAGGATTTATAGGTTGGTATATGGTCAGCAGTGGTTTAGTAGATAGAGTAGATGTGAGCCACTTTAGACTATCAATTCATTTATTAGTTGCTTTTTTTATTTTATCATTGATTTATTGGAATTATCTTAAAATAAATTTAAAAAGAAAAATTACAAATAAAATTAATCCTTCAATCCCTCTCGTATTTTTAATATTAATATTTACGCAAATTGTAATTGGTGCTTTTGTCTCTGGAATGGATGCTGGAAAAATTTACAATTCATGGCCATATATGGGAAATACATATTTTCCAAATGATAATGATTTTAAAGATTTATTTAAATTATCTGTATTTAGCGACCCATCTTTAGTTCAATTTATACATAGAAATCTAGCTTATATAATTGGAGTTTATTATTTTTTAATGATTTATAAAATTTATAAAAAAAAAATATATGATTTATACAAATCAATAAACGTATTAGGTTGTTTTATAATATTACAAGTTTTTTTAGGTATTATAACAGTTTTATATGGCGCACAAATTTATATCGCATCTATGCACCAAATAAGTTCAATTTTTTTAGTTTGCTCATGTATTTATTTTTTATATTTAAACACTAAGTTTAACTAACTGCTTTTAATTTTCCTTTTGAAGACTTGTTCAAAGCTTGATCTAAATCTTCAATTATATCATCAATATGTTCTAAACCTATACAGAGTCTAACGTAGCTTTGTGTAACACCTGATGCCGCTAATTCTTTTTCATTTAATTGACTGTGAGTTGTACTAGCAGGATGTATTGCTAAACTTCTTGCATCTCCAATATTGGCAACATGATAAAACATCTTTAAAGACTCAATAAATTTTTTTCCAGCCTCTAGACCACCTTTTAATTCAATACCTACCATTGGTCCATTTCCTCCTTTAAGATATTTAGTTGCCCTTTCAGAGATATCTTTTTTATGCTCTGTAGAGTAAATTACTTTAGTAACTTCATTGTGCTTTTTAAGGAAATGGACAACTTTTTCAGCATTTGCACAATGTTGTTTCATTCTTAATGGAACTGTTTCAAGTCCTTGAATTATTGCAAACGCATTGTCAGGAGCTAAAGCCGAACCCAAGTCTCTTAACAAACAAACTCTTGCCCTAATAGCAAAAGGTATATTAGCTCCAGTTAGCTCAGGAACTGCTTTTCCCCAAACCACACCACCATAACTAGCATCTGGTTCATTAAATAAGGGTTGTCTTTTAGGATCAGCTGTCCAATCAAAATTTCCACTATCAACAATACTTCCTGCTACAGCAGTACCATGTCCTCCTATATATTTAGTTAGTGAATGAATTACTATTGTTGCTCCATGTTCAATAGGCTTACAAATTACTGGCGCAGCTGTATTGTCCATGATTAGAGGTATATTGTATTTTCTACCAATATCAGAAACTTCTTTAATCGGAAAAACTCTTAAATAAGGATTGGGTAATGTTTCTCCATAAAAAGCTCTCGTTTTATCATCAATTAACTTTTCAAAGTTTTTTGGATCACTTGGGTCTGCGTACCTAACTTCAATTCCAAGTTTACTTAATGTGTGTGTAAACAATGAGACAGTTCCACCATATAAATCAGTTGAACTAACTATATTATCACCAGCTTGTGCAACATTTAAAATTGCAAAGCTTGAAGCTGTTTGACCCGAAGAAACTGTTAAACAAGCTAAACCACCTTCTAGCGCAGCGACTCTTTTTTCCAAAACATCATTAGTTGGATTCATTATTCTTGTATAAATGTTACCAAACTCTTTTAGTGCAAATAAATTTGCAGCATGCTCTGTATTCTTAAATTGGTATGAAGTTGTTCTGTAAATTGGAACAGCAACTGCATTTGTAGTTGGATCACTTCTATAGTCACCACCATGAATGGCTATAGTTTCCGGATTATTTCTTTTTTTACTCATTATACTCCTTTTTTAGTGCTTTAGATCATTTCAAGGTGCACAATATAGTTCAAATACCTACCGATTATGTTTGAAATTTCCTGTTTAGCTGTTAGCCCGCAATAGGAACAAATCGGCAATTTATTTATAACAAAATTTTGGCATAAAACAATAAAATTATCGATTTGACTTTATAGTTTTTAATAGTATTAATCCTGGCACAATGTCAAAATTCTTAAAAAAAGACCAAATTACATCATCTTGGTATGAGATAGATGCTAAAAATGCAGTTGTAGGTCGATTAGCAACAATCATTTCAAAAATAATTAGAGGTAAAAATAAGACTACATACACACCACATATGGATGACGGCGATTTTGTAGTAGTCAAAAACATTGAGCAAATTAGATTCACTGGAAAAAAATTTTTTAATAAGAAATATTATAAACACACTGGTTATCCTGGCGGAATTAAAGAAATTACTCCCAAAAAACTTCAAGAAAAGAAGCCAGAGGAAATCCTTAAATTAGCTGTAAAAAGAATGTTGCCAAGTGGAGTATTGGGTAAAAAACAATTAACTAAGCTCAAAATATATTCAGGAAATAATCATCCTCACTCTGCTCAAAATCCAAAAATCATATTATTAGACAAACTTAATAATAAAAATATAGTAAGAAATTAAAATGGAAAATACTCAGTCAAATATTAAGAGCTCAAAACCACAATTAGATTTCAAAGATAGTAAGTATGCTACTGGAAGAAGAAAAACTTCAATAGCTAAAGTTTGGTTAAAAAAAGGAACTGGAAAAATCTATGTAAATGGTAAACTTTATAGTGAATATTTTTCAAGTGATAATCATAAAATGCAAATTACAAGACCATTTGAGCTAATTAATCAACCTACAGATTATGATGTAAGATGCAATGTAAGGGGAGGTGGTCCCACTGGTCAAGCGGGAGCAATGGTGCATGGAATTTCTAAGGCTTTAGTCTTATTTGATGAAACTTTAAAATCCACTCTAAAAACTGAAAAATTAACCACCCGTGACTCAAGAGCTGTCGAAAGAAAAAAGCCTGGTAGAAGAAAAGCTAGAAGGAGCTTTCAGTTTTCTAAAAGATAATTTTCTTTTAATTTTTAACTGCTATAATAAAAAATGCCTAAGCTTAATGTGTTAATTGCTGGTTCTAATGGATATATTGGTATTCAATTAATTAGATTATTAATAAAACATAAATATATTAACATAAAATATATTTGTGGAAATTCATCTGTTGGAAAAAAAATTTCAGATTTTGATAAATCTTTATTGAATAAAGGATTACCAAAAATTATAAGATTTAATAAGAAATATCTTAATGATATTGATATTATTTTTACAGCACTCCCAAATGGTGAGGCACAAAAAATTTCAAATCACTTAAGTAAAAAAAATGTTTTAATTGATTTAGCTGCTGATTTTAGATTAGATAAAGTTTTAGACTATCAAAAATGGTATAAGCTTAAACATAAATCTATTCATAATATTAAGAATAGTATTTATTCTTTACCAGAAATTTCTAAAAAGGAAGTTAAGAAGTTTAATATAATCTCGTGTCCTGGATGCTACCCAACATCAATTCTATTGCCTTTGATTCCTTTAGTAAAAAAAAAGTTAATTAAGTTAGATAATATTATAATTGACTCAAAATCTGGATATTCTGGGGCAGGCAGGGGAGTACATAAAAAATATAAAAATAAAAATCTTTACGAGTCTCTTAGTGCTTATGGTGTAGGATTTCATAGACACAATCCAGAAATTCATCAAACTTTGAAAAAATATTCTAAAAATAAAGTTGAATTTAATTTTACACCACATTTATCTCCAATGTTTAGAGGCATATTAAGTACAATTTATATTGATGTAAATAAAAGTGTAACTCAAAATAGAATTAAAGATGTTTTAAAAAAATTTTATAAAAAAGATGTATTTATTAAAATCTTAAAAAATAATAAAATTATAAGTACAAATGACGTAATTAATACAAATAATTGTTTTATATCTGTGTGTAAAACCAAATATAAGAATAAGTATATTATTCTTTCAGCAATTGATAATTTAATCAAAGGTGGTTCTGGTCAAGCTATTCAAAATATGAACTTAAAATATGGATTTCCAATTAAAACAGGACTTATATGAAATTAAT
>CABZLS010000011.1 GCA_902526645.1 uncultured Pelagibacteraceae bacterium
ATTTTTATTTAATAAGTTTGTTGTTATATCTCCATCTGGATATAAATCTTCAGCTAAAGCCAGTTTGACTCTGTCTTTGATAAAAGTTTCACTTAATTTAATTTTTGACACAAAGTGTTATCTACCAATAGCAACCATTTTTTCTACCGATAATCTTGCCTTACTGATTGTTTCTTGGTCCATAATTATTTCACCAATTTCATTCTCTAAACAATCTAATATTTTTGGCAGAGTAATTTTTTTCATGTGAGGGCACATATTGCATGGTCTAATAAATTCTACATTTGGGTTTTCAACTTGAATATTATCACTCATAGAACATTCAGTTACCATCATGACTTTTTTAGGTTGGTTATCCTTTACATAATTTATCATACCCGAAGTTGAACCAGCAAAGTCACTAGCCCTAATTACCTCGGGAGGGCATTCTGGGTGTGCAATAATTTTTATACCAGGATTATTTTTTCTTATATCTTTAATTTCATTTTCATTAAATTGATCATGCACCATACAAATTCCCTTCCAAGAAATAATTTCAACATCAGTTTGAGATGCAACGTATTTTGCAAGATAATCATCAGGTAAAAAAATTACTTTTTTTACTCCTAGAGACTTTACAATCTTAACTGCATTTGCAGATGTACAACAAACATCAGTTTCAGCTTTTACGTCTGCTGAAGTATTCACATAAGAAACAACAGGAACACCTGGATATTTTTTTTTCAACAACCTGACATCTTTTCCAGTTATTGATGATGAAAGAGAGCAACCAGCTTTCATATCTGGCAATAAAACTTTTTTATTTGGACTCATTAATTTTGCAGTTTCAGCCATGAAGTGCACTCCAGCCATTACAATTATATCTGCAGAAGTTTTTGAAGCCTTAACTGCTAGAGCTAAGGAGTCAGCTGAAAAATCTGCTACACCATGATATATTTCTGGTGTTTGATAATTGTGAGCGAGAATGATAGCATTCTTTTCTTTTTTAAGTTGATTAATTTTGTGGATATATGGAGCATGTACCGACCACTCAATTTCAGGCATAACCTTTGAAATTTTTTGATAAATAGGATCTGTTGCTTTTTTTACTTCTTGATTAAATTCCATACGTAAAATTTATCAATTTGAAACCTTCTTGTCATTGATTTAATGTGGGTCATATTTGCGGCCATGCTGAAATTGGTAGACAGGCACGGTTGAGGGCCGTGTGGACCTAGTCCATGAGAGTTCGAGTCTCTCTGGCCGCACCAAAAATTCAAATCTTGAGCCATTCAGGTATAAATATTTTTAAGGTTCCATTTTTACTTTTAAATACAAAATCTTTATTAAAATTCTCATTTAGATATTTTATTAAAGCAAAAGGATAATCTTCATTAATAAGGACTTTACCAATTTCAACATTATTATGATATATTGTTTCATTTTCATAAAGTTTCCCATCAATAATTTCAACAGGCAATAATCTCTTTGAGAGTTTATTTTTCAATTTAATTCTCGCAGTATTCTCCTGGCCAACGTAACATCCTTTTTTAAAATCAATACCGTTAAGTTCCTCAAAATTACACTCAATTCCAAATAATTTATTTTTTAATTTATTTAAGTTTTTTGGAACTATGCCAAGTTTATAGCTATGATTATGATAATTCTGAATTTTATCATTTTTTAAATTAAGTTTTTTTAAAGATAAATAAAGTTTTTCTAAATTTATTATCAACCTAGCACCTAAATATTTATTTCTAGGATCTAATAAAATAGGATCTTCCCTGTATTTAAAAGTAAAACCTAGAATATCTTTTGAGCCTGTAATAGTTAAATATTTTTCATATCCAAAACTGGCAACCACAAATTCATTACTTAAATTAAGAATTTCTATTTTTGCTCTGATTTTATATAAATTAAGTTGTTTAAATATTTCTTCAGATTGAGACTTTTCACAATCAATAAAGTAACCAGACTTATGTTTTACAATTATAAATTCATATAAAAATTTGCCTTGTGGGGTAAATAAAGAGGCAAAACAACTAGAACTATCAGAGACTTTGTTTATGTCATTGCTGATTAGATTTTGAAGAAAATTTTTTGCATCCGGGCCATTGATATAAATTAAGGCTCTATCATCTAATATATAAACATTATTATTCATATATTCATATTTGATTGATACATAGTTTTAATATAATAACTTTTATCAAAAATGTTAGATCTAATAATCAAAAATGGGCAATGCTATATTAATGGGAAGTTAGAGAATAAAGATATTGCAGTTATAGATGGAAAAATATCAAAAATTGGTGATGTATCGGAGAAATCAAAAGAAGTTTATGATGCTAAAAATCAAATTGTCTTGCCAGGATGCATAGATACTCAAACTCATTTTAGAGAACCAGGGTCAACAGATACAGAGGATCTTCATTCTGGAAGTAGAGCTGCGGTGGCCGGAGGTATAACGGCAGTATTTGAAATGCCAAATACAAATCCTCCAACCTCAAACATAAAAGAATTTCAAAGAAAATTAGATCTTGCAAAAAATCGAATGTATTGCAATTACGCATTCTATTTTGGTGCAACTGCAGGTAACGTAAGCCAACTTGCAGAGTTAAAAAATTTAGAGGGTTGTTGTGGGATTAAATTATTCGTAGGTTCCTCAACAGGTAATCTTTTGGTGGCTTTAGAGGAAGATATTGATAAAGTTTTTCAAAATAGTTCAAAAGTAGTAGCTGTCCATTCAGAGGATGAAGAAATTTTAAATAAGAATAAAAAATTAATTAAAAATGGTGATGTGCACTCACATCCTATTTGGAGAAGTGAAGAATGTGCAATTTCTTCTACTAGAAGAATAGTAAGATTAGCTAAAAAATATAATAAGAAAGCACATGTTCTCCATATTTCAACAAAACAAGAAATTGACTTTTTATCTCAACATAAAGGAAATATTACTTTTGAAATTACTCCTCAACACTTAACAATCTATGCTCCAGATTGTTATGATAAACTTGGAACATACGCTCAAATGAATCCTCCTATAAGAGATAAATCTCATTACGATCGATTGTGGTATGCTGTAAAAAATAATTTAAATGATACTATCGGATCAGATCATGCTCCACATTTAAAAGTTAACAAAGATAAAGAATATCCAAACTCCCCATCAGGCATGCCCGGTGTTCAAACTCTAATGCCTGTAATGCTAAATCACGTAAATGATGGAAAATTATCGCTCAATCAATTGATAAATCTTGTTTGTGAAAATCCAATCAAAATTTTTGGAATTAAGAATAAAGGATTTATTAAAGAGGGTTATGACGCTGATTTTACAATTATAGATATGAATAAAAAAATTATTATTAAAAATGAAAATATTGAGAGCAAATGTGGCTGGTCTCCTTTTAATGGAATTGAGTTTAAAGGAGCACCAGTAGCAACAATAATTGCAGGTAAAACTAAAATGAAAGATGGTGAAATTTTAGGAGACCCTCAAGGCACCCCTTTAAAATTTAGTTAATTTTTCCTGCAAAGCTATTTACAAGTATTACTCCAATAACAATTAAAAATAATCCTGCAATTGCTTGCCAAGCTAAAGTTTGCTTGAAAAAAATATAACCTAAAATTGCAATTGTGAATATTCCAAGCCCACTCCATGTTGCATAAACAATTGCTATAGGTAATTTATTTACTACAAAAGTTAGAAGATAAAATGCTGTAAGGTAGAATAAAGCAAGCGCAAATGTTGGAATAAATTTTGTAAAATTTTGTGAAACTGGTAACAACATTGTACCAGCAACTTCACAAAATATTGCTCCAATTAAAAATAAATAAGTTTTAAGCACTTTTTACAATATTTTTTTTGATTAAATCCTCTTTGATTTCATCTAATATAGCTGGGTCATCTATTGTTGGTGGTATTTTATATTCAACATTATCTGCAATTTTTCTTATTGTACCTCTTAAAATTTTACCTGATCTTGTTTTTGGAAGTCTCTTTATAACTATTGCTACTTTAAAAGCAGCAACTGGACCAATCTTATCACGAACCATTTGAACACATTCTTTAGAAATAGTCTCATTGTCTTTATCAACACCAGCTTTTAATACAATCAACCCAATCGGTAACTGGCCTTTTAATTTATCAGCTATTCCTAAAACTGCACACTCGGCAACTGATTGATGCTCGGATAAAACTTCTTCAATTGCTCCTGTAGATAGTCTATGACCAGCAACATTTATAATGTCATCTGTTCTAGACATGATCCAAATATATCCGTCTTCATCAATATGGCCCGCATCATACGTTTGATAATATCCTTCGTAATTGGACATATAATTTTCTTTATATCTTTGATCTGCGTTCCAAAGAGTTGGAAAAGTTCCAGGAGGCAAAGGTAATCTAACAACTATATCTCCCATTTCATTTGGTTTTGCCAAAGATTGATCTGATTTTATAATTTTAACATCATAACCAGGTACAGCTTTGCACGCTGAGCCGTATTTTGTTTTCATCATTTCTATACCTGTACAATTTGAACTAATTGCCCAGCTAGTTTCAGTTTGCCACCAATGATCAATTACAGGAACTTTTAATAAATTCTCAGCCCATTTAATAGTATCTGGATCAGCCCGTTCTCCTGCAAGAAATAAACTCTCAAAGTTACTTAAATCATATTTTGAAAAAAATTTACCCTCAGGGTCCTCTTTCTTTATAGCTCTAAAGGCTGTTGGTGCAGTAAATAAAGATTTTACTTTATAGTCAGAAATAATTTTCCAGAAAGCTCCTGCATCCGGTGTACCAACAGGCTTACCTTCAAACAAAATAGTAGTACATCCTTTAAATAATGGTGCATAAACAATATAAGAGTGACCAACTATCCAACCAATATCACTCGCTGACCACCAAATATCGTCTTCATCAATGTTATAAATATTTTTCATCGTCCACTTTAAAGCAACAATATGACCTCCAACATCTCTTACAATTCCTTTTGGTGTGCCTGTAGTACCTGATGTGTAAAGTATATAGGCAAATTCATTTGAATTTATTTCAATGCAATCAGCATCTTTTGTATTTGCTTGGGCTTCATCCCAACTTATTTCCAGTGGCGCATTTAATTTTACCTCGTGACCTTTTCTTTGGAATAAGATCATTTTACTAATTTTATGTTTAGCTTGTTTGATCGCTTCATCTACAAGAGGTTTATACTCAACAGTTCTTCCTGGCTCAAAACCACATGATGCAGTAACTAAAAGCTTTGCTTTGCTATCATCAATTCTACTTGCGAGCTCATTGGAGGCAAATCCACCGAATACTACTGAATGTATTGCTCCAATTCTTGCACATGCTAACATGGCAACAACTGCTTCGGGTATCATTGGCATGTAAATTATAACTCGATCACCTTTGATTATACCTTGGTCTTTAAGTGCTCCAGCAAATTTTGATACTTTTGTTCTTAACTCTTCATAAGTAAACTTACTTTTATTTCCAGTTATAGGACTATCATAAATTAGAGCAGTTTTACCTCCTTTACCCTGATCGATATGAACATCTAATGCGTTGTAACAAGTGTTTGTGACACCATCCTCATACCATTTGTAAAAAGGAGGGTTAGATTTGTTTAAAATTTTTGTTGGTTTTTTAAACCAGAAAATATCATTAGAGGCATCTCGCCAAAATTTTTCAGGATTATTAATAGATTCTTGGTAAATTTTGTTAAATTTTTTAGACATAGGTTTTTGATTCGATAATGCCTTTTTTTTTGATTTTTAAATTATAAATTGTATTTAATTTTAAAAAGTAAGTAAAATCAATGTAAATTAATGATATTTAAGTCTTCAATAATCTAATTATATTTGCTATCAAACGCTCAACTTTGACTTAGGGAAGCCTAAGTCTAGTTTATATAAACTAACAAGTAAAAACTAACTAAAGAGGGAGTTTTTTATGAAAAAACTTAAATTGTTTGCTCTTGCAGTTGTTGCTCTTATGGGCGTGACTACAGTAGCAAACGCAGCTTCTGCTACGATGTTAGCTCAAGATGACTTCGTTGGAATATCTTTCTGGATAATTTCAATGGGTATGTTGGCTGCTACAGCGTTTTTCTTTATGGAGAGAAATACTGTTGCTCCTGGCTGGAAAACGTCAGTAACTGTTGCAGGGCTAGTAACTGGTATTGCATTCATCCACTACATGTACATGAGAGAAGTATGGGTGATGACTGGCGATTCACCAACAGTATATAGATATATTGACTGGTTAATTACTGTGCCACTACAGATGATAGAATTTTACTTAATTCTAGTAGCTGTACGAAAAGCAAATTCTGGAATTTTCTGGAGATTGCTAATCGGTTCATTAGTAATGTTAATCGGTGGATATTTAGGAGAAGCAGGATACATCAATGCTACACTTGGTTTTGTAATTGGTATGGCTGGATGGATCTACATTCTTTATGAAATATTCTCAGGTGAAGCTGGAAAAGCTGCTGCTAAAAGCGGTAATAAATCTCTAGTAACTGCGTTCGGTGCAATGAGAATGATTGTAACTGTAGGTTGGGCTATTTACCCATTAGGTTATGTATTTGGTTACCTAACTGGTGGAGTAGATGCTAACTCATTAAACGTAGTATACAACTTAGCTGACTTTATAAATAAAATTGCATTTGGTCTAGTGATCTGGGCTGCTGCAGTAAGTTCAGCTGGTGCAAGAGCAAGATAATTACGCTTTAAATTAATTTAATAGGGCGAGTATGTTTTACATACTTGCCCTATTTTTTTTTACACCTATATATAATCCAATGGCTAAAATCACTTACATAACTCATGATAATAAAAACTATGAAATAAATGTTGAAAAAGGATTAACTGTTATGGAAGGTGCTGTTCAAAATGATATTCCAGGAATAGATGCCGATTGTGGAGGTGGAATGGCTTGTGCGACTTGCCATGTTTATGTCAAAGAAGATTGGTTAGATAAGTTACCAAAAAAAGAAGATGGTGAGGATGATATGTTGGATATGGCATTTGAACCAAAACAGAATAGTAGACTTAGCTGTCAATTAATTGTATCTGATGATTTAGACGGACTAGTTGTAAATATACCATTCAAGCAAGGATAGATGAATAAAACAGATGCATTAATAATAGGAGCAGGTCCTACAGGTTTGTTTACTGCACACCAATTAAAATTAATTGGTCTTGATTGTGAGGTAGTTGATAATTTGGATAAAATTGGTGGACAATGTATTGAGCTTTATCCAGACAAACCTATTTACGATATTCCAGCTGTTCCAGAGTGTACCGGAGAAGAATTAACTAATAACTTAATTAATCAAATAAAACCTTTTGATATCAAATTTCATTTAAGTGAGAGAGTGGATGAGGTAAAAAAAGATGGAGATAACTGGATCGTTAAAACGAACAGTGGCACAACATTTCAAACTCCAAATGTAATCATAGCTGGTGGTGTTGGTTCATTTGAACCAAGAAAATTTCCTGTTAAAGAGTGTGAAAAATTTGAAGATCAATCAGTATTTTATTCAATTAAAGATAAAAAAATGTTTGAGGGAAAAACTATCACTATCTTCGGTGGTGGTGATAGTGCTTTAGATTGGGCAGTAGAATTATCTAAAAACTCAAAAGTAAATCTTATTCACAGAAGAGATGAATTTAGAGGAGCTCAAGCCACTTTAGATAAAGTGAGACAATTAGCAAAAGAGGGAAAAATAAACCTTTTAACCAAATTTCAAATGATAGGAATAAAAGGAGAAAATAAATTAGAAAGCATAGATATAAAAAGTGATGACAAGGAAGTAAAAACACTCCAAACAGATTATGTTTTAGGTTTTTTTGGTTTGATTATGCAACTAGGTCCAATATCTAATTGGGGTCTAAATATAAATAAAAAAACTATAGAAGTTGATACAGAAAAATTTGAGACTAATCAAAAAGGGATTTATGCTGTAGGTGATATATGTAGTTATCCTGGAAAATTAAAGTTAATTCTCTCAGGTTTTCACGAAGGCGCTTTAGCAGCACGAGCTTGCTTTAAATTAGCACGACCAAATGAAAAATATAGATTTGAATTTACAACATCATCTAAATCCATAAAAGAGCGTCTCGGTGTAAAAAGTGATTGAACTTTTTTCAGCAAATACTCCTAATGGTAAAAAAATTAGTATTATGTTGGAGGAAATTGGTTACGACTATAAAGTAACCAAAATTGATATTAGTAATGGAGAGCAATTTAGAGAAGATTTTAAAAAGATAAGTCCTTTTAGTAAAATACCTGTAATAATTGATCATAAAAAAAACAAAACTATATTTGAATCTGGAGCGATCCTTATTTATTTAGCAGAACAAAGTGGTAAATTTTACAATAAAGAAAATAGAACTGAAATTAATCAATGGTTAATGGCACAGATGGGGTATGTTGGACCAATGTTGGGCCAACACCATCAGTTTCATCATTATAATCCCGGTAAAAGCAAATTTGCAGAAGATAGATATTTCAAAATTTCAAAAAGAATTTATCAGGAACTTGATGATGTTTTGTTAAAAACAAAATTTTTATCTGGTAAAGATTATACAATCGCAGATATCGGAACTTTTCCGTGGATTGCTCGTCATGAATGGCATGAAATTGGATTAAAAAAATACAAAAATTTAACAAGGTGGTATCTTGAAATATCCGAAAGAGATGCAGTTAAAAGAGGTTTTTCATTTATGGATAAAAATGAAATTTCACCAAAGCCCTAATTAATTCATAGAATTCAACAATCTAAATAATGACGCAAAAATACCATAACCAGAAAGTTCAATTGCCAAGACCGCAATAATTATTAAAATTAATTTCTTATTCATCTGCTAAATACAAATATTAATAGAAGTATCCAAAAAAAGGCATAATAAAAATAAATATATTTTTTAGTAAAATTGTAAGTGATTGGATTATGAATAGTTTTCTTTTTTTTTCTTTTTTTAGTCATCAGCGTGAACCTTTTCATCTTTTTCATGTTTTTCCTGAGCAGCAATTGTATATTTTGCAACTGGTCTAGCCATTAGTCTTTTTAACCCAATTGGTTCAGCAGTATCTAAACAATAACCATATGTATCCTCTCTTATTCTGGCTAATGCCTTATCAATTTCTGATATTAGTTTAATTTGTCTATTTATTGCCTTCATTTCTACATTTTTATCCGTATAAGAACTAGCTTGATCTACAATGTCCGCAGAAATACTATTGTCGTCCATACTTCCATTATAAAGAGCTTCATTATTTGATTTAACTAAATCTTTTTTCCATTCTTGAAGTTTTATTCTGAAATAAATTTTATGTTTTTCGCACATATATTTTTCAGTTTCTTTTGGAATATACGTTTTAGAAATTTTGATAGGCGCTTTACTAACCTCTTTTGTTTTTAGGATTGTTTTAGGCTTAGTTTTACTTACAACTTTTCTTTTAGTTTTGGTAACTTTTTTTTTTACTTTATTGATTTTAGGCATTATTCAATTTGAATTCGAGGAAGTATATTCAGCAAATTAAGGGTGTCAAGCAACGTTAATTATTGTAAATATTAAATTATGAATGTTTTGAATCGAAATATTAATAATATATTTTTTATTTTTCTATTATCACACCTAATAACTTGGACACTGATTCCCTCGTTAACAAATAAAAATTTACCATTAGACACCATTGAAGCTTTAGCATGGGGCAGTAATTTAGATTGGGGATTTAATAAACATCCACCTATGAGTGCTTTTTTTTCTGAGATTTTTTTTCAGATTTTTGGTTCGCAAGACTGGGCTTATTATTTATTAAGTCAAATATTTGTAGTGATTGCTTTTTACTTTGTCTTTAAATTTGCATTTGAGATTTTTGAGGATATTAAGCTAAGTTTAATCTCTGTTTTATTATTAGTATCTATTTATTTTTTTAATTTCACAACTCCTGAATTTAATGTAAATATTTGTCAATTACCTTTCTGGTCGTTGGTTGTATTTTATTCATGGAAAATTTATTCTTCACAAAAAATAAAATTTTTGGATTGTTTTTTAGTTGGTTTTTTTGCTGCAATTGGATTCTTATCAAAATATTTGTTTATCTATATTTTAATATCTATTGATTTATTGTTTATTTATTTAATTTTTATTAAAAAAACTAAGAAATTTGATTTCAAATATTTGATTACAATTGAAGTTTTTTTAGTTTTACTAGTACCTCATTTAATTTGGCTTATTAACAATGATTTCATAACAATATCTTATGGATTAAATCGAGCAGGATTAGAAAGTTCAAGCTTTTTAGACCATTTAAAATATCCAATAATATTTTTATTAAAACAGATTGGAATATTAATCCCTTTTTCTTTTTTAATTTGGCTACTTACTAAAAAAATAAAATTCAGGTTTAATATGAAAGACAAAAAACTTATATTTTTGCTATTTATAAATCTGATGCCAATTTTTTTGATATTTCTAACATCTCTTATTACAGGCTCACAAATTAGAACAATGTGGATGACACCTTTTTATTTATTTTTTGGAGTTTTGTTTTTGTATTTCTTAAAGCCACAAATTAATTTAAAAAAAATTAACTCATTTTTTTATGGATTTTTATTTCTATTTTTTTTTTCACCAATTATTTATTCTTATGTCTCAATATCTCAAACAGATAAACGAACAGATTATCCTGGAAAAGAAATAGCATTAAAAACTCAATATTTATGGGATCTAGATTTTGATAAAGAAATTCAATTTGTAACAGGCGATGAGTGGAAAGCTGGTAATCTTTCTTATCATCTAAAATCTAGACCAAAGTGGGAAGGTTTAAATAATCCAGATATTTTAAATAATTCATCACAGTTTATTTGTGTGAGTGATGTTTGTTTGGGAAGATATTAATATTCAAAATTATAATTATGAAAATAAAAATTTTAGTTCCAATTTATAATGACTGGAAATCTATAAATAAATTATTAGAAAGTATAAATTTGAATATATCGAATTTAAATCATGAATTTTCAGTAATTATTGTAAATGATGCTTCAACACATGATCGTCATGAAGAACAAAAAACGTTTGAAAATATCAATTCAATAAAAATTCTAAATATGAAAATTAATCAAGGTCATGCAAGATGTATTGCTACTGGGTTGAAGTATATTTTTGAAAAAGAGGATTTTGATTATGTAATTCCAATGGATGGTGATGGAGAGGATAGGCCTGAAGAGATAAAAGAATTTATTAGTCAAATTGAAAATTCAAACAATCAACCAATAGTTGGTGAACGAGTAAAAAGATCAGAAAAATTTATTTTTAAATTTTGTTATCAATTACATAAATTAATTACATTAATTTTTACAGGCAAATCTATTAAATTTGGTAATTTTTCTTGTATACCTAAAGATATTGTTGAAAAAATGATTAATGAAAAAGCAACATGGAACAGTTATTCTGGGTCGTTAAAAAAAATACAGAATAACTTGTTAGCGATTAGATCAATTAGAGGATCGCGATATTTTGGTCCTTCGAAAATGAGTTTTTATAATTTAGTAAAACACTCTTTATCTATAATAAGTGTCTTTAGAAAAATTTTTTTAATCCGTTCTGCATTATTCATAATTCTTTATATTCTATTAATAAAAAGTAATGCTTCAGTTGTAACAGCAATACCATTAGTTTTTCTCTTAATAGCTGTTTATGCAGTTTCAAATTTAGCTTTAAGAGAAAATATGGACGAATTTGATAAATCTTTATCAAATATAAATGATATTGATTATATTAAGTAGATGAAAAGATTTATAATAATTATTTTATTATTATTTAATTCAAATTTTTCTTACGCAGATTTTAAGCAAATCAAAAAAAAAGCTGAAGTCAATAATCCAGAAATTATTTTTCCAATACCTAAAAAATTAAATAAATGTATTTCTGATATGTATGTAAATAAGACAAATAATCCTGTATTGCCAGTAATTAAAGTTGATGCACCATCTGGCTATGGCCTTGATAATAGATTTATGAGTGCTTTAAACAAGTTTGAAAATTTTAAACGTCCTTGTGGTGGTGGAAATGTTGAAGCTTGTGAGAATGTTAAGAGAGTAATTTTGGATTGGGCAAAAGCAGATGCAGCACAAAGAAAAGGACCTTCTGATCATGAAGCAAAACATTGGAATGATACTTTAACAATTAACCTTTGGATTGCTTCCCCAATGATGGCTGGATATTCATTCGCAAAACAGAGAATAAATATCTCTGATGAAGAGGACAAAATTATCAAAAATTGGTTTAAGAAAATTGTAAAAAAAAATCAGCATCTCATGTATGAATTAAAAACATACAAACAGGGTACGCAAGCAGCTGGTGTTCCTAGAAGTGCACATAATCATGCACTATCCTCAGCGATTAGCCATATGCAGTTAGGTATTCTGCTTAATGATAACAAATTATTTAGAAAAGCTTTTAGAAATTACGAGGCTGCTATTAAATACCAAAGAAAAGATGGGAGCATGCCCATTGAAACTAGAAGAGGTGGAAGGGCAATGTTTTATCAAGGAAGAGCCATGACTGCATTAACTGCAATAGCAATTATTGCTGAAAACCAAGGTTACAACATTTGGGATTTTGACCATAAAGGAAAGACTTTTCATAATATTGTTAAATTTTTTATAGATTTTACAGAGAACAATGAGATTGTTTTTAAATATGCTAAAGAGATGAAAGCCCCAGGACCCGCAAAAGATTACAAAAGACAGGATCTTGATGGTAGTTCGAGTAGTCATTGGGGTTGGCTTTATGCGTATGCAACACGATTTCCAGATCATGAAAATATTCAAAGACTAAAAAAATGGTCTACTGACTATAAAGATTTAAATAATTATCAAAGAAAAATAATTTCTAATTTTGATAATATTCTTAAAAGAAATGCAGGTACATCTTCTTGGACTATAGTAGAGCCAAGATGTCACTTTACTAAATAGCTTTGATTGTTGGCAAACAATAAAAATCAGCTGTATCTATTTTAGAGGAATATTGTCTTCTCATATTCCATTTTTTATGTACACCAGCACTAGCAATACTTAAGGTTGATCTTCCATATCTATAATTAGTATTATCAATTGATCGCATTAAACTTTTTATCTTTTCATCTTTTTCTGATGAAAATAAATTTTTTCTGCCGTCATCGTTACGTAGTCCTGTAAGCATGACACCTGCTTTCTGATATCGATATCCATCTTTGAAAATACTTTCTAAAATTGAGACTGCAGTTTTAACAGTTTCAATACTATTATTTGTTGCAATTGGAAAATCAATTGTCTTTGCATTTGAATAATAACCGTAGTCTCTTTGAAAAGGACTAGTTCTGACAAAAACTGTGATTGCTTTTGCAACTAAAGACTCTGATCTAATTTTCTCAGATGCATTTAAACAATAGTTTGCGACCGCTTCTTTTAGTTCTTGAAATTTTTCAATTCTCTTTCCGAATGATCTTGAAACTACACAGCTCTTTCTTTTTGTTTGTGTTGTCTCTAAACCAATACATGGTACTCCTCTTAGTTCCATTGCAGTTCTTGAACTTAAAACGTTCGAACATTTTTTTATCCAGGTATTAGATTTATTCTTAAGTTGTTTTGCATTATAAATTCCATTCTTTTGATAAAACCTCGTAAGTTGTCTACCAACGCCCCAAACATCATTGATTTCAACTTTTTCTAAAATAGGATCTAAATTCTCAATACCAATTAAACTTGTTACTCCTGATTGTTTTTTCTTTGCAATATGATTTGCAACTTTACTTAAAGTTTTGGTTTTAGCGATACCGATACTAGTTGGAATACCAGTCCATTGTAAAACAGTTTCTCTAATTTCTCTTCCAACTTTTTCAACCTCTGAGTCTGGAAAATTAGATAAATCTATAAATGCTTCATCAATTGAATACACTTCTATTTCAGTATTAAATCTTTTCAGAGTTCTCATTACCCTTCTAGATAAATCTCCATATAAAGAGTAATTTGATGAAAAAACTTCAACTTTATTTTTAACAATAATATCTTTTGCCTTAAAATAAGGTTCACCCATTTTGATCCCCAATGCTTTTGCTTCATTAGATCTAGAGATGATACAACCATCATTATTAGATAACACTACAACAGGTTTTTTTCTTATTTTTGGATTAAATAATCTTTCACATGAAACATAGAAAGAATTACAATCAACTAAGCCTATTTTTTTAGTAGGTTGAATGGATGACATAAGTCACAACCCCCCAAATAAAAACATCTTCTTCTTCATTAATTAAAATTCTATTAGAAAAATCTTTAGACCCAGATGATAAAAATTTTTTATCTCTTTCTTGAACTAAAGTTTTAACTACAAGCTCATCATGAACATTTGCAATAACCGTTGAAAAGTTTTTTGGTTTTAAACTTTTATCGACAACTAATAAGTCTCCATCATTAATCCCAACATCGACCATGGATTTGCCCTGAACTCTGATGATGAAAGTAGCTGGAACATTTTTGATTAAATGCATGTTCAGATCGATATCTTCTTCGATATAATCAGTGGCAGGTGAGGGAAAACCAGCGCCAGCTTTATGTAGATAATAGGGAATAGTTAGTTTCATGTTCTTGTTTTGTTCTAATTTATAGCCCATTTATACAATGCACGCAAGAGGTTGTATTTTGAGTCCGTAATTGAATCAAAAGTGAATCAAAACGTGAACATCAAAACTATATTTTGTATGCTTGTGGATAACTTCAACCAAGGATAGTTTAAAACATCAGATGAAAAAACTAATTTGTCATTGCGGAGCCATTGAAGCAGAAATTAATTTAGATGGAGATTTAGCTAAAGTAATAAAATGTAATTGTTCTATATGTAAAAGAAAAGGTGCAATTATGTCGATGGTAAAAAATGAAGATTTTAAAATTGTAAAAGGCAAAGATAAATTAAAACTTTATCAATTTCATTCGAAAGTAGCCAAACATTACTTTTGCTCTGAGTGTGGAATTTATACTCATCATAATCCTAGGATCAATCCAGCTATGACAGGATTTAATGTTGGCTGTATTGACGAAATAGATACTTTTAAATTGAATGAAGTTCCTGTAAATGATGGTCAAAATCATCCGTTAGATAAAAAATAATTTTAATGCAACAATTTAGTTTATGTTTTGGAAAAGTAAAAAAAGATTGTTTAAAGTTCATTAAATCTCAAGAGACAAAAGCTGATAAATTCAAAAATAAAGAAAGAATGATCAAATCTTTTTTAATTCCTTTATGTTTTTGGATCAGTAAAAAAGCTGATAAAAAAAGACCATATTTTGTAGGATTAGCAGGAGGGCAAGGAACTGGTAAAACTACAATTAGCTCTCTAATCAGAATTATTTTAACTAAATATTTTAAATTAAATGTTTTTAGAATTTCAATAGATGACTTTTATAAAACAAGAAAAGAGCGAATAAGTTTATCGAAAAGAGTACATCCTATGCTTTTAACAAGAGGAGTTCCTGGAACACATGATATCAATATGATGTTAAATTTCTTTAGAAAGACAAAAAGTAAAAAATTCAAAAGGTTAAAATTACCAACATTTAATAAAGCTACTGATGATAGGTACAATAAAAAAAAATGGTATGATTTAAAAAAGAGACCGGATGTTATCATTTTTGAGGGTTGGTGTGTTGGTGCAAAATCAGAAAAAAATGTAACCTTAAAGAAAACAATTAATTCATTGGAAAAAGCAAAAGACCAAAAACAGATTTGGAGAAAATATGTAAACAATCAATTAAAATCAAATTATAAAAATCTATATTCACAACTAAATTGTTTAGTTTATCTAAAAGCGAAAAATTTTAGTTTGTTGCAAAAATGGAGATTAAAGCAAGAAAGAAAACTTTGGGTTAAAAGTTTAGTGAAATCAAAAATAATGAGTAGAGGAGATGTATTAAATTTTATGCAAACGTATCAACGAATAACTCAAAACATGTTTAGATATATGCCTAAATATGCATCAGTAATATTCAATTTAAATAGTAAACATCAAATTAAATCTGCTGTATATAAAAGAGATGATTAAAATTTTCTTAATATTTATAAGTTTTTTGTTTTTAATTAACAACAGCAATGCTGAAACTTTTTCTGCAGCTTTAAAAAGAGCTTATAATATGAACCCAGAGCTTAATGCTGAAAGAGAAAGTTTAAATATTTCTGCACAAGAATTAAAAGTTTCTAAAAGTTCTTACCTTCCTAATATAACTTTAGAGGGCAGTAAAAGCCAAGAAGACACCAATAAGCTTACAAATAGAGATGGAACAGATGCTACAATTACTGATGTTGATCCAGAAGTAAAATCAATAGTAATAACTCAAACATTATTAGATTTTGGAAGAGGAGCGGAATTAGCAAAAAGTAAAATAGGTATTGAATTAGCTAAAGCAAAACTTTTAAAGAAAGAACAAGAGATTTTATTCAAAGCTGTAGCTGCCTATACAGGATTAATTTCTGCAAAGGAAAAATTTGAAATAAATACTTCAAATGTCAATTTATTAGAAAGACAAGTTGAAACTGATAGAATTAGACTTGAAAGAGGAAATATATCTCTATCTGATGTAGCACAATCCGAATCATCTTTAGCTGGAGCTAGAGCAAGATTGATACAAGCAGAAAATGATCTTTTAACAAGTAAATTAAATTATGAAAATATAATTGGTGAATTAAACGATATCGAGAGTTTGGATAAAAATTCAATTATAACCTTTAAATTACCTATGCAATTAAACGAGGCTATTGAAATATCAAAAAAAAATAATCCTAATCTTATAATTGCAAAACTTGAATATGACCAATCAAAAAAGGATACTATAAGTGCCAGATCAGATCTAGCACCAACTGCAAAATTATCATTTGATAGATCTAAAACAAACGAATTAAGTTCAACATATGATGAGAAAGAAAAGGATGTTTTAAAAGCAACTCTAACCTGGCCTTTTTACTCTGGGGGAAAAAATTATGCAAATTTAAATAAAAATAAAAGTAAAGAATTACAAAAAAGTTTATTGTTAGATAATTCTATAAAAAAAACTCAAACTGATGTAGCCAGTGCATGGTCTTCTTATCAGTCTAATCAAAGTTTATTAAATTCAGTCCGAGCTCAAGTTGATGCTGCTGAAATAGCAAATGAAGGAATTGTTGCAGAATATAATAGTGGATCTGATCGAACTACTTTAGAAGTTATTCAATCTAATTCTTTGTTATTAAATGCTCAAATTTCTTTAGCTGATTCTGAAAAAAATTACATTCTTTCCCAATTTAACTTATTGAAATCCATTGGTTTATTGAAAAGTGATTATCTAAAAATGAGGTAATTATTGAGTTTTTGGGTTTAAATTAAATAAATCTTGCTAATGAGAACAAAATGTGTACATTTATTTTATGATTCGAGTGTTAAAAAAAGCAAGAAAAGAGGCAAAAAATGACAAAAAATAACTTAAAAGTAGTTAAATCTACAAAAGATCAAGAATTGGAAAATAAACAAAAAAACAAAGCTTTAGAGGCAGCCATTAGTCAAATTACAGATAATTTTGGAAAAGGCTCAGTTATGAAGCTGGGCGAGAAAAGAGCTATGGATATCGAGTCGGTATCTACGGGATCTTTAAGTTTAGATTTGGCTTTAGGTATAGGTGGTTTACCTAAAGGAAGAATTATTGAAGTATATGGACCAGAATCTTCTGGAAAAACAACATTAGCATTACAAGTAGTTGCAGAAGCTCAAAAGGCTGGTGGCATTTGTGCGTTTGTTGATGCGGAACATGCTTTAGATCCAGTTTATGCAAAAAAATTAGGTGTAAATACTGAAGAACTTTTAATTTCACAACCAGATGCCGGCGAACAAGCATTAGAAATAGCTGATACGCTTGTAAAATCAGGCTCTATTTCAGTTATTGTTATTGATTCTGTTGCAGCTTTAACTCCAAAAGCTGAAATTGAGGGCGAGATGGGAGATCACCATGTTGGTCTTCAATCAAGATTAATGAGTCAGGCTTTAAGAAAATTAACTGGTTCAATTTCAAATACAAATACAATGATGATTTTCATCAATCAAATCAGAATGAAAATTGGCGTTATGTTTGGAAGCCCTGAAACAACATCAGGTGGTAATGCGCTTAAATTTTATTCATCAGTAAGAATGGATATTAGAAGAATTGGTGCTATTAAAGATAAAGATGAAATTATTGGAAATACCACAAGAGTAAAAGTAGTTAAAAATAAAGTTGCGCCACCATTTAAAGTTGTTGAGTTTGACTTAATGTATGGCAGAGGAATTAGTAAAATGGGTGAGTTAGTTGACCTAGGTGCTAAGGCCGACATTATTGAAAAATCAGGAGCATGGTATGCTTACAAGGGTGAGAAAATAGGCCAAGGCAGAGAGAATGCAAAAACTTATCTTGCTCAAAATCCTAAAGTTGCTGCAGAAATTGAAATGGCAATTAGAGAAAAAGCTGGTGTGATTTCAAAGAAAATTGAGGGAAATCCATTAAGTCCTGAAAAAATTGAAAAAGAGAAGAAAGTAGCTGAAAAAGAAGAGGCTGCTAAAGAATCTTCAACCTCTAAAAAGAACTAAAATTAAAGGCCATCTTTAAATTATAAAAGGCGCTTATTATAAGCGCCTTTCCCCCTTTATCACTAACTAGACATAGAATAAAAAAGCTGTATTTTAAAGTATGGCGGATAAATCATTAAATGAAATCAGAAGTACGTTCTTAAAGTATTTTGAGAAGAATGATCATAAGATTGTTGAGTCTAGCAATTTAGTTCCAAATAACGATCCCACATTAATGTTTGCCAATTCTGGAATGGTTCAGTTCAAGAACGTATTTACCGGTTTGGAAAAAAGAGACTATCAAAGAGCAACTACCTCTCAAAAATGTGTTAGAGCGGGTGGTAAACATAATGATTTAGAAAATGTTGGTTATACTCCAAGACATCATACTTTTTTTGAAATGTTAGGAAATTTTTCTTTTGGAGATTATTTTAAAGATAGAGGAATTGAACTTGCATGGAATTTAATTACCAAAGATTTTGGTTTGGATAAAAATAGACTTTACGTAACTGTTTTTCAAGAGGATGATGAAGCCTTTAATTTTTGGAAGAAAATAGCGGGTTTTAGCGATAATAGAATTATAAGAATTTCGACATCAGATAATTTTTGGTCAATGGGTGAAACGGGACCTTGTGGACCTTGTTCAGAAATATTCTATGACCATGGCGATCATTTAAAAGGTGGTTTACCGGGAACGAAAGATCAAGATGGAGATCGTTTTATTGAAATTTGGAACTTGGTATTTATGCAATATGAACAAGTTTCAAAAGATAAGAGAATAGATTTACCCAAACCATCCGTAGATACAGGAATGGGATTAGAAAGAATAGCTGCTCTTTTACAAGGTACTCACGATAATTATCAAACTGATCATTTTAAAAAATTAATAAGCTCAATATCAGATGTTACTAAAGTTAAACAAGTAGATAACAATATTTCAAGTTTTCGAGTAATTGCTGACCATTTGAGAGCTAGTTCGTTTCTTTTAGCAGAAGGTGTTCTACCGTCAAATGAGGGCCGTGGATATGTTTTACGAAGAATTATGAGAAGAGGCATGAGACACTCTCACCTATTAGGATCGAAAGAACCCATTTTTTATAAAATCTTTAATTCTTTAAAAAATGAAATGTCTGGAAATTATCCAGAACTAGAAAGATCTGAGTCTTTAATAAAAGAAACATTAAAGATGGAAGAGGAAAAATTTTTAACTTTACTTGATCGAGGAATTAAAATTCTAAATGATGAAATTTCAAAAATTGATAAAGTTTTATCGGGTGAGGTAGCATTTAAGTTATATGATACTTACGGTTTTCCATTAGATCTCACTGAGGATATTTTAAAAAATAAAACATTAAAAGTTGATCATGAAAAATTTGATGAGTTGATGAAAAAGAGTAAAGAACTTGCAAAAAAGAATTGGAAAGGATCTGGGGATAGTTCGGAGGAAGAAATTTGGTTTTCAATTAAAGATAAAATTGGAGCTACAGAATTTTTGGGTTATGAGTCTAATCAATCTGAGGGAGTGGTTTTAAATTTAATTAAAAATTATCAAGAAACAAAATTATTAGCTAGTGGAGAAGAAGGAATGATTATAACTAATCAAACACCTTTTTATGGTGAGTCAGGAGGACAACTTGGAGACAAAGGCACGATAGTATCTGGAAATTCTTTATTTGAAGTAAAGGACACACAAAAAAAACTCGGAGATTTATTTGTACATTATGGATTGGTAAAAACTGGTGAAATTAAAATTAATGATGTAGTTGAGATGAAAATTGATGTTGATAGAAGAAATAATTTAAAAGCTTACCATTCAGCAACTCACTTACTTCATGAGTCTCTAAGAAGAACTTTAGGTAAACACGTGATGCAAAAAGGGTCATTAGTTGCGCCGGATCGTTTAAGATTTGACTTCAGTCATATGAAGCCAATTACTGATCAAGAATTGGAGACAATAGATAAATTAGTTAATGAATACGTAAAAAATGGTTCTGAGGTCACCACAAGAATAATGACGCCTAAAGCTGCAATAGAGAAGGGAGCGTTAGCTTTTTTTGGTGAAAAATATGGTGAAGAAGTTCGTGTTGTTTCAATGGGCAAGGAAAAAGACTCTTATTTTTCAACAGAATTATGTGGTGGAACACATGTAAAAAATACAGGAGATATTGGAAAATTTAAAACTGTCAGTCAATCATCTATAGCTGCAGGAGTAAGAAGAGTTGAGGCTTTAAGAGACAAACAACTTGAGGATTTTATTAAGAATAAAGAAAAGTTATCAACTTTATCTGTACAAAAAGATGAGGAGACTATCAAAGATTTGTCATCACAAATAATTAAAATTGGAGGTAAACCTAAAGTTGATAATAAAAATTTAAAAGAAATTATAAAAAATCTTTCAAAACAACTTGAACAATTAAACGTTAACTCTGTTCTTCAGGATAAGACAAAAAATATTATTAATGATCAAGAAATTAATAATGTAAAAGTTAGATTTCAAAAAGTGCAAGACTTACCTCCGAAAGATTTAAGAAAATTAGTTGATAGTGGAAAAAAAGAACTTAAAGATGGAATTGTAATTGTCTTCGCTAGCAGTGAAGATAAAGTCGGCTTAGGAGTTGGCATTACGGATAAGCTAACAGAAAAATATGATGCTGTAAAATTTGCAAAATTAGGTTCAGAAATTATTGGTGGCAAAGGTGGTGGTGGTAGAAAAGATTTTGCCCAAGCTGGCGGACAAGATAAGAATAAAATTGATGAAGCTTTTGAAAAATTAAAATCTTTAATTTAACTTTTGTTTAAGATTGATATCAATTACATCCAGAAATTGACTAGTTGTTAGATATTTGCTTGAAGGTCCAACTAATATTGCCAAATCTTTAGTCATCGATCCGTTTTCTACACTTTCTATACAAACTTTTTCAATTGTATTAGCAAATTTTATAAGCTCATCGTTACCATCAAGCTTACCTCTATGGGCCAAACCTCTTGTCCAAGCAAAAATTGATGCAATTGGATTAGTAGAAGTTTCTTTTCCTTGTTGGTGCATTCTATAATGTCTCGTAACTGTTCCGTGAGCTGCTTCTGCTTCCATGATTTTTCCATCAGGCGTTAACAATGTGCTAGTCATTAACCCTAACGAACCATATCCTTGAGCCATAGTATCTGACTGAACATCACCATCATAATTTTTACATGCCCAAATATATTTACCACTCCATTTCATAGCGCATGCCACCATGTCATCAATCAATCTATGTTCATAAGTAATCTTTGCTTCTTCAAACTTCTTCTTAAACTCTTTGTTAAATACACTTTCGAATATATCTTTAAATCTTCCATCATATTTTTTTAAAATTGTATTTTTTGTAGATAGATAAACGGGCCATTTCTTAATTAATCCATAACTAAAACAAGATCTTGCAAAGTCCTCAATCGATTTGTCTAAATTATACATTGAAAGAGCCACACCAGGTCCTGTAAAATTAAATACTTCATATTTTATTTCATCTTTACCATCTTCAGAGGTCCATTTTACTTCCATCTTACCTTTGCCAGGCACTTTAAAATCTGTCGCCCTATATTGGTCTCCAAACGCATGTCTTCCAATAACTACTGGATCAGACCAAGAAGGAACAAGCTTTGGAATATTTGAACAAATTATTGGTTCTCTAAATACAGTTCCACCAATGATATTTCTTATAGTTCCATTTGGAGATCGCCACATTTTTTTTAATTTGAATTCTTCCATACGAGCTTCATCGGGAGTAATTGTTGCACATTTTATACCAACACCAATTTTTTTAATGGCATTTGCTGCATCAATTGTTATTTGATCATTACTATCATCTCTATTTTTCATCCCAAGATCGTAATATTGAATTTTTAAATCAAGGTAGGGGAGAATTAATTTGCTCTTAATGAATTCCCAGATTATTCTAGTCATTTCATCGCCATCAAGCTCTACTACAGGGTTTTTTACGTTAATTTTACTCACTTTATTTTATTATCTTAATAATTGAATTTCGCGATTTTATATACATATTAATGAAAAATTATCAAATAGAAGAATATGTTGACTAAGATATTTCCGAAGATACACGCTGAAGGCTATAAATTTTTAGTAATTTCAGGAGTTCTTACTATTATTTTTTATACATTCAGTAATTTGTTGGGTTTAATAGGTTTAGTTTTGAGTATTTGGGTATATTATTTTTTTAGAGATCCAGAAAGAATAATTATTAATGATGATAATTTTTTAGTTAGCCCTGCTGATGGAGAAGTTTTAAAAGTTGAAGATGTATCTGGACCACCTGAATTAGGATTAGAAAATAAAAAATTTAAAAAGATAAGTATATTTATGAATGTTTTTGATTGTCATGTAAATAGAACACCATGCAGTGGAAAGATTGAGGAGATACTATATAAACCAGGCAAGTTTCTAAATGCTTCACTTGATAAAGCTAGTGAAGATAATGAAAGAAATTATTATAAGATTAAAGATTTACAAAATAACGATATAGTAGTTGTACAAATTGCTGGTTTAGTTGCCCGAAGAATTGTGTGTGAGTCAAATAAAGATCAAGATTTAAAGCAAGGTGATAGAATTGGGATGATAAGGTTTGGAAGTAGAGCCGATATATACTATGAAAATTATGAACCTTTAGTTAAAGTAGGTCAAACAGCTATTGCTGGAGAAACATTATTAGCTAAAAAATAATGGAACCAAATAAGAAAAATTTTCAAATTGTGACAAATAAAAAAAGTGCGAGGGTAATATTACCAAACATGTTAACTTTGATTGGAGTATGTATTGGTTTATCTTCAATAAGATTTGCTTTAGATGAAAAATTTGAATTAGCAATTATTGCAATTATTTTTGCAGCATTAATTGATGGCCTTGATGGAAGAATTGCCAGACTTATAAAAGGTACTTCAAAAGTTGGTAAAGAACTTGATTCTTTAACTGATATGATAAGTTTTGGAGTTGCTCCAGCTTTTATAATGTATTTTTGGAAATTGAATACTTTAGGAAGGTTTGGCTGGCTTCTTTGTTTAATTTATGTAATTTGTGTAGCTTTAAGATTAGCGAGGTTTAATATAAATTCTAATCAAGAGCCATCATGGAAAGACAATTTTTTTGAAGGTGTGCCATCTCCAGCTGGAGGAATATTAGTGTTAACTCCATTAATTATAGATTTAAGTGGTTTCACTTTATACAAAATTAATTATAATTTAATAGTTCCAATATTTTTTATTACAACGTCATTTTTATTAATTAGTAAATTTCCATCTTATTCTTTCAAAAAAATAGTGATTCCAAGAAAAACAACTATTTTTTTATTATTTGGTATTGTTCTATTTTTTGGTCTTCTGCTTATTTATACATTTAATGTAATTGCGATAAGTTCAATTGTATATTTATTATTATTACCTATTAGTTTTATTCATTATCAAAAAATTAAAAAAAATCATGAAAATGACAAAATTCAAGAGGAAGATGACCTTGAAGACATACTTTAATGAAAAAAAATGTTATTATTTCCCTAGCAGACTCAAATTATTTTCTGCTTTTAGATGAATTAATTGACTCAATTCAAAGATTTAAGGAGAGCAAGAATATTGCAATTTGTATTTTAGATGCTGGCCTTAAAGAGGATCAAAAGAAAATTTTATTAAAAAAAGTTGATGAAGTTAAACCTGCTAATTGGGATATTGAAGTACCTGAATTTAAGATTAAAGGCAAAGAATGGTTAAAAAGTCAAGTTTCAAGAGCCTTTTTACCAGAATACTTTCCTAATTATGAAAAATATTTATGGATTGATGCAGACGCATGGGTCAATTCATGGGATGCTATCGAGTTATTCTTAAAGGGGTGCGATAATGAAAAATTATCTATAGCTACTTCTGCTGATAGATCATATGGTAGAGTTTTAAGAGCTGAATGGATTTTTAGAGGATATGCAAAAATTAAATCACAAAATTACAAACATGCTAAATCGTCAGGATTTTCCGAAAAAATAGCAAGACAAGTAGCATTAAAACCTCATTTAAATATAGGTGTATTTGCTTTAGAAAAACAAGCCCCTCACTGGAAAGTATGGCAAAAAAACTTAAGACAAGCATTATCGTCTGGAAAGATTTGGGGATCTGAACAAATTTCAATGAATATTACTATTTATTATGATGGTTTAAATGTCGAAATTTTACCAGCTTATTGTAACTGGACTTTAATAGAAGCTATGAAGTATGATCAAAAAAGAGAGACATTGGTAGAACCATATCTACCAAACCATCAGATAGGGATAATTCATTTTGCAGGTAAAAATAATGATAATATTAGAAATGATAAAAATTATGTATCAAAAGTAAAAACTCTTGATGGGCATACTATAGAAAAAAAATTAAGATTTAGTAATTAATTGAAGAAAAATAGAATCTCAAAAAACTGGATTAATAAGCAACGAAAAGATATTTATGTTCGTCAATCCAAAATAGACGGGTATAGAGCAAGGTCTGTTTATAAGCTTAGTGAAATTCATGAAAAATTTAGAATATTTAAAGGAGGAATGTCTGTTTTAGATATTGGCGCAGCACCTGGAAGTTGGTCGCAATACATATCTAAGGTTGTAAAAAATGTAAAACTGATTTCGGTTGATTTAAAAAAAATGGAAAATATTGATAATTCAATTCAAATAATTGGAGATTTTACAAACACTGACATTCAGAAAGAAATTAAAAAAAATATTACAAAAAAATTTGATGTTGTTGTATCTGACATGGCAGTAAATACTACTGGCATTAAAGATATAGATGCTATTCAAACGGGGGAACTTTGTAAAGAAGCCATGATTTTTTCAAATGAAATTCTCTCAAAAGAGGGAATTTTTATCTCAAAGATATTTATGGGTCGTACATTTAATGAAATTATTGAACTTGGAAAAAAAATTTTTAAAGAAGTAAAGGTTTTCAAACCCAAATCTAGCAGAATAGAATCAAAAGAAAGTTTTGTAATTTGTAAAAAGACTAGATAGCCTCTTTTAATTTGATAGGAATCGTATATAAATTATTATGGTTCCTATAAAAGAAGCACTTACCTTTGATGATGTTACTTTAGTTCCAAAGTACTCAGAAATACTACCCTCAGAGGTTGATACAAGTATAAAAATAACAAACTCTTTAAAACTTAAAATTCCACTCTTATCATCAGCAATGGATACAGTGACCGAAAGCAAAATGGCTATTGCTATTGCAAAATCTGGTGGACTAGGAATAATCCACAGAAATTTAAATATCAAAAAACAAGTTCTTGAAGTTAAGAAAGTAAAAAAACAAAAATTACTTGTTGGTGCAGCTGTTGGGGCTGGACCTAATGAGTTTAAAAGAGCTAAGGCACTTTTAAAAGAAAAATTGGATATGATTGTTGTGGACACTGCTCATGGACACACTAAAAAAGTTTCTGAAATAATTAGATTTATCAAAAAAATTAAAAATAAAAAAACAGCTCTATGTGCTGGAAATATAGCAACACCAGATGCAGCTAAATTTTTACTAAAATTAGGTGTTGATATAATTAAGGTTGGGATTGGTCCTGGTTCTATCTGTACAACTAGGTTGGTTGCTGGTATTGGAGTTCCTCAATTAAGTGCAATATTAAATGTGAGAAATGGCATAAAAAATAAAAATGTAAAAATTATTTCTGACGGAGGAATAAAATATTCAGGTGACCTCGCTAAAGCTTTTGCTGCTGGCGCTGATGCAGTCATGATAGGTTCATTGTTTGCCGGAACTGATGAAACGCCAGGTAAACTTATAAAAAAAAATGGTAAACTATTTAAAAGCTTTAGAGGCATGGGCTCGGTAGGAGCGATGAACAAAGGCTCCGCTGATCGATATTTTCAAAAAAAACAAAAAGACAGTTCAAAGTATGTACCCGAGGGGGTAGAGGGATTAGCAAAATATAAAGGTAAAGTTGATAAAATTATTTTTAAATTAGTTGGTGGATTAAGATCATCTATGGGCTATCTTGGTTCCAAACAGATAAAATATTTAAGATATAAACCGCAATTTGTTAAAATTACAAAAGCTGGATTTTATGAAAGTATGGTTCATAATGTCGATATTGTAAAAAATGATAGTAAATACTGATGACAAAAATATTTAAATTAATTTCATTATTATATTTAACAATCAATAGCTTGAGTATTGCTATGGCAGATGAAAATTTTTTTAATAAAGGTTTAAAATTATTTAAAGATAAAAAATATGAGGACGCCAGGTTTATGTTTGAAAGAGGTATAGTATTTAATCCTAAAGACTCAAATTCTTATCTTTATTTAGCAAAAATTTACAACGTTCAAGAAGATCAAAATAAAGAAGAAAAAAATTTGAAAGCAACATTATTAATTGAACCTGATAACGAGGAAGCAATATTAATGTCTATGAAAATAGCTTTAGAGAGATCTAATTATTCAAAAGTAAAAGATTTATCTAATACTTTTTCTAAGGTTTGCAAAAAACTCTGTAATGAAAATAAAGAAATTTTAGACGCCCTTGCAAATATAGAACCCAAAAAAAATGAGTCTTGATAAGAATTTGAACAAAATCTTAATAATAGATTTTGGTTCACAATTTACTCAGTTAATAGCCAGACGAATAAGAGAATTAGGAGTTTATTGCGAAATTGTAAGTCATAAAAAGGTTAAAAATACAAATATTGATAATTCAATTAAAGGAATAATTTTATCAGGCGGACCGTTAAATGTTTACCAAATTAATAAATATTCTTTTGATAAAAGAATTATCGAAAATCAAATACCAGTCTTAGGCATTTGTTTTGGTCATCAAATTTTATCAAAACTTAATGGAGGAAGAGTTAAACAATCAAAATATAGAGAGTTTGGATTAGCAAATATTCGTAAAAAGAGGGAAAGTATTTTGACAAAAAACTTCTTTAATAAAAAAAATATTAATAAAGTTTGGATGAGTCACGCTGATCAAGTTTCGAAACTTCCCAAAAATTTTAATGTTATTGCCTCAAGTCAAAACTCTAAATTTGCTATTATCGAAAATAAGAAAAAAAATTTTTATGGTGTCCAGTTTCATCCTGAAGTTACCCATACAGAAAATGGAAAAAAATTAATTAATAATTTTATATTTTTGATATGTAAAATTAAAAGAAATTGGTCGTCAAAAGATCAAAAGATTAAATTGATAAAAGATGTTCAAAATTTAGTTGGTAAAAATAAAGTTATATGTGCATTATCAGGTGGAGTTGATAGCAGTGTTGTTGCTCAGCTATTGAATAAAGCAATTGGTAAAAAATTATTTTGCATCTTCGTTAACACGGGACTTCTTAGAAAAAATGAGGAAATACAAGTAGTTAAAACTTTTAAAAAAAAATTGAAAATTAATCTGATTTATGTGAATGCAGAGGATGAATTTTTGAAAAAGCTTAACAATGTTTCTGATCCAGAGAAAAAAAGAAAAATAATTGGAAATTTATTTATCAAAATTTTTGAAAGATATGCTAAAAGAATAAAAAATGTAAAATTTTTAGCACAAGGAACGCTCTATCCAGATCTTATTGAAAGTAAGTCAGTAACTGGAAGCCAAACCTCAAAGATCAAATCTCATCATAATGTAGGTGGTTTACCAAAGAAAATGAAACTCAAATTAGTAGAACCATTGAAATTTTTATTTAAAGATGAGGTTAGAAAATTAGGATTAGAATTAAAACTTAGTAAAGAAATTATTTCAAGACATCCGTTTCCAGGACCTGGTCTGGCGATCAGAATGCCTGGCATTATTACTAAAGAAAAAATCAAAATTTTAAAAGAAGCTGACAATTATTTTATTCAAGCTTTAAGAGATCACAATTTATATAATAAGATTTGGCAAGCTTATGCTGCATTGCTTCCAGTTAAAACAGTAGGTGTCATGGGTGATAATCGAACTTATGAATATTTGTGTTTATTAAGAGCAATTACATCTGAGGATGGAATGACAGCTGATTTTTATGACTTTAAAAAATCATTTATTCAAATGATTTCAAATAAAATTGTAAATAGCATAAGAGGAGTAAATAGAGTAGTTTATGATGTTACATCTAAACCGCCAAGTACCATTGAGCTTGAATGAAAAAAATAAAAAAAATTATAAATAAAAAAAATAAATCTAAAATTGTTTGTCTTACTGCGTATTCAAAAAATATTGCAGAAGAGGTAGATAAATACGTTGATATTGTACTAGTGGGAGACTCGCTAGGTTCAGTATTGTACAATTATTCCACTACCAGAAAAGTTACTCTAACAGAAATGATCAATCATTCTAAGAGCGTAAGACTTGGAGTAAAAAAAAGTTTGATGGTTGTTGACATGCCATATAATACCTATTCAACATCAAACGCTGCTCTAAAGAATGCTAAAAAAATAATTAAGGAAACCAAGTGTGATGCAGTGAAGTTAGAGGGTGGAAAAAAAATTATCCATCAAATTAAATTATTAACCAAAAACAAAATTCCTGTGATGGGCCATCTTGGATTATTACCCCAATCAACCAAAGGTAAATTTAAATCTAAAGGAAAGACCACAAAAGAGATCAATCAATTAATTAATGATGCTTTATTACTACAAAAAAATGGAGTTTTTGCAATTGTCCTGGAGTGTATAAAAACCCCAATAGCTAAACAAATTACAAAAAGTTTAAATATCCCGACAATTGGAATTGGTTCATCTGTTCATTGCGATGGTCAGGTTCTTGTTACAGATGACTTAATCGGTTTAAATCAAACAAATATAAAATTTGTAAAACAATTTTTAAACGTAAAAAAATATATTAATGTTGGATTAAGAAAATATGCTTCAGAGGTAAGATCTAAGAAATATCCAACTAAAAAACACTCGTATTAAAAGTATTTCTTAAATTGTTCGTTGATCGATAAAATTTCTAGGTCTACGAGTCCTCCAATCACTAGTTGAAGAGCTACTAGTAGAATAAATCCCAAACCAACATAAGCAATCCATAAATGTTTTTGAATATAATTAGCGAGGTATGTAGCCATTGCTCCAGTCAAAATTACTGACAAGACCAATCCAAAAATCATAAAGCTAAAATTACCTTTAGCGGCACCAACAACACCTATAACATTATCAAAACTAATTGTAATATCAGCAAACAAAACTTTATATACACTTTGAATATATGATGGTTCTTTTGATTTTTTTGTTGGTGATTTTACTTTTTTTATTTCAAAAAGATCTTTCCTCAAATCATTGACAATCCAGATTAAAAGTAAGCCACCTAAAATTTTGATAAAATAGAATTTAAATAAGTAAGTGGCAAATAACGCAAAAATAATCTTAAATATTAATGCTCCAGCTACTCCCCATAAAATAATTTGTTTTCTATTTTTTGGTGCAAAGTTTGCAGCAATTAAACCAATAATGATGGCATTATCCGCTGCTAGGATTATATCAATGAAAATGATCTGTAATAATATGAGTGCTTGTTCCAACAAAATGCCCACATATTAGTAAAATTAAAAATAAATTCAATCAAAAGTAGAATTATTTTTTTATTGATAATTATTTTAATACATAATGAAATACTCTTAAAAAAAATGGAGGATAAATGAAGTTTATTAAATATTTATGTACTATTTTAGTATCAATTATTTTGTCAACTAATCTTGCAAATGCAGAAAAATGGGACATGGCTTTAGCTTATGGAGCTGGAAATTTTCACTCTGCAAATGCAACTGAATTTGCCAAAAATGTTACTGAAAAAAGTGGAGGAAAATTAACAATTGTGACTCACCCAGGAGGATCATTATTTAAAGGTGGGGAAATTTTTAGAGCAGTGAGAACTGGACAAGCTCAGATTGGAGAAAGATTCATGTCAGCCTTGGGTAAAGAGGATCCATTGTTAGAAGTTGACTCTCAACCATTCTTAGCAACATCCTACTCTGATGCTATGAAGTTATATAAAGCTTCAAAAGCAGAAATAATAAAGGGATTAGATGAAAAAGGTTTAGTGTTTCTTTATGCTGTTCCGTGGCCTGCTCAAGGATTATACAGTAAAAAAGAGATTAATTCTGTAGCTGATCTAAAAGGTTTAAAATTCAGAGCTTACAATTCTGCAACAATCAGAATCGCTGAACTTACGGGAATGGCTCCAACTAAAATTGAAGCTGCTGAAATAAGTCAGGCGTTTTCGACAGGAGCTGTAGAGAGCATGATTACATCACCAACTACTGGAAAAAATTCTAAAATTTGGGAAAATGGAGTGAAATATTTTTATGATATTGCAGCTTGGTTTCCTAAAAACATGGTGATTGTCAATAAAGATGCTTGGAATAAATTGGATCAAGCTACTAAAGATTTAGTAATGAATCAAGCATCATTAGCTGAAAGAAAAGGATGGCAACTATCAAAACAAGGTAATGTTGGAGATAAAAAAGCATTAGCAGAGGCTGGTATGGTAGTTGGCAAAGTAAACGCATCTTTACAAGCTCATTTTGAGAAAGTCGGAGAGACTATGGCAAAGGAATGGTCTCAAAAAGCCGGATCAAGAGGAGCCGCTGTTTTATCAAGTTATAAATAAATAGTGTAAAATTAATTTAAGGTCACTTAAAATTTAAGTGGCCTTAAATAATTATGTTAGATTCATTAAATAAAAACTTAAATAAACTTTATAGATTTTCAGGATATATTGCTGCTTTTTTTTTAATTTTGGTAGCAGTTTTTATATTAGTTGGCATCTCGTCAAGAATATTTGGTTTTTATATAAGAGGCCTAGCAGAATATTCAGGTTATTGTATGGCTGCAGCATCTTTTTTTGCTCTAGCTTACACATTTGTTGAAGGAGGGCATATCAGGATAACACTTTTTTTAGAAAAGTTATCAGGATCTAAAAAAAAATTAATTGAAGCTTGGTGTTTGGGCGTGGCAAGTTTTTTTTCAGGTTATTTAGCATTTTACTTTATCAAAATGTTATTAGTCTCTTACAAATTTCAAGAACGCAGTGAGGGAGCTGATGAAATTTTGATTTGGATTCCACAATTGAGTGTAGCTATTGGTTCAACAATTTTTTTCATAAGTGTCCTTCATCAATTTGTTTTAATAATCAAAAATATTAAATGACCGAAATATTTTTAACAATTTTTTTTATAAGTGTTTTGCTATTCTTTTTAGGATCTGGAATTTGGGTTGCTTTAAGTATGATTGGTGTATCTGCCATTGGCATGATGTTATTTACTTCAAGACCTGTTGGTGATGCAATGGCCACAACAATATGGGGAACATCATCTTCTTGGACACTTACTGCATTGCCATTATTTGTGTGGATGGGTGAGATTTTATTTAGGACAAAACTTTCTGAAAATTTATTTAAAGGTTTATCACCCTGGATGCAAAAATTACCTGGAGGTTTAATACATGTGAATGTTGTTGGATGTGCATTATTTGCAGCAATTTCAGGCTCTTCAGCTGCAACGGTTGCGACAGTTGGAAAGATGTCTATTCCCGAATTAAGAAAAAGAAATTACCCAGAAAAAATTTTATTAGGAAGTTTAGCCGGTTCGGGAACATTAGGATTGCTTATACCACCATCAATTATATTAATTATTTATGGTGTTGCTGTGCAAGAATCTATAGCAAAATTATTTATAGCTGGAATTATACCAGGAATAATGATCGCATTAATATTCATGTCTTATGTGATTATTTGGTCTTTAATAAATAAAGACTCTATGCCAAAAATTCTTGAGGAGTACTCATTTTTGGAAAAATTAAAAAAATCAAAACAACTTCTGCCAGTAATAATTCTTATCTTAGCTGTTATTGGATCGATATACACTGGAATAGCAACAGCTACTGAGGCAGCTTCATTAGGAGTTGTTGGAGCATTAATATTGTCTTATTTTCAAAAAAGTTTAACATTAAAGACTTTTAAATCCTCTTTGCTAGGAGCGACCAAAACATCATGTATGATTGCTTTTATTTTAGCGGGTTCAACATTTTTATCTTTAGCAATGGGATTTACAGGATTACCTAGAAACTTAGCTCTCTGGATTCAAAATATGGATTTATCTCCTTATGTATTAATTTTTGTTTTAATGGTCTTTTATATAATATTGGGAATGTTTCTTGATGGTATTTCAGCAGTTGTTTTAACAATGGCAATCATTGAACCAATGATAAGGCAAGCTGGTTTTGATATGATCTGGTTTGGTATTTTTTTAGTGATTGTTGTTGAGATGGCTCAAATCACCCCACCTGTGGGTTTTAATTTATTTGTACTTCAAGGTATGGCAAAAAAAGATATGGGATATATTGCACGAAGTGCATTTCCATTATTTTTATTAATGGTATTAGCAGTTGTTTTAGTTGTAATCTTTCCAGAGATTGCTTTATGGCTGCCTGAGCAGATGATTAAAAATATAAATTAGTATTTTGATTTTTCACCAGCTATTACTGCTTTTAATTGATCGTATTCTTCACAATTACAACCTTTTAAAACTTCAAGTCTTTCAACTGCAAGATTATGTCTGTTAGTCGCGACGTATAACTCACCAAGATATTCATTAATACCTTCATGTTTTGGATTAATAGCCAAACCTTGGAGATAATATTTTTCACCATTTTCAAAATCACCCAGTTTTCTTGATGTAAAACCAAGATAATTTAAAGTATCAGCTTCATTAGGTTTATCATCGTTTGACTTTATTAAAAGTTTAAATGCCTTTTCATACTTTGATTGTGCTTTATCTTTTTTTCCTTTTTCCTCATTTTTTTTTGCAGATTTAATTAACTTTACAGCCTTATCATAATTAGATTTAGAATCTCCTCCTGATGAACCAGCTGCAAAAGCACTTGTATTGATAAAGAATATAATGAATAAAGATAAGACAATTTTTTTCATATCAAATAAATTTTTTTAGTTTATTTAAAGTTTTTAGCTCTAAGCCATTCTCAACTAAATTTTTCTTTATTGACCTAGCTGTATCTAATGAGCTTAGATTATCACCATGTATACAAACAGAATCGATTTCACAAGGTATTTGCTTCCCACTGTGACAATTAAGCGATTGGGTTTGAACCATTTTTAAAACATGTTTTTTTGCCTGTTCAGGGTCAGTTATTAGTGCATGAGATTTCTTTCTTGATACAAGGTTGCCGTCATCCTCATAATTTCTGTCAGCAAATATTTCACATGCAAATTTCATGTCAAATTTTTTTGCCGCTTCTTGCATTCTGGATCCAGTGGGTACAAGATATATGAGGTCTTTATTAATACCCTTAATAGTTTTGGCTAATATTATAGCTAACTCAATATCCTCACATGCCATATTATTTAAGGCTCCATGAGGCTTTACATGAGATACACTTTCCCCATGAGTTGAAGCTATTTTTTCAAGAATTTCATATTGATCAATTATAAGTTTTTTTATTTCACTTTCAGAAAGTTTTATTCTTTCTCTACCAAAATTTTCTGGATCATTAAAAGAAGGATGTGCACCAATACTTACTCCATTTTTTTTTGAAATTTTTACAACCTGATTCATAGTTTCTTCATCCCCAGCGTGATATCCACATGCAACATTAGCTGAATTCACGATTTCTAATAAATCTGGATCATACTTATTTGAGTGATGTCTTGATTTTTCACCTAAATCACAATTTATATTAATTTCCATACTCATAAATTGTAAGTATAACATGGCATGATAAAAAATATATCAAATCTTGGTGACGCAGCTTTGTATTGCGATTTTGGAACAGAGGTAAACAAGGAAATAAATAGTAAAGTAATACGATATTTTAGAAGCATTCAAAAAGAAAATATTGACGGGATAAATAATTTAACTCCCTCCTATAATAAATTAATTATTTCATTCGATTTAAGGAAAAAAAAATTTCAATCTATCAAAAAATTAATTGAAAATTTAGATATTACTAATGATGATGAATTAGAGAGTAATAAAATTAAAATCCCAGTATGTTGTGATGAAAAATTTTCATTAGACATAAAAAGATTAGAGGAAAAATTGAATATTAGTCGTGATAAAATTTATGAAAAATTTTTTGATAAGGAATTTTTTTGTTATATGACTGGTTTTATAGCGGGCATGCCTTTCCTGGGTGATCTAGAAAATGAACTTCAGGCAAAACGTTTGGAAACACCTAGAGTAAAAGTACCTAAGGGCTCCGTTGGATTAACAGAACAATTTGCAAATATTTACACATTTGAAAGTCCTGGTGGATGGAATATCATTGGAAATACACCACGTGTTATTTTTGATAGTTCAAAAAAGAACAGTCCAAATTTAATTAATCCAGGTGATGTAGTCACTTTTGAGCAAATTACTAAAGATCAATATGACAATAACAACGAATAAAAATTATTTTGAGATAAAAAGATCAGGAATTAACACAACATTTCAAGATCAAGGAAGAGGCAATCTTTATCATATTGGTATTCCTTTTAGTGGAGCAATGGATAATAGAAATTATCAAATTTCAAACAAACTTGTTGGTAATGAAATAAATTCTCCGTCAATTGAATTTGCTTTTCAGGGTCCATTGTTAAAGTATTTTGGTGATAATATAAATTTTGCAATTACGGGTGATGTAAAATTTGTTATTAGAAAAAAAAACAATGTTATCGAGGGAAGTTGTTATCAATCTTTTACATTAGAAAATGGTGATGAATTAGATATTGTAAGCACTAATAAATCTGTTTATGGATACTTAGCAGTCAGTGGTGAATTTGATGTAGATTATCAATGGTCAAGTTGTTCTGTGAATACAAAGGCAAATATAGGTGCAAATAATGGAAAAAAAATTGAAGATACACAAAAGATTTATATTTCTAAGATCAATAAAAATTTAAGTAATAAAAAATTAAATTACATTAATACAAAAATTGAAAATATTAGAGTTATTCAGGGTACAAATTTTAATTATTTCTCTGATGAGGGAAAAAATATTTTTTTTGAAAAAGAGTTTATCGTATCAAAATTATCAGATCGTATGGGTATGAGATTGGAGGGACCAAAAATAGAAAATGTTGTAAATACAAACATTAAATCTGAAGGTTTAATAAAAGGTGTTATTCAAGTACCGGCAGATGGAAATCCAATTATAATGCTTTCTGACCATGGTACTATTGGAGGTTATCCCAAAATTGGAGTTGTTATCAGTGCAGATTATGACAAGTTAGTTCAATTAACTCCTGGTTCAAAAATTAAATTTAAAAAAGTTGAATTAGCTGATGCAGAAACATTATTTAAACTATATGACTTAGAGACGCAAAACTTAATTTCACAAATTTAATGACTTTTATAAGAAACTTACCTGGTCCATTGTTAATTTTTTTAGGCGCATTAAGTTTAAGTTTTGGTGGATTAATTGTAAAATCTTTTGAGGGAGCTACATTATGGCAAATTTTATTTTGGAGATCTTTATTTTTTTCTTTAACAGTTTTAGCTTTTTTAATTATTAGTTATAGAGGAAAAACAATTGAGTCATTTTATAAATCTGGATTGCCAGGATTTATTGGTGGAATTATTTTATCTTTTGGTTTCTGTGGATATGTATTTGCGATGTACAATACCACTGTTGCCAATACTAATTTTATCATTTCATTACAAATATTATTTCTTGCAATATTTGGGTATTTCTTTCTTAAGGAAAAAATAAATTTAATTACACTATTTTCAATCTGTCTGGCAATGACAGGTGTTTTATTGATGGTTGGAAATTCATTATCTCCTGGAGAATTATCTGGAAACTTAGCAGCTTTTACAATGCCAATTACTTTTGCAGTTTTAATAATGATTGTGAGAAAATTTCCTTCTGTGGATATGGTTCCAGCTCAGTTTGTTGCCGGTGTGAGTTCATGTTTAATTGGTTTTTTACTTTCTACAAAAATTATGATTTCTCCTCATGATATCTTTTTAGGTTTTCTCGCAGGTTTTTTTCAAGTTGGTTTTGGTTTTATATTTATAACGATCGGTGCAAGAACAACACCATCTGCCATGGTGGGTATCATAATGTTATCCGAATCAGTTCTAGGGCCGATATGGGCATTCCTTTTTGTAAGTGAAAGACCCTCTGTATTTGGATTAATTGGAGGCGCAATTATACTTTTTGCAGTTTTATTACAATTTTATTCACTTTTAAGTAAACAAAAAAAGATTGTTTCTGATTGACTTTTTTCCATTCATGTAAGAATATTCTGCTACGGGAGAGACTACAGAATATCGTAGCGCCGAAGGAGCAACCACCCAGGAATCTCTCAGGCAAAAAGGACCGTAACATATTAACTCTGGAAAGAGATTTAATTCTCGCCGAAGGAGCAAAACTCTCAGGCAAATATACAGATGGGTAAAATGAGTTAATATGGAAACAAAAAAAACATCGCTGTACCAACTACATCAAGATTGTAATGCAAAATTTGTTGAATTTGCAGGCTATCAAATGCCGATACAATATTCGGAAGGTATTGTAGAAGAGCACAAATTCACAAGAAATCATTCAGGTATTTTTGATGTTTCTCATATGGGTCAACTATTTATTTATGGTGGTGAAGACTTAATTAAAGATTTAGAAAAAATTTTTCCTTTAGATCTAAAGAATTTGAAATTAAATCATTCAAAATATAGCTTCTTAATGGACAAAGATGCTGGGATACATGATGATTTAATTATCACAAAAACAAATGAGGGTTTTTTGATAATCCTCAATGCAGCATGCAAAGATAATGACTTAAAAATTTTAAAAGAACTTCTTAAAGAGAAGTACAAAATGGTTTT
Organism: uncultured Pelagibacteraceae bacterium; assembly: GCA_902526645.1. Classification (GTDB taxonomy): domain Bacteria; phylum Pseudomonadota; class Alphaproteobacteria; order Pelagibacterales; family Pelagibacteraceae; genus Pelagibacter. Next base: position 37,413 of record CABZLS010000011.1, read on the forward strand.
GGATGAAAATAGATCTTTAATTGCCATTCAGGGACCTAAATCATCAGAAATTCTCGACGATGTTGTTAATGGTGTAAAGGATCTTAATTTTATGTCTGGAAACTGGTTTTCTTTTGAAAATCAGAAAGTTTATATTACGCGGTCTGGTTATACAGGTGAAGATGGTTTTGAGATATCAATTGCAAATGATTTTGTAGATAAATTAACTAGAGAATTAATTAAAAAAGGATCTAAGTTAATAGGCCTAGGAGCGAGGGATACACTAAGACTGGAGGCTGGTTTATGTTTGTATGGTCATGATCTTGATAAAGATAAAACTCCAGTAGAGGCAAATTTAAAATGGGCTATTTCAAAAGAAAGAATATCTAAGGGAGATTTTATAGGATCTGACATTATTATTAAACAATTAAATAATGGCGTAAGTAAAATTAGAGTTGGAATTAAACCTGAGGGAAGAATAATAGCTAGAGAAAAAACAAAGATTTTTAATCAATCAGATGTTCATATTGGAGAAATTACTAGTGGAACATTTGGGCCAAGCGTTAATGGACCTGTTGCAATGGGATATGTTGAAAATCAATTTTCAAAAAAAAATACAAAGGTATTTTTAGAAGTGAGAGGCAAAAAACATCCTGCAAGTGTTTGTAGTTTGCCGTTTTATAAAAAAAGTTATGTTAAAGGAGTAAATTAATGAGTACAGTAAAATATTCAAAAGAGCATGAGTGGATTAAAGTAGATGGAGACATAGCAACTATCGGTATCACAAAACATGCAACAGAGATGTTAGGTGATATAGTTTTTGCAGAACTTCCTGAAAAAGGATCTAATGTTGAAAAAGATGGAACTGCCGGTGTTGTAGAGTCGACGAAAGCAGCTAGCGATGTATATACTCCTGTAAGTGGTGAAGTAGTTGATACAAATCAAGCCATAGTAGATGATCCATCAAAAATTAATCAAGATCCAGAGGACTCAGCATGGTTTTTTAAACTTAAAATAAAAGATCCATCAGAAATGGATACTTTAATGAATAAAGATGATTACGATAAATTTGCAAAGGAGACATCAGCATAATGTTACCAAATTCAGAAAAAGATTTTTTAAAAAGACACATAGGCCCTTCTAAAGAAGATCAATTAAAAATGTTAAAAGAATTGAATTATCAATCACTTGATGATTTGATTGACAACACTGTTCCAGAAAAAATAAAGTTCAAAGGTGAACTTAATATTGGCGAGTCGAATTCAGAGTATGAAGCTTTAAGAAAATTAAGAGCAATTTCAAAAAAAAATCAAGTTTACTCAAATTTTATTGGTATGGGATATTATGGAACTTATACACCCTATGTAATTTTGAGAAATATACTAGAAAATCCAGGTTGGTATACTTCATATACACCTTATCAGCCAGAAGTTGCTCAAGGAAGACTTGAGATGTTATTGAACTTTCAACAAATGATTGTTGATTTTACAGGAATGGACATTGCCAATGCTTCTTTATTAGATGAGGGCACGGCAGCAGCAGAGGCTATGGGTTTAAGTCACAGATTAAATAAAAAAGATAGTAATTTAGTTTTTGTTTCTGAGGATTGTCATCCTCAAACAATAAATGTAATTCAAACAAGAGCTGAACCAATGGGTTTAAAAGTTTTAGTCGGTAAAGAAGATGAAGTTTTAGATCAACTAAAAGAGGATTTAGTTTGTGGAATTTTACAATATCCAGGAACTTTAGGAGATATTAAAGACCCAAGTGAAGCAATTAGTAAAATTCACAAAAAGAATGGGAAGGCTGTATTAGCTTGTGATCTGTTAGCACTAGCAAAATTAAAAACACCAAGAGAACTTGGTGCCGACATTGCAGTTGGAAGCTCTCAAAGATTTGGTATTCCAATGGGATATGGAGGTCCACATGCAGCTTTTTTTGCTACAAAAGATGAGTTTAAAAGATCAATGCCTGGAAGGATTGTCGGTGTATCAGTTGATAGACATGGTAATAAAGCATATAGATTATCATTACAAACTAGAGAGCAACATATTAGAAGAGATAAGGCGACGAGTAATATTTGTACTGCCCAAGCTTTATTAGCAATTGTGTCAGCAGCATATGCTATTTATCATGGTCCGGATGGAATTAAAAATATTTCAGAAAGAGTGTCTCAATTAGCAAAAAGTTTTGCTGATAAAATAAAACAATCTGGATACGAGCTTTATTCTAATAATTTTTTTGATACTGTTACTATTATTACTAAAGAAAAAACTGATCAAATTTATAAGAATGCTTTGAACCAAAGAGTTAATATTCGAAAAGTAAATTCTGAAATGCTTGCTGTTTCATTTGATGAAAGAAAAAATGTTTATAGAGTAAATCAACTATTAAAAATTTTTAATGCTGCGGAATCGATCAAAAAAGAAGATCCATCGGTTAGTTTACCTAATCTTCCAAAAAATTTATTAAGAACTTCAAAATATTTAGAACATCCAGTTTTTAACTCTTATCATTCCGAAACCGAAATGCTTAGATATTTAAAAAGATTAGAAGATAAAGATATAGCATTGAATAGAACTATGATTGCACTTGGTTCTTGTACAATGAAATTAAATGCTGCTGCCGAAATGATCCCAATATCATGGAAAGAATTTGCAGAACCTCATCCGTTTGTCCCAATTGAACAAATGGAAGGGTTTAGAGATTTATTTACTGATCTAAAAAATTGGTTGCGTTCTATAACTGGTTTTTCTGGTGTTTCTTTGCAACCTAATGCAGGTGCTCAAGGTGAGTATGCAGGCTTAATGGTTATTAGAAAGTATCATTTAGATAGAGGTGAGGCTAATCGTAATATATGTTTAATTCCAAGCTCAGCACACGGAACTAACCCAGCAAGTGCGCAAATGGTTGGAATGAAAGTTGTAGTTGTTAATTGTGATAAAGAAGGGAATGTTGATTTTGATGATTTAAAGAAAAAAGCTGAACAACATTCGGAAAACCTTGGAGCATTAATGGTGACCTATCCATCTACTCATGGAGTATTTGAGGAAAAAATAACTGATATTTGTGAGTTGGTTCATAAACATGGTGGGCAGGTTTATATGGATGGAGCAAATTTAAACGCCTTAGTCGGAGTCGCGAAGCCTGGAAATTTTGGTCCAGATGTTTGTCATATTAATTTGCATAAAACATTTTGTATTCCACATGGTGGGGGAGGACCAGGTATGGGACCTATTGCATGTAAAAAACATTTACAAGTATATCTACCTAATCATCCAGTGATTAAAGATTGTGGACCAACCTCCGGCATTGGAGCAGTCTCGGCAGCTCCTTGGGGTAGTTCAAGTATTCTATCAATCTCTTGGATGTACATTAAAATGATGGGATCAGCAGGGTTAAAGCTAGCTACTGAAGTGGCAATATTAAATGCAAATTATATTGCTCATAGACTAAAAGATCACTTTCCAATTTTGTATAAAGGATCAAATGGAAATGTTGCTCATGAATGTATTATTGATATTAGAAATATTAAATCAGAGACAGGAATAACTGAAGAAGATATTGCAAAAAGATTAATAGATTATGGATTTCATGCACCAACTATGTCATGGCCAGTAGCTGGTACAATGATGATAGAGCCAACTGAAAGTGAAGGTTTGTCAGAACTCGATAGATTTTGTGATACTTTAATTAAGATTAAAGAAGAAATTGAAAAAATTAAATCAGGTGAATTTGATAAAATAGATAATCCAATAAAAAATGCTCCTCACACTGATAGTGAACTAGCTTCTGATGATTGGACACATAAATATTCAAGAGCAGAGGCTGCTTATCCTGCAAAATTCTTAAAATCTAATAAATTCTGGCCTCCAGTTGCAAGAGTGGATAATGTTTATGGTGACAAGAATATATTCTGTACTTGTCCGAGCATAGATGAATTTAAAGAAGATGCAGCATAACAATTAATGAAGATTGCTGTTGTCGGTTCAGGCATTTCAGGACTAAGCGCTGCATATTACTTATCAAAAAAACACCATGTAGATCTTTTCGAGAAGGAAGATCGTTTCGGTGGTCACTCACATACTATTGATTTATCTTTTGGTACAAAAAAAGTTTCAGTTGATATAGGATTTATTGTATTTAACTACGCAACTTACCCACATTTAATAAATTTTTTTGAGGAGAATAATATTGCAATTGAAAAAAGTGATATGTCTTTTTCCGTATCAGTTGAAAAATCTTCATTCGAATATTGCGGTAGAGGATTGAATGGAATTTTTTCGAATAAAATTAATCTGTTTAATTTAAGCTTCCTCAAAATGTTTTTTGATATAATTAAGTTTTACAAAAAATGTGATAATATAGAAAAAATTGATCAAGAGACTACACTTGGTGATTATTTGAGAAAGGAAAATCTTTCAAAAGAGTTTATCAACTATCATTTGATACCGATGGTCTCAGCTATATGGTCAATGCCACCTAGTGCTGCTAGTCAAATGCCATTAAGATTTTTTTTAAAGTTTTTTCAAAATCATGGTTTGTTTAAATTAAAAAATAGACCTCAGTGGTACACAGTGTCAAATCGAAGTAGAACTTATGTTCAGAATATTATTTCAAAAATTAGCGGTGAACATTTTAAAAATTATCCAATAAAAAAGATTAAAACAAAAACAGCAGGTATAGATTTATATTATGGTGGAGAAAGTGAATATTTTGGATACGATAAAGTTGTT
>CABZLS010000012.1 GCA_902526645.1 uncultured Pelagibacteraceae bacterium
CGTCCATGTCTTTATTAAGTAAATTTTTATTATTTTTTTTTAGTTAATTTTTTAATTGTTTTTTATTTTTAAGATATAGAAAAAAAGCTACAATTTCATAAAAAAAAGAAAAAATATTAAAGATGATTGGTAGTCTAAAAAAATTATAAAGAAATTTATATTTTGGCATTTTTTTCCATAATAACAAAAATGCCTCAGCACCTCCAAAAACTTTTTCACCATCTTTTATATGAAGTCTTCTTAAAAGTTGTTTACTATCTTTTGAAGTTTCTTTTACAGCCAACTCATTATCTGTAATATCAATCCAGTCGATTTCCTCAATTTTTTGTTTTTTATACAAATCAATTTCGGCCTTACAAATTTTGCAAGAATTATTAAAATAAACTTTCATAATTAACTAATTTATTACTATTATGACAATTAATGTACATGCGTAAAATACTCCAGTTGAAAATTCCATTAAACAAACTATGTATTATCTATCATGAGTAAATTCTTTGAAAATTCTGATTTATCGAGAAAGGAAGCTGAAAATATTATCTCAGATACTTTACAAAAATGCGATGATGGTGAATTATATTTAGAAAATTCTAAATCTGAGTCGATTATATTAGATGATAATAAAATTAAAAATTCCAGTTATAATTCAGATTTGGGCTTTGGATTAAGAGCCGTTTCTGGTGAAATTGTTGCTTATTCACACTCTAATGAAATCTCTAAAAACTCTCTAAAAAAATCCTCTGATAATTTAAAATCGACTTTAAAATCTGCAAAGGGAAATTATAATTATGCAATTCCTAAATCTAATAAAAGTTATTACGAAAATATTAATCCAATCGAACAAAAATCTTTAAATGATAAAATTGAGATACTAAATAATGTAAATAAATATCTACGCTCTAAAGACAACAATGTTAAGCAAGTTACTGCTAATTTTTTAGGTGAACAAAAATCGGTTGAAATAATCAGATCCGGTGGAGAAACATTATCAGATGTTCGTCCTCTTATAAGATTTAATGTATCAGTTATGCTTGAGAAAAATGGAAGAAAAGAGACAGGTGTTTATGGGATTGGTGGAAGACAATCTTATGACTCGTATTTAAGGAAAGATAATTGGAAAAATGTTTGTGATGAAGCTTTAAGAATAGCATCAGTTAATTTAGAAAGTAAACCTGCACCAGCAGGTGAGATGAAAGTTGTTCTTGGACCAGGTTGGCCAGCAATCTTAATTCATGAAGCAGTTGGTCATGGCTTAGAAGGGGATTTCAATAGAAAAAAAACTTCAGCGTTTCATAATTTAATGGGCCAAAAAGTTGCAAGTGAGGGAGTTACAATTATTGATGATGGTACGATTGATAACAGAAGAGGTAGTCTCACAATTGATGATGAAGGAACGCCAACAGAAAAAACTATTTTGATTGAAAATGGAATTTTAAAAAATTTTATGCAGGATCGATTAAACGCAAGATTGATGAATACTAGATCAACTGGTAGTGGGAGAAGAGAAAATTATAGACATGTAGTTTTACCGAGAATGAGAAATACAATGATGTTAAGTGGTAAACAAACACAAGATGAGATGATTAAGTCTGTAGATAAAGGTATTTTTGCTGTAAGTTTTGGTGGTGGACAAGTGGATATTACATCTGGAAAATTTGTATTTAATTGTACCGAGGCTTATGAGATTGTTAATGGTAAAATTGGATCACCAATAAAAGGTGCAACTCTAATAGGAGATGGTCCTTCGATTTTAAAAGAAGTTTCTATGGTAGGGAATGACATGATGCTAGATCCTGGAATTGGAACATGTGGTAAAGCTGGTCAAGGTGTTCCAGTAGGAGTTGCGCAACCATCAATATTGATTAATAAAATGACAGTCGGTGGTACAAAACTTTAAATGGTAAAGGATCAAGAATTTTTAAGAAAAAAAGCTTCATATTGTCTAGGTCTTGCTAAAAAATTTGGTGCAACTTCTTCAAGTGTGATTGTGAACAATTCTGTTGCTGAAACTGTAAATTTTAGAAATAAAAAACTAGATGAGTCCAATAGATCAGACGATTTAGGTATAAATATTACTACTTATATTGGTAAAAAAAAATCTTCTATATTCTCGTCAAATTTATTAAATGATAATTTAAATATATTGATTGAAAAATGTGTTGAGACAACAAAAAATACTCCAGAAGATGAATTTAATTGTTTACCTGACAAAGATCTTTTAGCAAAAGAAGTTAAAGATTTAAACCTTTACGATGATACTAATATAGAAAACGATCATAAAATAGATTATTTGCAAAAATTAGAAGTCTCCGCTTTTCAAAACGAAAAGATTATAAATACCGAATCTAGTTTTACACAAAATAAATCAAATTTTATTTTAGCCAATAGTGAAGGTTTTTGTGATGGCTACAAAACCTCCTCATTTACAGCATCTAGTGTGACAGTTGCAAAAGATGAAGTAAGCATGGAGAGAGATTATGAATATTCTACTAAGTGTTTTTTAAAAGATCTTATTGATCCAGAAGAATTAGGCAAATTAGCTGCAGACCAAACTATTAAAAAATTAAGTCCAAAAAAAATAGGAAGTGAAAAGATTAATATTATTTTTGATAAAAGAATAGCCAAAGGATTATTAAGCAGCTTTGCAAGCGCCGTGTCTTCGTCAGCAATATCTAGAGGAACCTCATTTTTAAAAGATAAAATTAATCAAAAAATTTTTTCTGATTCAATTAATATATTTGATAAACCGGACATTTTAAAAGGCTTAGGTTCAAGAAGTTTTGATAGTGAAGGAGTTAAGACTGATACACTCAAATTAGTCGAGCAAGGAGTTTTAAAAAATTATTTGATTGATACTTACAATGGAAAAAAATTGAATCTTAAATCTAATGGAAGATGTGGGGGGACAAGTAATCTTTATTTCGAAAATGGAAATATTAGTTTCAAAGATTTATTAAATTCAAGCTCAAAAAGCCTCTATATTACGGAAACCATAGGTCACGGAAGTAATATCGTAACGGGTGACTATTCTGTAGGTGCAACAGGGTTTTTGGTAGAAAATGGAGAGTTTAAGTATCCTATAAATGAAATTACTATAGCAGGTAATTTTAAAGACATGTTTAAGAATATTTCATTAGCAAATGACCTAGAGTTTAAATATGCAACTAATTCACCAACTATAATGATTGAGGGAATGGTTGTTGCTGGTAAATGAGTGATTTTTGTGTAATTGGTTCTGGTATTTCTGGAGCTACAATAGCAAATCTTTTAAATAAAAAACATTCAGTAGTTTTGTTTGACAAAGCGAGAGGTCCAGGAGGTCGTGCATCTTTTAAAAGAATAAAAGGTAATGTAGGCTTTGATCATGGTACTCAATATTTTTCTCCAAAAACTCCAGAATTCAAAAAATTTACTAAAGATTTAATTAAAAAAAAAATTTTAAAGGTTTGGGGCGGCAAACATGTTTTTCTTAACAACAAAAAAAAAGAAAATAAAAATCATCTGAAAATTATAGGAAAAAATGGAAACAATGATATTAGCAAACATTTATTAAAAAAAATTAAGTGCAACTACCAAAGTGAATTAAAAAAAATTCATTATAAAAACAAACTTTGGCATTTGTCATTTGCTGATGGAAAATTGAGATCTTTTAAAAGCATAATTTTGACTTGTCCTTTTCCACAATTAAAAAAACTTTCTAAAAAATTTATTAATAATTCTTTTTTAAAATCATCAATAAAGATGGACGCAAATATAACTACTATGATTGTAATAAAAAAAAATAAAAAAACAAATAGTAGCTACTTTTTTGAAGATCCGATTCTCGGTTGGGCTGGTAATGAAAATTCGAAAAAAAGATTTAAATCAAAATATGATTTATGGACTCTTCAAAGTACCTTTAAATGGGCAAATAAAAAGATCAATCAAAATAAAAATAATAAGAAAAAGAATTCAAAAATTATGATTGATAAGTTCTTTCAACTTTCAAATATTAAAAAAACAAAAATTAATTTCTCTCTTAACCATGGTTGGAAATATTCTTCGAATTCAAAACCTTTCAAAATTAAAAGTTTTTGGGATCCAAAAAGAAAAATAGGTGTTTGTGCTGATTGGTTTGTAGGACCAAGGTTAGAGTCGGGATGGATTAGTGCACAAGACTTATTTAAAAAAATTTTAAAATAAATTATTCAAAGCTTTTCAATCTGTATTCCCAATTTCCCATTCTTGAGTAAGACACTTTTAAAATTCTTAAATTTTTTTGATCGTACCAAATGTCAAAGTCTAAACGTTTATCTTTAGGAATATTCATATCTTTAGATTTAAGTGTAAAATGATCGACATCATAAATTTCTCCATAAAGGTCAATTTTTTCTTTTCCTATAAAAGTAACGACCTGTTCTTTAACACTTCCTGATATCGGACTTATTTGAGATCCTGCTTGTAAAATTTTATGATTCCACCAATTTCCAATAACATTATTAATGGTTGCTTCCCCACTAAATGAGGAGCCATTTATATCAAACTTTTTACTATTTTTATTTAATTTTAAATTAACAAATTTTTGTTTATCATTTTGGAGAGTTTTAGATTTAAATGATACCAACTGGTCTTTGATATATTTTTCTTCACCATATGATTCAACTTGAAAAATTGTAGTTCCTAATAGATCAACAGAAAATTTAAATTGATTTGTTATAATGGTCTCTTCATTATTTCTCTCAAAAAAATAATAATTGTATCCAATTAATTCACCATTTCTAAAAATCTCCATTTCAATTTTGTTATATTTATTGTAATGACCCATATGTGCCATAGAAATGACTGGAAAAATTGCGATAAACAAAAAAGTTATAAAATTTCTCATTTAGCAATTACATTAGTGGACTTTATCTATAATAGAAATAACTTATTAAAATGTTTTTAAAAATAAAGAAAATACCGAAAGTTAATTGGAGTTCTGATAAGCCATATAATTTTAAACCAAAATTTTCCACTTTCTTTTTTTTGTGTTTTGGTCTGACGTTGTTTGGTCTTGGTGAAGGATTATTGATTGTGTCCTTTACAGGCGCTTCCCCGTGGAGTGTTTTAGCTCAGGGTATTTCCTTAAATGTTAATTTAAGTATTGGAACAATTACTCTTTTAATAAGTATTGCTGTCTTAATTTTATGGATCCCTTTGGGTCAAAAACCAGGAATGGGTACAATATTTAATGCCTTAATAATAGCCTTTATGATTGATCTTTGTATTAAGTTTGTACCAACCCCGCCTAATTATCTTAATCAATTAATCCTAGCAGTAATTTCTGTAATGATGGTTGGAATAGGTGGGGGCATTTATTTAGTTTCTAATCTTGGCGCAGGACCAAGAGATGGATTAATGATTGGTTTACAAAAAGTAACCAACTTACCAGTGGCAGCCGTTAGAGCTTTTTTAGAAATTTCTGTTGTAAGTATTGGTTGGTATTTAGGTGGAACAGTAGGGGTTGGAACCCTTTTATTCGCTTTTGGTATTGGTCCTTGCGTCGCTCTAGGTTTATTTTTAGTTGATAAAATTTTTGATTAGGCAGCAGCGCCTGATTTTTCACTTCTTTTTCTTTCATGAGGATCAAGAATAGCTTTTCTTAATCTGCAAGACTCTGGAGTAATTTCTAGAGCTTCATCAGTATTCAACATACTAAGTTGTTCAGCAATCGACATTTTTCTTACAGGAGTTAAGACAACATTTTCATCAGTACCTTGTGTTCTCATATTAGTCAATTTTTTACCCTTCATAACATTAATAATCATATCTCCAGGTTTAGGCGATAGGCCTACAATCATTCCTGGATAAACAGGATCGTTATGAGTTACAAACATTTCTCCTCTTGCCTGTAAATTAAAGATTGCAAAAGCAACTGCCTTTCCTTGTTCCATAGAAATTAGAGCACCATTTCTTCTGCCTTCCATTTCACCTTCAAATGGACCATATTCATGAAAAATTCTATTGATCACACCATTTCCTTTTGTGAGAGTTAAAAATCTACTTGTATATCCCATCAAACCTCTTGTTGGTGCATGAAATATAAGTCTCTTTTTATTTTTACCAGTATCTTTTAATTCTATTAATTTACCTTTCCTTCTATTCATCGAGTCAATTATTTTTGATGAATGCTCTTCATCAAGATCCATAGTAATTTCCTCTATTGGTTCAAGCTTATTTCCATTTTCATCTTTTTTATAGAGAACTTTTGGGGGGCTCACGGTCATTTCAAAGCCTTCTCTTCTCATTTGAGTAAGTAAAATTTCTAACATTAATTCACCTCGACCACTAACTACAAAAGAATCATTTCCCTCATTTTCAATAAATGTAATTCCAACATTATTTTGTGCTTCTTGAACTAATCGATCCCTTATTTGTGTACTTGTAAGTTTTTTACCTTCTGTACCAGCCAAAGGCGATGTATTTACAGTTATGGTAATTGACATAGTTGGAGGATCTATAGGAGTAGCTTTTATTGGTTCGTTAACTTCTAGATCACAAATAGTATCTGCAACGTTAGCTTTTTCTAACCCTGCTACAACTACAATATCTCCAGCTTCACCAACCTCAATTGGAACTTTTTTGGTTCCTTCGTATCTAAAAATTTTAGTTAATCTACCTTCATCAACTTTTTCTCCTCTTAAGTTTATAGCCTTAATTGCTTGATTAGCTTTTGCTGTTCCTTGAGAAATTCGACCTACTAAACTTCTTCCCAAAAAACTATCAGCATAAAGAAGTGTAGAAAGCATAGCAAAGGGTTTCGATTTATCTAATTCAGCTGGTTTAACATGCTCTATAATTTTATCTAAAAGTGGATTAAGATTTTCTCTAGGACCATCAACTTCATGATCAGCCCATCCAGATCTTCCACTGGCATATAATACTGGGAAATCTAGTTGTTCTTCATTAGCATCTAAACTTACAAATAAGTCGAATGTTTCATCTAGAACTTCATTAGCTCTTTGATCTGATTTATCTAATTTATTTATAACCACAATTGGCTTTAAACCTTGTTTTAATGCTTTTGCTAAAACGAATTTTGTTTGAGGCATTACACCTTCAGCAGAATCTATTAGTAATAAAGCTCCGTCAGCCATGCTAAGGACTCTTTCAACTTCAGCAGCAAAATCTCTATGGCCGGGTGTATCGATTATATTTATTCTTGAATCTTTCCAATTAATTGAGGCAGGTTTAGCTAATATCGTTATTCCTCTCTCTTTTTCCAATTCTCCTGAGTCCATTAATCTTTCATCTACTACCTCATTTTCTCTGAATGAACCACTTTGCTTCATTAAGTTATCAATTAAGGTTGTTTTGCCATGATCAACATGGGCTATTATGGTGATATTCCTAATAGTATTATTCATAAATCTGGGTTCTTATACATATTTAAATACTTTTGAAAACTTAAAAAAACCCATGCTATGCTTGAATAAAATAGGTATTTTTTTTCTAATTTGTATTTTTTCGCCTTTCGCGTTTAAGTTTTCTTTTTTCTTTTAAACTTAATTTAGGTTTTTTTTTGACACTAGAGTCTTTAAATGATTTTCCACTATATCTTTTTGACATTATCGCAAGTTTTTATAAACAATGATGTGTTATATTTATATATGCAGAATCAGCAACTAGAATTATTTAATAAAAATAAATCATTAAATTTAAAAGAAAAAAAAGAAATTTTTTTAAGGTCTATTATAAGTAAAAATAGCAAAAGTCAGAATAAATACAAAAGAGTTGCTTTATCAACTATTAGATACGCGGGAGGAAAATCTTTAGCTGTCGGACATGTTTTTGAATTATTACCAAATAATGTGAAAAAAGTAATTTCTCCATTTTTTGGCGGTGGTTCTATTGAAATAGCAATGAGTAAAATTTTAGGACTTAATGTAGTTGGTTATGATATTTTTGATATTCTTTGTAATTATTGGAATTTTCAAATTAAAAAACCTGAAATACTTTTTAAAAGATTAAATAAACTTAAACCTACTTTTTCAGAATTTGAGAGAATACGAAAAATCTTAAATAAAGTTTGGAAAAAAGAAGTTAAATTAGATCCTCTTACCCTGGCGGTTTATTACGTTTATAATTTTAATTTATCTTACGGCCCAGGATTTATGGGATGGACATCGGAAATTTATTTAAACAAAAAAAAATACCAAGCAATGTTAGAAAAAATAAGAAACTTCAAACCTGGAAAATTATCTGTCAGACATGGAGACTTTGAAAAAGTTTTAAAAAAACATAAAAATGATTTTTTGTACTGCGATCCTCCTTATTATATAGGCTCAGACTCTAAAATGTTTAAAGGAGTATACCCAATGAGAAATATTCCAGTTCATCATAAAGATTTCCCACATGAAAAATTAAGAGATATGTTAAAAAAACATAAAGGGGGATTTATATTATCTTACAACGATTGCCCAACTATTAGAAAGTATTACAAAGGATTTAAAAAATTATATCCAACTTGGCAATATACCATGGGTCAAGGCGAGACTAGAATTGGAAAAAATAGAATCGAAAAGGGAGATGATCATGTTAAAAAGTCTCATGAAATTCTAATTTATGATTTATGATTTATAATTTTTTGCTTCATTCCAAAAAACTTTTTTTTCACTTATAAATTCATCTACTTTTATTTTATTTTCTTCATGAATTTTCTTTGGAAAAAGACTTATTTGATCATGATAAAAAAGAGTTAAAAGTGTTTGGATTTTCTTAATTGTTATTTTGTTATCTTTTTGTTTTATATATTTTAATAAATTATTTTCAATTTTCTGCTGTTTCATTTTATTTGAGTCCCATAATTGTTTCAACCTCTCCATTTCATTACCTCTATGACCTTTTCCTGAATTTTGATAATTCCATATTGGCTTCTTTTTGTTATTTTCTTTTGCAAACTCTTTAAGGCATTCTTTTTCTATTTCTTTTCTGTCAGCAAAAAGTTTTTTTTTGGACTTTCCTAATAAAGTTCTCATTTCATATTTTTCAGATTCTTGAAAGATTGCATATATATTTATTGAACAATTGTGGTTTTTAAGCAATGTATAAATTTGAAGATGACTATTAAATCTGGATTTATTAGGTTTGCCTGTAAATCCTCTTACTTCATAGTGATTTATGAAATTAGAGTCTCCTGTTTGTCCAATTTTGATTATTTCCTCATCTCTTGTTATCAAATAAATACATGAAATTTCATTTTTAAGAGAAATTTTGTCATCCTTAAATAAACTCTCTTTATCTGAATTTAATTTAAACTTAATAAGTGTTCCGTAAATACCCTCATCTTTATGGCTCATGTCAGCAAAATTATTGTTGATTATAAACGTCCCTAAAAAAGTTTTTTCTTTAACTTGAGAAATATTCATAAAGTGAATTATTTACTTATAAATTTTTTGAGTAAACAAAAAAAAAGGGCAGTAAAAACTGCCCTTTTAGAATTTAAATTTAGAGTTATTGGGTTACATTCCCATGCCGCCCATTCCTCCCATGCCACCCATGCCGCCCATTCCACCAGGCATTCCAGCAGGAGCCGCATCTTTTTCTTCTGGCTTGTCAGCTATCATTGCTTCTGTTGTTACTAATAATCCAGAAATTGATGCTGCATCTTGAAGTGCAGTTCTAACAACTTTAACTGGATCAATAATACCTTTAGCAAACATGTCACAATATTCTTCATTTTGCGCATCATAGCCATGAGTTTTTTTATTTTGCTCTAACAATTTACCAACTACAACTGAACCATCTACTCCAGCATTTTTAGTAATTTGTCTAATAGGAGACTCTAGTGCTCTTCTCACTAAATCAACACCAGCTTTTTGATCTTCACCTTTTGCTTTTACTTTATCAAGCTCTTGAGCAGCATATAACAAGGCGCATCCACCACCTGTTACAATACCTTCTTCAACAGCAGCTCTTGTTGCATTAAGTGCATCTTCAACCCTGTCTTTTCTTTCTTTAACCTCAACTTCTGTAGCACCACCAACTTTAATAACAGCAACACCACCAGCTAGTTTAGCCAATCTTTCTTGAAGTTTTTCTTTATCGTAATCAGAAGTTGTTTCATCAATTTGTTGTTTGATTGAAGAACATCTTGCCTCAATATCAGATTTTTTACCACTACCATTTACGATAGTACTATTGTCTTTATCAACTTTAATTTTTTTACATGACCCAAGATCATCTAATTTAACATTCTCAAGTTTAATTCCTAAATCTTCAGAAATTACACTTCCGCCAGTTAAGATTGCTATATCTTCAAGCATAGCTTTTCTTCTATCACCAAATCCTGGAGCTTTAACAGCTACTACCTTTAAACCACCCCTTAGTTTATTAACAACTAAAGTTGCTAAAGCTTCACCTTCAACATCTTCAGATATAATCATTAGTGGTCTGCCAGCTTGTACTACTGCTTCTAAAAGTGGAACCATTGGTTGTAAGTTTGTTAATTTTTTTTCATGTAAAAGAATAAAAGGATTTTCTAACTCAGTTGTCATTTTATCACTATTAGTGATAAAATATGGAGACAAATATCCTCTATCAAATTGCATACCTTCAACTACATCAAGTTCGGTCTCAATTCCTTTATTTTCCTCAACTGTAATGACACCTTCGTTACCAACTTTTTGCATAGCTTTAGAAATCATTGTTCCGATTTCTTTATCACCATTAGCAGAAATAGTTCCTACTTGTGCAATCTCATCACTATCCTTAACTTTTTTTGCCGAAGATACTAAGTTTTGTTTAACAACATCCACTGCTGCATCAATACCTCTTTTTACATCCATTGGGTTCATCCCAGCAGTAACATATTTTACTCCTTCTTTCACAATAGCTTGAGCTAAAATAGTTGCAGTTGTTGTCCCATCACCTGCTTCGTCATTAGTTTTACTTGCAACTTCTTTAACCATTTGGGCACCCATGTTTTCAAACTTATCCTCTAGGTCAATTTCTTTTGCAACAGAAACTCCATCTTTAGTAATCCTTGGAGCACCATATGATTTATCCATTACAACATTTCTTCCTTTAGGTCCTAGTGTAACTTTAACAGTATCAGCCAATATGTTTACACCTCTAATCATTGCTGCTCTTGCTTCAGCATCAAATTTAACAATTTTCGCCATTTTATATCTCCTTTAAATTAAATTACTTACTAGAAATACCCATAATGTCTGACTCTTTCATTATGCTGTACTCTTTACCATCAATTTTGACTTCAGTTCCTGACCATTTACCAAATAGAACTTTGTCACCAACTTTAACATCCATTGGAATTTTTTTTCCATCCTCTGTTTTTGCTCCACCACCAACAGCAACTACTTTACCTTCTTGTGGTTTTTCTTGAGCTGTATCTGGTATGATTATTCCGCCTGCAGTTTTTTCACTGCTATCTAAAACTTCAATAAGAACACGATCGTGTAATGGTTTAAATTTCATAATTACTCCTTTATAAATATGGTTTTCATATAGATATTGGCTATGCATTTTCAAGATAAAGATGCAAATAAGTTAAGCAAAAAAGATAGGAAATTCGTGATTTTATGGTTTATAGATTAATTTTATGACCAAAAATTTAGATAATGAGGGATTAAGCTCAATCGTAGACAATTATCAATTGTTTTATGTAGATCTTTGGGGAGTAATTCATAATGGAATTTCGCTTCATAATGAGGCAATCAAAACCCTTAAGGAAATCGCAAATAAAAATAAAGAATATGTTTTACTTACTAATGCGCCAAGGCCAAATGATACAGTAAAAAAATTTTTAGAAAAATTGGGTATGGAAGAAGAAATAAGGGAGCATGTTTTTACATCTGGTGAAGCTGCTTTAAAATATTTGAAAAAAAATTTTTTAAATGAAAAATTTTTTCATATTGGTCCACCAAGAGACTTTGATTTATTTAAAGATTTTAAGAAGAATAAGTCTGAAAAAATTCAACAAAGTGAGTATTTGTTATGTACAGGCTTGTTTGATGAACATGAGGATGATTTAGTTTATTACAAAGATTTACTAGAAAAAAATATTCAAAAAAAGATGATTTGCACAAATCCTGATTTGATTGTTGATAGAGGCAGTAAAAGGGAATTATGTGCTGGTTCTGTGGCAATGATTTTTGAAAAAATTGGTGGTGATGTAGTTTATTTTGGAAAACCTTATCCAGAGGTTTATAATCAATCAACCGATAATAAAGATAAAAAAATATTATCTATAGGTGACAACTTAAATACAGATATAAAAGGAGCAAATTTATTAAATTATGATTCCTTATTAATTTCAAATGGAATTCACAAAAATGAAATTGAGAAAAAAGGTATTGAAAAAGTTTCTAAATCATATGAAGCAATTTGTAATTATGTTCAATCGGAATTAAAATGGTAAAATCACTTAAAGTATACAAAAGTTTTAAAATAAGAACAGGAGATAAAAGATCAATAATTTTAATAGGAAATTTTGATGGTCTACATTTAGGTCATCAAAAATTGTTTGCTCAGGCCCAAAAATATAAAAAAAAATATAAATCTAAAATTGGTGTACTTACATTTGAGCCAATGCCAAAAATGTATTTTAATAAAAACTTAAAAAATTTTAGAATTTCTAATAAAAAACAAAAATTTGATCTTTTTAAAAAATTAAAAGTTGATTTTGTTATTTTTAAAAAATTTACAAAAAAATTTTCTAAAATGAAATCAGATAGATTTATTAAGGGTGTTTTAGGAAAAAATCTAACAGCAAGATTTATTTTCGTGAGTGATAATTTTAGATTTGGAAACAAAAGAGAGGGAAATGTAAAGCAATTAAAAACTTTTGAAAAAATTCTTAATTATAAAATTATTAAACCAAATCCCATGATCTTAAATAAGATTATAGTGTCATCATCTTTAATTAGAAAGTATTTGCAGATTGGTAAATTATCTAAAGCTAATTTTCTTTTAAATAGAAAATGGTCTATATTTGGTAAAGTTCAAAAAGGTAAACAACTAGGAAAAAAAATCGGTTTTCCAACTGCAAATATTGATATTAAAGATTATATATTAGCAAAACCAGGTGTTTATGCTGTAAAAGTTAAAAAACAAAAAAGTAATAGGTTCATTAAAGGAATTGCTAATTTAGGTTATCGCCCAACATTTAATGGAAAAAAAATATTATTAGAAGTTCATTTATTTAACTTTTCTGGAAATTTATATAATAAGTATTTAACAATTGAATTTTTAAAATTTATAAGAAAAGAAAAAAAGTTTAAAAGTATTAATCATTTAAAAAAACAAATTAAAAATGATTTGTTGGTAGCAAAAAAAATAAAATGACAAAATCTCAAATAAATCTTCCCAAAACAGCTTTTTCTATGAAGGCAAATTTACCAACTAGAGAACCTGAAATCCTAAAGATTTGGGACAAAATAAATCTTTATAAGGAATTAAGAAAATCTCGAAATGGTAAGGAAAAATTTGTTCTCCATGACGGACCTCCATACGCTAACGGTAATATACATATGGGGACAGCATTAAATAAAATTTTAAAAGATATAATTGTTAGATTTCATCAAATGAATGGTCAAGATTCAGTCTATGTGCCAGGATGGGATTGTCATGGTTTGCCAATTGAATGGAAAATAGAAGAACAATATAAAAAGAATAAAAAGAATAAGAATGAAATCCCCATAGTAGAATTTAGAAAAGAGTGTAGAGCATTCGCAGAAAAGTGGATTGAAATTCATAAAGATCAATTTAAAAGGCTAGGTGTTGTTGGTGATTGGGAGAATTATTATTCAACAATGAGTTTTGAAGCTGAAGCACAAATTGTAAGAGAACTAGGAAAATTTTTAAAAGAAGGGAGTTTATATAGAGGTTTTAAACCAGTTTTATGGTCAACAGTAGAAAAAACAGCATTAGCTGATGCAGAGGTAGAATACCAAGACCATAAATCTGATACAATCTATGCATCGTTTCCAATAAAATCATCTCCGATAAAAGAGTTAGATAATGCTAATGTAATTATTTGGACTACTACACCATGGACAATTCCAGCTAATAAAGCCTTAGCTTTTAATGAAAGTTTGGATTATTTGGTGCTAGAAATATTAGAAGATGGTGACTTTAAGAATAAAAAAATAGTAATAGCTGAGGCTCTTTTAGAGTCTGTAATTAAAGATTGTAAAATTAAAAAATTTAACAAAATCAAAAAGTTTAAAGGAATTGAATTTAAGAATACTATTTGTCATCACCCTTTTTTTAGCTTGGGCTATAAAATTGATATACCGATGTTAGAGGCAAGATTTGTTACGACAGAGCAAGGAACAGGTATAGTTCATTGTGCACCTAGTCATGGCCCAGATGATTTTAATCTTTGTTTAAATAATGGAATTAAAGCAGTAGAAACTGTTGATGGTGATGGAAAATATACAGAAAATGTTGCTTTGTTCGAAGGTATGCACATTTTCAAATCTAATTCTGTTGTAATTGAGAAATTAAAAGATCAAAAAAATCTTTTATCAAGTGGGGAGCTAGTTCATTCTTATCCTCATTCTTGGAGGTCGAAAGCACCTTTGGTGCATAGAGCTACTCCTCAATGGTTCATTTCAATGGATAGTCATAAACTCAGAGAAAAAGCGTTGAAAGCTATAGATGAAACAAAATTTTATCCAAGCAAAGGTAAAGAAAGATTAAAATCAATGATCGAAACAAGACCAGACTGGTGTGTTTCAAGACAAAGAGTTTGGGGTGTACCACTCCCCATCTTCGTAAATAAGAAAAATAATGAAATTTTGGTTGATGACAAAGTATTTGAAAATATTGCTAAAATTTATGAAAAAGAAGGATCAGATTGTTGGTTTTCTGATGATCCACAAAAATTTCTAGGAACAAATTACAAAGCAGAAGATTACGAAAAACTCAGTGACATAGTAGAAGTATGGTTTGATAGTGGATCAACTCATTCATTCGTTTTAGAAAAGAGAGATGACTTAAAATGGCCAGCATCAATGTATTTGGAAGGGTCAGATCAACATAGGGGCTGGTTTCACTCATCACTTTTAGAGTCTTGTGGAACAAGAGGTAGGGCACCATTCGAGTCAATTTTATCTCATGGATTTGTTGTGGATGGAAAAGGCCTTAAAATGTCAAAGTCGCTTGGGAATGTTATAGCACCAGATGATATTTTAAAAAAGTATGGTGCAGATATTCTAAGAATTTGGGTTGCTTCATCTAATTATGCAGAAGATTTAAGAATTGATTATTCTATATTAGATCAACATTCAGAGTCATATAGAAAGATAAGAAATACATTTAGATATTTGTTAGGAAATTTAAATGATAAATTTGATAATATAGATTTAGATAAAATTGAATTTGATAAATTACCTGAATTAGAAAAATTTATGCTTAACAGAATTTATTTAATCAATGAGAAATTTATTAAGTATTTTAAAAATTATGATTTTCATAATCTTTACAAAGAATTATTGAATTTTTGTACAGTCGATTTATCTGCATTTTATTTTGATATAAGGAAAGATACTTTATATTGCGATTCTTTAAATTCAGATAAAAGAAGATCATGTATCAAAATTTTGAATATTTTACTTAACTCTTTACTTAAGTGGTTCGCGCCGATACTTACTTTTACAACTGAGGAAATATATCAGTTAGTTTCAAAAAAATATAAAAGTATTCATTTAGAAAAATTTGAGGTTTATCCGAAAAAATTTAAAGACGAAAAATTAGAAAAAAAGTGGATTGAATTGATTAAAATAAGGAATACTTGTAATATTAGTATTGAAGAACAAAGATCAAATAAATTAATAGGCTCAAGTCTTGAAGCTCATTTAAATCTTAAACTTAATAATAAATATAAAAATATTATTTCAAATATAGACTTATCTGAACTTTGTATTACTTCAAAATCAGAAATTGTTTATGATGATAAGGTAGATATAATTGTAAATACAAAAAAAGCTTTAGGAGTTAAATGCCCTATTTGTTGGAAAATAAGAGTAGATCCATGCTCAAGGAGTAATTGTAATCTTAAAAAAGATGTTTAATTTTTTTAAAAAAAATTTTTATATAAATTTTTTTATTGTAGTAACAATCTTTTTTGTTGATAGATTTACAAAATTGTATGTAATAAATTTTCATAAAAAAAATCTTGGTATTGATTTATTAAATTCAAAATTTTTAAACATTAGCTTAATTTGGAACGAAGGAATAGCTTTTGGCCTTTTTTCTTTTGATAAAGAACTTTTTTATAATATTTTAACGTTAATTATTTTTTTAGTTATTCTAATAATCTTCTTTATGATCAAAAATACTTATGGTTTAAAGAAATACGCTTTACTTATGATATTTGGTGGGGCTTTAGGAAATTTTTATGATAGAATTGTTTTTTCTGCTGTGCCAGATTTTATAGATCTTCATATAAACAATTTTCACTGGTTTATATTTAATGTTGCTGATATTTTTATTACTTTAGGCGTAATAATCATGATTATGACAGAATTTTTTAGTAAAAAGGTAGATAAATAATATGTCATTAATAAATAAATTTATATCCTTTTTTTTAATATTTATTTTTCTTGTAATTTCGGGATGCAAATCTGCTCAAAAAGCATTTGTACCAGAAAAGAAAAAGGGTAGTGATGCTTTTTTAGTAAAAAAAAAATCACCATTAGTAATGCCTCCTAGTTATGGTGAGTTACCTAAACCCAATGAAGAGGTCAAAAAAAAATATGAAAAGACAGATATTCAAGGTTTAATTCTAGGCTCGGACGGAAAGATTATTGAGAAAGAAAAAACGACAGGCACTAGTTCGATAGAAAAATTAATTCTAAAAGAAATAAAAAAGAATTAATGCTAACAAGATTTATTAATTTTAAAAATCCTAATATAGATAAAAAATTTTTTTTTAATAATCAAAAAAATTTAAAACAACTCATCAAAAAAAAATCAGAAATTATAAAATCCCTCTCATCTGATTATAAATCTTCCTATGATAAAAAAATTATTTTTAAAAAGTATAAAAGATATAAAGAGATTAGACTGATAGGAATGGGGGGTTCAATTTTAGGAGCTAAAGCAATACATAGTTACTTGCACCACAAAATAAAAAAAAATTTTTACTTCATTGACAATCTTAATTCAAATTTAAGTTTTAAATCAAAAAAAAATTTTCTTAATATAGTAATATCCAAATCAGGTAATACTCTTGAGACAGTCTCAAATTTTAATATTCTTAAGAACAAAAGAGACAAAAATATTTTTATAACGGAAAATAAAAACAATTATTTAAGATTACTTGCACAAAAACTTAAATCGGAAATTATAAATCATAATAATTTTATTGGAGGTAGATACTCAGTATTATCTGAAGTTGGAATGTTACCTGCAGAATTAATGGGACTTAAACCTGCAAGTTTTAGACAATTAAATCAGATAATTAAAAATAAAACTTTTTTAAATTCTTTAGTAAACAACGTTGGAACTATCGTATCATTAATAAATAGAAAAAAGTTTAATTGTATTTTTTTAAACTATGATCCAGATTTAACAAATTTTTTAGAATGGTATAAACAATTGATGGGAGAAAGTTTAGGTAAAAATAATAAGGGAATTTTACCAGTCATCTCCAATATGCCAAAGGATAATCATAGTGTGATGCAATATTATTTAGATGGTTCACAAAAAAGTTTTTTTTCATTTTTTTCATCTAAAACTAATAATTCCATGAAGATTAAAAGTATGAGTTTAGATGATAATTTTAAATATCTCAAAAATAAATCATTTAATCAAATAACGAATTCTCAAAAAGAAGCTACTGAAAAAGTTTTTAAATCTAAAAAAATACCTTTTAGAAGTTTTGAAATTTTAAAAAAAGATGAAAAAACTTTAGGTGAATTGTTTATTTTTTTCATACTAGAGACTATCCTTTTAGGAAAAGCTATTAATGTAAATCCATATAATCAACCTTCAGTAGAATTAATCAAAACTCAAACTAAAAAGATTTTAATTAAATAATTTTTCCAAAATATATTTTTGATAAACCTAAAATTTTTTCTCTTAAAATTAAGAATTTTTGATTTATCTTTTCTTTTGTTTTTTTGTCTCTGTGAATAATAATTCTCGTATTTTCTGAAATTAAATTTAAATTTTTAATTTTATCTATTATTTCGTTTAATTGTTTATTTTTGAAAGGAGGATCAATAAAGATTATATCAAACTTTTCATTTATTTTTAAAAATTTATCAATTTCAAATACTGATTTTTTAAAAACAAAAGTTTTATCTTCTAAATTAAAATTTTTAATGTTCTTATCTAAAATTTTAAGTGATTTATCGTAATTTTCTACAAAAACCGCCTTTCTTGCACCCCTAGATAAACACTCAATACCAAACGACCCCGTTCCAGAAAATAAATCTAAAATTTTCGCGTTATCCAAATCCACGCTAGCATCTTTTGAATGATCAATTATATTAAAAATTGTTTCTTTTACTAAATCTCTTAATGGTCTTGTATTGATGTCTAGTGGTTGCAAAATTTTTTTACCTTTAAGAATGCCACTGATAACTCTCATTTAATTTTTAATAACTCTATGTCCAATATCTTTTCTGAAAAAACCTTCTTTCCAGTTCAGTTTTTTAATTTGTTTAATTATATTATTTCTTGAGTCAAAAAAACTATTTGAAATATTTATAAAATTAAGGACTCTTCCTCCTGCAGAATAAATATCTTTTCCTTTTAACTTTGTTCCTGCGTGAAATAAAAAATTAAATTCATCGTCTTTAAATGATGAGAGATTTTTTATAATTATATCTTTATCATACTTATCTGGATAACCTTTAGCACACAAAACTATACACATACTTTTTTCATTTTTCCAATTTATTTCAAAATTTTTTAATTCTTTTTTTGTACAAGCTAAAATTAAATCCAGAAAATCAGATTTTAACAATGGAAGTATAGTTTGACACTCTGGATCTCCCATTCTCACATTATATTCTATCAAAAATGGTTCATTATTTTTGATCATTAAACCAGCATATAAAAAACCAACATATTCTTCTTCCATTTCATTTAAAGCATTAAACGTTGGTTGAATTATTTTTTCTAATATTTTTTTTTCTAGCTCATTATTTATTAATTTTGATGGACAATATGCACCCATTCCACCAGTATTTTTTCCAGTATCACCTTCTCCGACTCTTTTATGATCTTGAGCTGTTTGAAAGCATCTATAATTATTTCCATCTGAGATTACAAAAAAGCTCATTTCCTCACCATCTAAAAACTCTTCAATCAAAATATTTTCAGCTGGACCAAATTTTCCATTAAAAATTTCGTTTATTGCCAATTTAGCTTCATTACTATCATTGCATATATAAACCCCTTTACCTGCAGCAATAACATCTGCTTTTACGACCAAAGGGAATTTTGCATTTTCTATAAATTGAACTGCAAATTTTTTTGAATCAAAAATTCCAAAATTTGCAGTTGGAATTTTATATTTTTCACATATTTTTTTTGTGAAAATTTTTGAACCTTCAAGCATGGCCGAATTTTTTTTTGGTCCAAAAACATCAATGTTTTTTTTTCTTAAATAATCTACTATACCATCAACTAAAGGTTTTTCTGGACCAACTATTACTAAATCTATTTCTTCTCTTCTGATAAATTCATAGATTAAGTTAAAGTTATTAATATCAAGTTCTAGGTTTTCAGCAATTTTCGCTGTACCTGCATTTCCAGGAATACAAAAAATTTTTTTTGTTTTTTTTGATTTAGATATTGCATATGTTAAAGCATGTTCTCTGCCACCACTACCTAAAATTGCAATTTTCATATTCTTAATTTATATATCATTAAAAATGAAAAATAAGTTAGCTAAATTAAAATATCTTCCAAATAACTTTAAAGTTTTAGAGGAAGGAGATCACGTTATTTGTGCTATATCTAAAAAAAAAATTTTATTGAAGGATTTAAATTATTGGAATACTGAAAAACAAGAGGCTTATTTTTCATATGTGGAAGCCTCTAAATTTAGAGAGAAAGATTAGGTAAAGTTTATTTTTTCCATCTATTGTGAGTCCAAATCCATTGATCAATATTTTTTAAAATCATTTTTTCAAGAATTTTGTTAAGCTTAGACGTGATATCAGTAATACTTTCATTTTTACTAAAATCTAAAGATTTTGAGATGCTCATTTCAAAAAAATATTTTTCTTTTCTCTCAATATAAATTGGAACAATTTCACAACCATATTTTTTAACTAATTGTGCTGGTATAGTTGTTGTTGGTGCTAATTTTTCAAAAAAAGGAGACTCAATTCCTTCCCTTACTCTTTGATCAATCATTAATGCAATTGATGAGCCATCTTTAAAGTTTTTAATTAATTCTCTACTCCCTGATTTTCCTTTTTTAACTTGTTTTTTACAAATGTAATTTTTTCTTATGTGCTCCATTGTATTATTTAAGTACTTGTTATTCAAAGGTCTATAAATTGCAGTAAGATTAACGCCAGCTTTTTCTAATTGCATTGCCATTAATTCAAAATTATTAAAATGACCAGATATGAAAACAACTTTTTTATTTTTTCTTATTATTTCATCTAGATTTTCCTTTCCATTTATTGATATGTAACTACTCAATTTATCGTTTCTGAAATCTTTTAAAAAAACATATTCAGCAAAAATTCTTCCATAATTTCCTAAAACATTGAGAGAAAATTTATTGAGATTATGCATATCAATATTATTCACTTGTTTAAGATTATTAATAATTTCTTTTTTTGATTTAAAAAAAGGGCCTAAATATTTTCCAATTAAAAAACCAAAATTTGACGAATTTTTATATCCAATAACAGAAAATACAAAAAATAGAATTTTTATTAATATATATTCAATTAAATAAACTACTTCTTTCATAATTTTTTTAATAATAATTTCTTAAATCTATTTTCATTATAAATAATTAAATCTACTTTAAGGAATTTTATACTCTTTTTTTGGCTATTTTTGAGTCTATGAAAATCTTTTTCAGTAGTAATGATTTCTAATTTGTTTCGTTTAGCTATATTTTTAATTTTACTTATTTCTCTATCGTTAAATTCATAGTGATCAGGAAAAAGGATTTTTCTACTAATCTTAAATTTATATTTTTTTAAGGTTTTTTCAAATTCATGTGGATTTCCTATTCCTGAGAACATTAAATATTTTTTATTAAGATTAAAATTTTTTAAATTTATTGGTTTATATTTTGCTTTAAAAAAAAGAGATTTTTTTTTAAACTTTTTAAAAATATTTTGCAAATTTTGATTACTATATTCTCCATTAACAAAAACGAAATCATAATTTTTAATTTCACTAATTTTTTCTCTTAAAGGACCAGACGGAATAGTTAAATTGTTACCTGTGCCATATAGCGAGTTAAAACATACAATTTTTACATCATAATTAATATTTTTTTGTTGCAAACCATCATCTAAAATAGCAAGTTCAAATTTTCTTTTTTGTGCTAAGATTAGACTTTTTTTTCGGTTTTTCTCAGAAATTACTATACCATTTTTTTTTAGTTGTTTTATCTCATCAATTTGGTCTTGATAATTTTTTTTTATAAAAACAGTCCTATATTTTTTGTTTAAAATTTTGTAAATTTTTATTGCCAAAGAGGTTTTACCTGTTCCTCCAATATAGATATTTCCAACACAAATAGTTTTAATACCGAATTTTTTTTGAGGTAGTAGTTTTTTTATTTGATTAATTATTAAAACTATTAAGCTTAAAGGAAATAAAAAATAAGAAATAATTGATCTTTTTTCCCAAAATGTAGGCTTAAATATCTTCATTTAATATAATTATTAAGTTCATCTAAATTTTTTTTTAAAATTTTTTCTCCAATATTATCAATTTTTTTAACCATAAACTTTGGTACTCTTTGATTAATTTTTTTAAAAAGTATTTGCTCTAAATTTGATAAATTATTAGTCATGAAAGAGATTTTGTTTTCCTTCAAAAAAGAGTAAATTTCTTCGAAATTTTTAATAAATGAACCATGAATAATATAATTATTATGTCTAGCAGGTTCCAACGGATTTTGACCTCCATGGGGAATTAGCGACCCTCCCATAAAAGTAACGTTGGATAATTGGTAAAAATTTTTACTAATCCCAAAACTATCTACTAAATAGACATCTGTATTTTTTTTTATTTCATTATTTAGAGAATGAATTTCAACATTCAAATTTAATTTATTTAACTCTGATAAAATTTCTTCAGTCCTTCTTATGTGTCTTGGAATTATAATTGTTAAAAGATTATTTATTTTTTTTTTAATTTTTGTGTGTATTTTTCCAATTAATATTTCTTCATTATAATGTGTACTTGCAGCGCACCAAACTTGAAATTTTTTAAATTTATTAACTAAATTTATTGTTTTATTTCTATTAATTTTATCTCCATAATATTTTAAATTTCCACATATTTTAATTTTTTTTACTCCTAGATATTTAAGATATTTTGCTGTTTCTTTATTTTGTGGTAAGGCTAAATTAATTTTACTAAAAATATCGTTAGCAAATTTTTCAACCAAAATCCATTTTTTGTAAGATTTTTCTGTTATCCTTGCATTTAGAAGAATTATTGGAATTTTAGTTTTATGTAAATTTGTATATGTGTTTGGCCATATTTCAGATTCAACAAAAATTGCTAAGCTAGGCTTCCAATAATTGATAAAACGATTTGAGTTAAAATTACTATCAATAGGGAAATATCGATGAATAACCTTTTTAAATTTAAATTTTGAAAATATATTAGCTGAGCTGGTTGTTGTTGAGGTTATCAAAATTCTCTTTATTTTTTTATTCTTTTCTAATTCTTTCAAAATTGGAATTATACTCATCATTTCCCCAACACTTGCTGTGTGAAACCATATTAAGGATTTTTTTTTAGTTATTTTTTTATAGATACAAAATCTTTCGAGAAATCTTTTAGGATCTTCTTTTCCAATAATTATCCTATACAAGATAATTAATGGTGATAAAAAAATTAGTAAAAATGTTAAAAAATTATAAATAAAAAACATTAATTTTGTTTAATTTGTCTATCATAAAAATTTCTGTAAGCATCTGAATTTTTAATTAACTCATTATGATTACCTTGGCTAATCACTTCTCCTTTATCAAATACAAAAATTTTGTGAGATTGAAGAATGGTTGATAATCTATGAGCAATGACAATTGTAGTTTTGTTTAAAGTTAATTTTGATAGTGCTTCCTGAATTTGTTGCTCAGTTTCTGAATCTAGTGAGGATGTTGCCTCGTCTAGTAAAATAATTTTGCTATTCTTTAAAAATGCTCTTGCAATAGATAATCTTTGTTTTTCTCCACCAGATAATTTAGTTCCATTTTCTCCTATAATAGTATCAAAACCATTTGGTAATTTTTTTATAAAACCTTCACACATTGATAATTTTGCTGCGTTATATATTTCCTCATTTGAGGCTTTTGGGCTAGCGTATTTAATATTATTGAATATTGTATCATCGAATAATGTTGTATTTTGGTCTACAATTGAAATTTGTTTTCTTAAAGAGTTTAAATCAACTTTTTTTAAATCTTGATCATCAATTTCGATTTTACCATCTATTGGGTCATAAATTCTTGGTATCATATTAAGCAACGTAGATTTACCTGAACCACTATGACCAACTAAAGCGGTCATTTTTCCACCTGTGATATTAATATTTATATTTTGTAATACTTTATTTTCTAAATTAGATTTATAAAAAAAACTGACATCTTTAAAAGATATATTGCCAGATTTTAACTCTATTTTTTTTTCATTCTCCAATGAAAAAATTTCATTTTTAGTATCAATTATTGGTAAAATTCTTTTAGCAGCTGATAGCCCTTGACTGAACATTATATTTACTTTTGTGAGGGATTTTACTGGTTGATAAGCTAACATCATTGCTGCTAAAAAAGAAAAAAAGTTATTTATCCCAAGTTGGTCATTCATTATAAGTTTACCTGAATAAAATATAAGTATAGCAATCATAATTCCTGTTAAAAATTCCATTACAGGAGTTGATCTTATGTAAACTGCTGAAATTTTTAACGTTTTATTTTTAAGATCATTGACAAATTTTTCAGAACGAATTTTTTCAAAATTTTCTCTTTGAAAAATCTTAATAATTTTATGATTTTTAAATAAATCTATTAAATATCTATTAAGATCTCCTGATTTCTCCTGCGCCTCTGTAACAACTTTGCCCATTCTTTTCGCTAAAACTTTTGCAATTATAGATGCTAATGGAATCATTATTATTGCAATTAAAGATAGCTTCCAATTCTGAATGAACATAACAATTAATAATCCAATTAATGTTAGGCCATCTTTAAATACGCTCAAGAAAGCCTCAGATAACATTCTTGTTATTTGGCTGACATCAAAGTTTAAGTTTGAAATATATTTTCCTGTATGTTTACTCTCAATATGCTGAGTATCTGCAACTATAAATGAATTTAACATATTTGTTTGAAGTTGTTTTTTTACTTCCTCCCCAACAATAATCATCAAAAGTTTTGCAAGGTAAAGTGAGATTCCTTTTGCAGTAAAAGCTATAATTATTGCTAGGGGTATTATAAATATAAGTTTTTGATCTTTCTCAATAAAAATTTTTTCAATTGCCGGGTCTAGCAACCAAGCAATTGCCGATGTGCTCGAGGCTACAATTATAGAAAAAAATGCAGCTAATAAAATTTTATATATGTGTTTACTTGTATAGTCTTTAAATAATCTTTTATATATTTTTTTATTATCCATAAGTTTAAGCCAATTTACCAACCAAAATATTTATGAATATTAATAACCCTAAAAAATTATTACTTTTAAATTTTTCTAAGCACATTGTAGTTGATTTAAAATTTAAATTTTTTACTTGAAAAAAAAATAAATGAAAAAAAGGAATTATATTAAATAGATAATAATATATTTTAAATTTCATAAGTATTCCGACAAATATTAGTGACAACATAAGAAAAAAGTAACAAATGTATAAAAATTTTTTTGGTTCATCTTTAAATTTGATTGATGTTGATTTTACACCGATTATTTCATCATCTTTAATATCTTGAAATCCGTATATGGTGTCGTATCCAAGTGTCCAAAATATGGCTCCAATGTACAAAATTATTGGAATTAAAGATAATTCATTAGTGACAGATATCCAAGCCAATATAATTCCATAATTAAAAGTTATTCCCAAAAATAATTGAGGCCAATAAGTAAACCTTTTCATTAACGGATAAGAAAAAGCTAGAGGCATAGAGAGCATTGCCATTAAAATAGTAAAATTGTTAAAATTGATTAAGACTAAAAAAGCAATTACACAAAGCACAGTTGCATAAATTGATGCACTAAATTTTGAAATTTTACCTGAAGCTAGTGGTCTATTTTTGGTTCTTTCAACTTTTTTATCAAAATTTATATCAGCTATATCGTTTACTATACAGCCTGCAGATCTCATTAATATTGAACCAAGAAAGAATAATATTAAGAAAAAAAAGTAATTTGATAAATCAAAGTTAAAATTATAAGCAAGTGTTAAACCCCAAAGACAAGGCCAAAATAAAAGCATAAAACCGATTGGTTTTTTAAGCCTAGTTAAATCTATGAATAAATTGATTTGCTCCATAATTATTTACTTGTAAATAACAAAGCCAAGATTGATAATCAAACTGATTCGTATGAATATAGATTACACTGTTACTGCCTTAATGTTTCCCGCAATTCCATTAATTATGGGAGTGTATAGTAACAGATTCCATTCTTTGAGTGCTTTGATAAGAGAATTACATGATGAACATGTTTATGAAAAGCATGTTCCCCCAGAGTGGAAAAAACAATTCATTAATTTAAGTGGAAGAATAACATTATTAAGATGGTCAATAATGTTTGGAGCGTTTGGTTTTTTATTTAATATGCTTACAGTGTTGGGTCTGTACTTGAATGAAGTTTTTATAGCAAGATTAATTTTTGGATCTTGCTGTTTATCAATGATGATTTCTATAATTTTTTTTATTAGAGAAATTCATGTTTCAACAAACGCTTTAAGACTACATATGTCAGATATGGATGTTAGGGTTGATTAAGGAATAATTATGGCAGGACCTAAAATTTTTCGACCCTCTAAATCTTGATGAGCCTTTACAATTTCATTTAAAGGATATTTCTTATAAATACTAAGAGAAAATTTTTTTGTAATATACATTTCAAAAACTTTGTTAGCAGCCTCATCTAATTCTTCTTTAGTTGAAGTGTAATGAGCAATACTTGGTCTAGTTAAATATAAACCTTTTGGTGCAAGAGATTTTGTTACATTGCAAGGATCTAGAGGGCCTGATGCATTTCCAAAAGAAACCATCATTCCTCTAGTTTTTAAACATTCAATTGAACCATCAAATGTTTTTTTACCTACACCATCATAGACCACAGGAACTCCAACTCCATTGGTTAATTCTTTAACTTTTTCTGCAAAATTTCCCTTTGAATAATTAATTACATGATCGCAACCATTTGCTTTAGCTATATCTATTTTTTCGTCAGATCCCACTGTCCCAATTACAGTACAACCTAAATTTTTTGCCCACTGACAAAATATTTGTCCTACGCCACCAGCTGCAGCATGAAACAATATAGTTTCTCCAGACTCAACAGGATAGGTTTTATGTAGAAGATAAAAAACAGTAAAACCTTTTGTCATTAAAGTTACAACATTTTCCAATTCAATCTCATTGGGGACTTTAACTAATTTTTTTGTTGGAAAAATTCTATGTGTTGCATATGAACCAATAGGCATTGATGCGTATGCTACTTTATCACCAACCTTAAAATTTTTGACATCTGGACCAATTTTTTCAATTATGCCAGCTCCTTCTATTCCAATATTAGATGGTAATTCAACAGGGTAGAGGCCTGATCTATGGTAAGTATCAATATAATTTAGACCTATAGCTTCGTTCTTAATTAAAACTTCACCAGAGTTTGGATCACCTAATTTAATATCTTTCAGCTCCAAAACTTCTGGGCCACCATTTTTTGATATTATTACAGCCTTCATTTTACAAATGTGCCATTATGATAATCTTGAACAGCTTGTAAGATCTCTGCTTTGGTGTTCATTACAAAAGGGCCACCTCTTGCAATTACTTCATTTATTGGTTTACCAGATATTACTAAAAATTTTGCTTTTGATTTAGCTTTAATTCGTAATACTTCGCCTTTTGTAAGTAATATTAAAGTACTATCTTTTACATTATCGTGTTTTTTACTACCGATCAATATTTCACCATTAATTAGATAAATAAAAGTATTGTGAGAAGATGGTAAATTGAAATTAAATTCTTTATCTATATTCAATTCAACATCAAAATAAACAGGCTCGACATTATGTTTTTTCACAGGACCTTCAGCTTTTTCAAATTTACCAGCAATAACTTTTACCCGCTTATCACCATCTTCGTGAACACTCATTTTATCAGCATCAATATAAATGTATTCAGGTTTGCTCATTTTTAATTTTGCAGGCATATTGATCCACAATTGAAAACCGTGAAGTTTGCCCTCTTTCATAGCAGGCATTTCTGAATGGATAATACCACTTCCAGTTTTCATCCACTGAACATCTCCAGCAGTCATTCTTCCTTCGCCACCAGTACTATCTTTATGCTCAAAATCTCCAGCTAACATATAAGTAACTGTTTCAATACCTCTGTGAGGGTGAGGGGGAAAGCCTGCAATATAATCCTCACTATTTTCAGAACCAAATTCATCTAACATTAAAAAAGGATCAAAGTAGTTTGGCTCAACTCCAATACTTCTTTTTAATTTTACGCCAGCACCGTCAGATGCTGGAATTGGATCAATAATTTGTTTAACTTCAATATTTTTCATTAGTATTTAATAATATGTTTAAGATTTGATTCAAGGCTACTTTTTGTCTAAATAATTACCTTTTTTCTAATCACATTTATTACATCGGACTGTAGCAAACATATCATCCCAATCAGACTCTTTTTCTTCTACATAATCCATCAGACATCTTAGAGCCTTTGATTTATCAGGAAGATCGTATTTATCTACAATTTGATCTAACATTTTTTCTGAATCATCGTAAATTTCAAAAGAAACATCTTTTTTTCCACTCATAATTTTCCTTTATTTATATTTAGTTATGTCTCCTTAGAATTTATTTATATATTAAAATTTATCTAATAATCCAGACAAATCTTTTATTTCATATTTAGGTTTATAATCTAAATTGTCAAAGATATTCCTATTTCTGTTAACCCAAATAGCTTGGTAACCATAATTCCCACCACCAGAAACATCCCAGGTGTTTGCGCTTAAAAAAACAACTTCATTTTTTTTAATTTTATATTTTTTTATGGGCATATCATAAACTTTAGAGTTTGGTTTATATACACCCACTTCTTCAATTGAAAAAATATCATCAAATAAATTTTCTAAATTACTACTTTTAACTAATTTCTTAAGTAAGGATGGAGTTCCATTTGAAAGAATAGCCAATTTAAAATTTTTTTCTTTTAATATTTTTAAAGTTTCGTGTACCTCTTTAAAAGGAGAGAGAACTTTGTATAGATTTAAAAGCTCTTCTCTCATTGAAGGTTTTATTTTAAAAAGTTTCATAGATTTATCTAAACTATCCTCAGTAATCTGCCAAAAATCTTTATGTCTTCCCATTAAACTTCGAAGCCAAGTATATTCTAATTGAGTAGTTCTCCAAAAATTTGAAAAAGGCTCCCATTTCTCCCCAATTCTATCTTTGCATTTCTCTGCAGCAGAATTGACATCAAACAATGTGCCATAAGCATCAAAAATTATTGCTTTAATATTTTTCATAAATTAACTTAACATAAATGAGTAATATTAGATTATTTTTTTCAAATACAATATCAGCAAATATGACTGATAGATTAGATAAGTCTCAATCACATTATCTAACTAAAGTGATGAGAGTTAAAGAAAATGAAGTTTTCTCGATATTTAATAAAAATGGTGAATGGGAGGTAAAAGTTTTAGGAGTTCTAAAAGGTATCGTTGAATTTAAAACAATCAAAGAATTAAGAAAAAAAGAAAGCTTAAAAGAATTATATTTAGCATTCTCTCCAATCAAATCAAACTATCAAAATTTTATGATACAAAAAGCAACAGAATTAGGAGTTACAAGATTTTTACCAATTATTTTTGAGCGAACAATAGTAAGAAAGATTAACAATGAACGTTTAACAAAAATAGTTATTGAAGCAAGTGAACAATCAAATCGTCTTAATGTGCCCTCAATTGAGAAGGCTCAAAATTTAAAAAATTTTTTGAAATCAAATTCAATGGATTTAATTTTTACTGATTTAAATTCAGATAATAAAAAAATTGATAAATCAAAATTAACAAATAAACCTATATGTATTATAATTGGTCCAGAGGGTGATTTTTCAGAGACCGAAAAAGAGGAGATTCTCTCTTTTAAAAGTGTTCAGTCTATAAAAATTAATGAAAACATTTTAAGATCAGAAACTGCTGTGATATCAGCTATTTCGATCATAAATTATGTGATTAATTGATAAATTGTCGCGAAAACTAAAGTGTAATTTTTATAAAAGGGCTTTATATAGCTATTAAAAATGAAAAAAATTTTTTATATAATTTCTGGAGTTTTCATATCGCAAAATGCTTTTGCCAATCAGCCATTTGACTGGCAGTTAGGGTTTCAAAAAGCAGCTTCAGAGTCTATGAGAGACATAGTGTCATTTCACAATAATCTTTTACTCCCAATAATAATTGCGATAAGTGTATTTGTTTTATTTTTAATGCTTTATGCCTGTGTGAGGTTTAGAGCTTCAGCAAATCCAAATCCTTCAAAAAGAACACACAATGTAACAGTTGAAGTTTTATGGACTTTGATTCCATGTTTAATTTTGATTGTGATGGCAGTTCCATCATTCAAGATTTTATATAAACAAGATGCAATACCGAAAGCGGATTTAACAATAAAAGCGATAGGTTACCAATGGTACTGGGGATATGAGTATCCTGATGAAAATTTAGTTTTCGACTCTTACATGATTGAAGAAAAAGATTTAAAAGCAAATCAACCACGATTGCTTGCAGTAGATAACGAAGTTGTTGTTCCAGTTGGTAAAGTAGTAAAGGTTTTAATTACAGCTAATGATGTTTTACATGCATGGGCCTTACCCTCATTTGGAGTTAAAAGAGACGCAGTTCCTGGAAGAATAAATGAAACATGGTTCAAAGCAGAAAAAGTTGGTACTTATTATGGTCAATGCTCAGAACTTTGCGGTATAAAGCATGCTTTTATGCCAATTGCAGTAAAGGTTGTCAATGAGGAGGAGTATCAAGAATGGCTATCTGAGGCGAGAGTAAAATTTGCAAAAGAAGAAATTGAAAATGATAAATTAAAAGTAGCGAGTAAATAAATATGTATACACAAACAGCATCACACGACGATCATCATACCCCAACAGGTTGGAAACGTTGGGCATATTCGACAAATCACAAAGATATAGGAACAATGTATTTAATTTTTGCAATTGTTGCAGGAGTGATAGGCACAGCATTTTCAGTTTTAATGAGAATGGAGTTAATGCATCCTGGTGATGGTATTTTAGGTGGCAATTATCATTTGTATAATGTTTTAGTTACTGGTCATGGACTTATCATGATTTTCTTTATGGTTATGCCAGCTATGATTGGTGGTTTCGGTAATTGGTTTGTGCCAATCATGATTGGTGCACCTGATATGGCTTTTCCAAGAATGAATAACATTTCATTTTGGTTATTACCTGTATCATTAACTTTATTAATATTATCCATTTTTGCCGATGGCCCTCCAGGTCAAACAGGTGTGGGTGGTGGCTGGACCATTTATCCTCCTTTATCCTCTAAAGCTGGTCAACCAGGACCTGCAATGGATTTAGCAATTTTGAGTTTACATTTGGCTGGAGCCTCTTCAATTTTGGGAGCAGTAAACTTCATTACTACAATTTTAAATATGAGAACTCCAGGTATGACTCTACATAAAATGCCTTTGTTTGCATGGTCAATTTTAGTAACTGCGTTCTTATTATTATTATCTTTACCAGTATTAGCAGGTGCAATTACGATGTTATTAACAGATAGAAATTTTGGAACTGCATTTTTTGAAGCGCAAACTGGAGGGGATCCTGTTCTATTTCAACATTTATTTTGGTTCTTTGGTCACCCAGAAGTTTATATTTTAATTTTACCTGGCTTTGGGATGATAAGTCATATTGTTTCGACATTTTCTAGAAAACCGGTTTTTGGTTATTTAGGTATGGCATATGCAATGGTTGCGATTGGAATAGTTGGTTTTGTTGTATGGGCTCATCACATGTATACCGTTGGATTGAGTACAGACACAAAAGCTTATTTCTTAGCAGCTACAATGATTATTGCTGTACCAACAGGAATTAAAATTTTCTCATGGATAGCAACTATGTGGGGTGGATCAATTTCATTTAAGACGCCTATGATGTGGGCACTAGGTTTTATATTTATGTTTACTGTTGGTGGTGTAACAGGTGTAGTTTTGGCGAATGCTGGAGTAGACACAGCAATGCACGATACTTATTATGTGGTAGCTCATTTTCATTATGTCTTATCTTTAGGGGCAGTTTTTGCAATTTTTGCTGGTTTCTATTATTGGTTTTCAAAAATGTCTGGTTATGAATATTCCGAATGGATGGGACATTTACATTTTTGGTTAACATTTATAGGTGTTAATTTAATTTTCTTTCCACAGCACTTTTTGGGTTTAGCTGGTATGCCTAGAAGATATGCAGATTATCCAGATGCCTTTGCTGGTTGGAATTATATATCGTCGATTGGCTCCTACATTGCTGTAGCAGGATTAGCAGTTTTTTTTGTTAACCTAATTTATGCCTTTGCTAAAAAGAAGGCTGCCGCACAGAACCCATGGGGAGAAGGGGCAACAACACTGGAATGGACAGTGCCATCTCCACCTAATTTTCACACTTTTGAAGAGTTACCGAAGTTTGTTGATGATCAAGAAACTGAAAAATCGCATAGCTAAAACTAAAGTTAAAAAAATTGATGGATAGTTCAAAGTTAAAAAAAAGAAGTTTATCTCAGGAAGATTTATTTAATTTATCTGAATTGTTTAAATTGATGAAGCCTAGAGTGATGTCTTTGGTAATTTTTACTTGTGCTGTTGGCTTATTAACAGCACCTAATGCTGTCTCTACAAAAGATGCAATAATTGGAATTTTATTAGTTTCTTTAGGAGCAGGAGCCGCTGGTGCATTAAATATGTGGTATGAGTCTGATCTTGATGCATTGATGACAAGAACCTGTTTAAGGCCAATACCGACAGGAAAAATCAATAGAAATCAAGCACTAATTTTTGGCGTAACCTTATCAATAATTTCTGTAGTTACATTAGATTATTTTACGAATAGAATTTCTGCATCCATATTGCTTTTAACAATTTTATTTTATGTTTTTGTTTATACAATTTGGTTAAAAAGAAGAACGCCGCAAAATATAGTTATTGGTGGGGCAGCAGGAGCTTTTCCTCCAGTTATTGGATGGACTATTGCAACCGGTTCTCTTTCAGTTGAACCATTAACCTTTTTTCTAATTATATTTTTTTGGACACCTTCACATTTTTGGGCTTTGAGTTTGTATAAATCAGATGATTACAAAAAAGCTAATATACCCATGCTTCCTTTGACAAATGGAGTTGAAAGTACAAAAATTAACATATTTGTTTATTCTTTATTAATGTTACCGGTTATTATTTTTCCGTATTTGATTAATTTTGTGGGATTAACATTCTTAATTCCATCATTATTATTAACTTTTTATTACAATTTTTTATGTTATGAACTTTATAATTTTAAAAAAAATAAGTTTAACCCAAAAAAAGCAAAATCTATATTTGGATATTCAATACTTTATTTATTTTTAGTTTTTGTGCTTTTTCTGATAGATAAGATTTTATGATAACCCCTGATAAAAAAACAAAGAAAAAAAATATTCTTACCGCTTTAGCAATTATTGTTTTTATGGTTTTTCTTTTCTTTTTTACTTTATATAACACTGGGGTATTTGATAGAGCAATATGATTGAAAAAAAGAAATTAACACCATTATTATTAGCTGGAATTTTTGTTTTAATGTTAGGTTTGTCTTATGCAGCAGTGCCATTATATGATCTTTTTTGTAGAGTGACAGGCTTTGGAGGTACCACACAAGTATCAAATAATGCTCCGAAAATAGTTTTAGATAAAGTGGTAAGTGTAAGATTTGATACTAACGTAAATAATCTACCATGGGATTTTAAGGTTAAATCAAATGTAATTGATGTAAAAGTTGGCCAAGTCAATAAAATAGAATTTGAAGTAACAAATTATAGTGAAGAGCCTACTGCAGGAGTGGCAAGCTTTAATGTTTCACCTGCAAGTTTTGGAAAATATTATAGTAAATTGGGATGTTTTTGTTTTGAAAAACAAGAGCTAAAAGCAGGTGAAAAAGCTACATATGTTATGACTTTTTATTTGGATCCTGAAATGGTGAATGATCCAACAGTAAAAAACCTACAAGATGTAACTATGTCGTATACTTTTTTCTCGACAGATTACTATAAACAATCATAATCCAAAAAATGTCAGCTGAAAAAAAACATGATTATCACCTTGTAGACCCAAGCCCTTGGCCTATTTATGTTTCTTTTTCATGTTTAGTTTTAGCTTTAGGTGCAGTTTATTATATGCATTCGGACGTCTCATGGGGTATGTACTTAGGATTCGCTTTATTAATCTATGGTGCATATATGTGGTTTAGAGATGTAGTGATTGAAGCTGAACATCAAGGTCACCACACACCTGTTGTGCAGATACATCATCGATACGGGATGACTTTATTTATTGCCTCAGAGGTAATGTTTTTTGTAGCTTGGTTTTGGGCATATTTTGATATTAGTCTTTTCCCGAATGAATTTGTTGGGAATGTTTGGCCACCAAAAGATATAGAGACATTTGATCCTTGGGATATTCCATTAATAAATACGTTAGTGTTATTATTGTCGGGAACTACAGTTACTTGGTCACATCATGCACTTTTGGAAGATGATAGAAAAGGATTTATCCAAGGTTTAGTATTAACTGTGATACTTGGGATTTGTTTTACAGCTTTACAAGCATATGAGTATCATCATGCCACGTTTTCTTTTTCAAATCACATTTATGGATCAGTATTTTATATGGCTACTGGTTTTCATGGTTTTCATGTTATCGTAGGAACAATTTTTTTAGCCGTTTGTTTGTGGCGTGGAAAATTAGGTCATTTTAATAAAGATCATCACTTTGGATTCGAGGCTGCTGCTTGGTATTGGCATTTTGTTGATGTTGTTTGGTTATTTTTATTTGCAGCTATATATATTTGGGGAAGTTAATTTCAGTCTTTGAAACATAAGTTTTTATTTTCTGTTTTTATAATTTTTTTTATATTTGTTTTTATTGCATTAGGTACTTGGCAAATAATTCGATTAAATTGGAAAAATAACCTTATATTAGAAATTGAAAATTCATTAAAAAATCCTCCAGTTGAGCTTTCTCAATCTAACAAAGAAAATTTTCTAAAGATCAAAACATCAGGCACTATTGATTTTGAAAAACAAATATATTTATACAATCTAAATGATTCTGGTAGTCCAGGATTTGAAGTTATTAATCCAATTTTGATCGATAATGAAAATTATTTAATTAATCGAGGCTGGATACCGTTTGAAAAAAAAGATACCCCAGAAATAAATATATTTGATCAAAATAATATAATAGGAACTCTCAAAACTCAGGGAAGAAAAAACATTTTTAAACCAGATAATGATATAAAAGAAAATTACTGGTTTAGCTTGAACAGAGAAGATATCTTAAAGTTTACGGGTAAAAAATTTTCTAAATACATAATTTATTTAGAGGGAAATTATCAATTCCCTAGACCAAAAAAAATTACTGCTAATATTTCAAATAATCATAAAAAATATGCAATGACATGGTTTTCATTAGCGATTTCAATTCTTTTGCTATATTTATATTTTAGAAAAAAGAATTATTAGATGAATTATATTAGTACAAGAAATAGTCAGAAAAACTTTACTTTTAAAGATGTTTTCCTTAAAGGTTTGGCAGATGATGGGGGACTATTTGTTCCGAAATCAATTAAACCCTTTAAAGAGGAAGAATTAAATAATCTAAAAAACCTTAGTTACAATGATTTAGCGGCTGAAATAATTTATCCATTTATAGGAGATTTTATGTCTAAAGTTGATCTAATCTCTTTGATTTCAAAATCATATTCAAATTTTAGATCTGAGGATGTTGTTAAAATTTCAGATCTAGGAAATTTAAAAATATTAGAACTATTTCATGGTCCCACACTTGCTTTTAAAGATATTGCAATGCAACTAATAGGTAATTTTTATCAATACCATTTAAGCCGTGATCAAAAAAAAATTAATATAATTGTTGCAACTTCAGGTGATACGGGCGCAGCTGCCATAGACGCTTTAAAGGGAAAAAATAATTTAAATGTTTTTGTATTACATCCAAATAATAAAATTTCACCAGTTCAAAGAAGACTAATGACAATACATGAAGAGAGTAATGTATTTAATATTGCGGTTGAGGGTAATTTTGATGATTGCCAAAATTTAGTAAAAGCAATGTTTAACGACGAAAAATTTTCTGAAGCAATTAATATGTCGGGTGTAAATTCAATTAATTGGGCAAGAATTATTGCGCAATCAGTGTATTATTTTTACGCTTACTTTAAAGTTGGAAATGGTCAACCTTTGTCCTTTTCTGTTCCAACAGGAAACTTTGGTGATATTTACGCTGGCTATTTAGCAAAAAAATTAGGTCTTCCAATTGATAAACTAATCGTAGCTACAAATAAAAATGACATACTGCACAGAGCTATATCTGTTGGTGATTATAGTCAAAAGAAAGTTGAGGAAACAAATACTCCAAGTATGGATATTCAAATAGCAAGTAATTTTGAAAGGCTTTTATACGACGTCAAAGATTGTAACTCAGAAGTTACAAAAGGTGTAATGGGTGAAATTAAAAATAACACTTATAAAATTGATAAAAATGACTTAGATAAAATCAAAAAGAATTTTATATCTGAAATGCTTGACGAAAAAGAAACTGTTGAAATGATAAAAATCATCAATGATGAATATCAGATGGTGGTGGATCCGCACACTGCAGTGGGCATTGGTGCAGTACGAAAATTAGGATTAGAAAAAAATTGTGTTGTATTATCAACTGCACACCCATGTAAATTTCCAAAAGTAATAGAAGATGCAATTTCAAAAACTGAAAATTTACCAGAAAGTCTTAAATATGTTAATGATAGAAAAGAAAATTTTGAACTTCTTTCAAATGATATTGAAAAAATTAAAAAATATGTAATGAATTCGATATGAAACTTAAAATAAAAGATCAACTACCAGACACAGAGATTTTTCAACTTGTTGATGGAGAACCTCAAAAAAATTTCTTAAGAGAAATCATAGGTAATGGCAAAGTTGTTTTGTTTGGTTTACCTGGGGCATTTACATCAACTTGCTCCAAGCTTCACTTACCAGGCTTTGTAGCAAATGCAGATAAAATCAAAGCAAAAGGAATAGAAAATATATTTTGTTTATCAGTAAATGATCCTTATGTGATGAATGGCTGGGGAGAGATTAATAATACTGGAGATAAAATTAAAATGTTATCTGATCCATATTTATTATTTACGAAAGCAATTGGAGCAGAGGTTGATCGTAATGCAAAAGGAATGGGAATTAGATCAAATCGTTATTTAATGGTGATTGAAAATTTTACTATTGCTAATATTCATGTTGAAAAAGAAACTAAGGAATGTGGTTTAACTTCAGCAGAGAACTTATTGAATAATCTAATCTAGGAAGGGGCGTTCTGTTGCCAGGTGCCTAACTATAAGTTGGCAGCATCTCTTGCAAGTAAATCTACTTCATTATTCAATTCATCAGTTGAATGTGCTTTTACCCAATTCCAACTTATTTCAAACTCATTATTTAGTAGATCTAATTTTATCCAAAGTGCTTTATTGCTTACTTCTTTTTTGTTTGCAGTTTTCCATCCATTTTTTTTCCAATTGTGTATCCACTCTGTTATTCCAGACTTAACATATCTAGAGTCAGTAAAAATTTGAACCTTGCTTCCTTTTGGTATCTTTTTAAGAGCCTCTATAGGCGCTAATAATTCCATTTGATTATTTGTAGTATCTTTTTTGCTTCCTTTTATTTTAGTTTTTTGTCCGTCATTTAATATTATTGCTGCCCAACCACCTTTGCCTGGATTTCCAATACATGAACCGTCTGTATATATTTTAATCATAATTTAAATAA
Organism: uncultured Pelagibacteraceae bacterium; assembly: GCA_902526645.1. Classification (GTDB taxonomy): domain Bacteria; phylum Pseudomonadota; class Alphaproteobacteria; order Pelagibacterales; family Pelagibacteraceae; genus Pelagibacter. The sequence goes on from CABZLS010000012.1 coordinate 37,519, forward strand.
TCTTTATAATTTTTTAAATTATTATGTATTACTAATTTTTGATAATATTCTCTTGGATCTTTGATCTTTATCAAAGCTGTCTTTGGGGTATTTGTATAATCATAAAGTCTAGTCAGAAAGTATCTCATTGCAGCTCCACGACATAAGATATTTAATGATTTTTTTTCTTTTTGTGAGATTTTTTTTAAACTTTCATATCCTTTTATTAAATTTTTAACTTTATTTTTATTAATACTAAATTTTGTTTTATTTTTATCAAAACATAAGGCATTTACACATATAGCGATCTCATACATATAGAAATCATTAGCTGCAAAATAAAAATCGATTACACCAGACAGTTTGTTATTTTTAAAAAAAATATTATCTATAAAAAGATCTCCATGAATTATTCCAGTAGGTAATTTTTGTGGCCATCTCTTTTTTATATCTATAAAATTTATTTTTAAAAACTTTTCAATATTTGTAAATTTTTTTGATTTAAATTTAATGCTATTAAATAAAGAATTTAAATTTTTAACTCCCATTGAGTTTTTTCTATAAAGTTTAATTTTTTTTGTGGATGAGTGCATAGCAGCAATCATTTTTCCAATATCATAGCAATTTTTTAAGTTTAGAGTTTTTTTATCTTTTCCCTTCAGAAAAGAGACAATACATGCAGTTTTATTTTTTAGTTTAAATATATAATTTCCCTTCGAGTTTTTTAATGGTTTTGGACAATTAAAATTTAAATTGTTTAATTGATCCATCAATTTCATAAAAAAAGGTATTTCTTTTTGTAAAACTCTTTTTTCAAAAATAGTTAAAATAAATTTTTCATTTTTTGTCCTAAGTAAATAGTTTGTATTTTCTATCCCTTGTTTAATACCTTTAAAACTAATAAACCTTTTACTATTAAATCTTCTATTAATATCTGAAAGATTTTTTTTATTTATTTTTGTATAGACAGCCATTTAATTTAATTTTTTGGGGATTCTAAAAACAACGTTTTCCTTTATTGCTTCTACCTCATCTATGCTGACTTTAAATCTTTTTTTTAAGTTATTTATGAAATTATTTACTAAAATTTCTGGAGCTGATGCACCAGATGAAATTCCAATAGTTTTTGATTTTTCAATTAGTTCATATGGGATTTCACTTTGAGAGTGGATTAGTAGAGAATTTAAACATCCAGATTTCTTAGCAACCTCAACAAGTCTAACTGAATTAGATGAATTTCTACTACCAATTACAAAAAATAAGTCACATTTTTTTGCAATATTTTTTACTGCCATTTGTCTATTCGTTGTTGCATAACAAATATCTTCTTTCATTGGCTCTTTAATATTTGGAAATTTATTTTTTAAAATCCTAATAATGTCTTTTGTATCGTCAACAGATAGAGTCGTGTGAGTAACATAAGAGATTTTATCTAAATTATTTGTTTCATATTTTTTTGCCTCATCTTCATTTTGAATAAGATCTATCGATCCACTAGGTAGCTGTCCCATTGTACCAATCACTTCAGGATGATTTTGGTGACCAATTAAAATTAAATGATAACCGGCTTTATGAAGATTCTCAGCTTCCCTGTGTACTTTTGACACCAAGGGGCATGTAGCATCAATATATGTCATATTATAACTCTTAGCATCCTCAGGTATTTTTTTTGGAACTCCATGAGCAGAAAAAATAACGGGCCTTGATTTATCATCTATCTCTTCAAGCTCTTCTACAAAAATTGCTCCTTTATTTTTTAAATCATCAACAACGTATTTGTTGTGAACTATTTCGTGTCTTACATATACTGGGGCACCATATTTTTGAATTGATTTTTCAACAATCTCAATAGCTCTTTCAACACCAGCACAAAAACCCCTTGGCGCAGATAGTAGTATTTTAATTTCTTTGTTTTTCATTTTTTTCTAAAAGATATTCCAGCAATATATGTGGAAAGGTTAAAGACGCCAAACCTATAAATATAATTTTCAAAATTGAATCATCAAAATTGTAAGTATTATTTATAAAATAGAGACCAATTAAACAAATAGCTGCGGTTAAAATAGTTAAGGGCAATGCTTTTTTTACAAATTTTTTAAAACCCAATTTTAAGTCTTTTTTATCAAGCTCAAGAATTAAAGTAATACAATGTCTAACTGAATGTAAAAAACAAAAATATATTGTAAACGCCAAAAGTGGAGAAAAATAAAAATTTAGAGTTAAGATTGAAAAATAATCTAAAAAAATAGCAAATTTTTTTATCTCAAAATTTTTACTAAACAAAATAATGTGAGCTAAAGTACTTAAAATAATACCAAATAATAAAATTTTACTCTTTTCAACAAAATCTAACAAATTATAAAAATTTTCATTTTCAACAAGTAGTAACTTAAAAATGTTTGTTGTTTCGTCAAAATGAAAATAAAGTGGTGTTAGTATTATTAAGGATCCTTTTATAAAAAATAAAAATTGATTTGTTAGTGTATTTTTAATTATTAGAAATTGTGTATCTTCTTTCC
>CABZLS010000013.1 GCA_902526645.1 uncultured Pelagibacteraceae bacterium
ACTTTGATTGAAAAAGATATTTTTTTATGTCCATCAGATTATCCATTTTATTATGATAGTATTTACAATACATCATTATTTATTGGTAAAAATTTTAGATGGCGTCGTGTAAAAGAATGTTTGCTTACCTTTCTATTTTCAAAAAATTTATTTAATAAATATAAAAAAAATATTCGTTTAGTTGGTGAAAGAAATAATGATCCATTTGAAAAGCCTTTACACAAAATTTTTGAAGAGGAGTTATGTTTATCACCAATAACTTCAGTTGCATACCATATATCTAGAACAGTTCCAGGTATTGAAAAAGATTGGTTGGAGTTGTGGAATAACAAATATAGTAAGCTAAATGGCGGTCCCTAGGGGAATCGAACCCCTCTTTCGAGGATGAAAACCACGTGTCCTAACCGATAGACGAAGGGACCAAAAAGCTGCTTTTTATTGTATATATTATTATTAATCAAGACTTATTTAAATCTTTTGTTTTATTTTTATAGTTTTTTTTAAGCCAGAAGATTTATGCGTAATTAAAGTTTCAGATATAAATTCATTATTTTTGATTTCGATACCTGAGACAAGATCACCTGAAGTTATGCCTGTAGCACAAAAGATTGAGTCACCTGAAACTATTTCATTTATTTCATATTTTTTTTCTAAATCGTCTATTCCCATTTTTTTTGCCCTCAATTTATCTTTATCGCTATCAAAAATAAATTTACCTTGAAAAAAACAATTATAAGCATCCAATGCGGAAGCTGCCAATACGCCTTCGGGCCCACCTCCTATCCCTAAAAACATATCTACTTTATATTTTTGATCTGTTACTAGTAGCGCACCAGATACATCACCATCAGAAATAAGTTTTAATTTAACTTTTAATTTTTTTAAATCATTAATTATTTCGTTATGTCTTGATCTATCTAAAATACATACTGTTAAATCCTCAGCTTTTTTATTTTTATATTGTGCAAGATTATCTATATTTTTTTTTACTGAAAAATCTAAATCAATAACATCTTTTTGTGATATATTTGCTGAAATTTTGTTCATATAAGTTTCTGGTGCATTAAATAAATTTTTTTTTTCCGCTACAGAAATTACTGATAGAGCTCCTGGTAAATTATTAGCAGCAAAATTTGTTCCTTCAAGAGGATCTACTGCTATATCTAGTTCAGGACCTTTATTTGTTCCAACATTTTCACCTATGTATAACATCGGTGCTTCGTCAAGTTCTCCCTCACCAATCACAATCTTGCCTTTCATATCAATTTTATTAAGCTCTGATCTCATAGTATCAACTGCTGCCTTATCCGCTGCTAATTTGTCTTTTTTCCCCACTAAATAAAAAGAAGATAAAGCTGCTCTACACGATACATTCAAAAATAGTTTTTCAAATTTTTTATCTAATTGCATTATTCAGCTAACTTTAAAGAGGTATTTTTTTCTAAATTTTGTTCAAACTCTCTCAATCTTTTCCATACAGAAATTAACTCAACAATTATAGGCCAACTTCTAACTAGGTATTGCAAAGATGTTTCGACTCTACCAAAAGCTCTAATTATTTGTTGAACAAATCCTAATGTAATGGCGCCAGTAACAATTGTTGGAGCAAGAGCCAAATATGGAACAATCACCATTCCTTGTAAGTAGCTCCATTTTACAGCATTAAAATATAGATAGTGAAAATACATTTTATAGTGAATTTTTCTTACACCTCCGTATAAATCTGTAATTTTTTTTGGTTTGGCGCTTTCTTTGAAATCTTCTCCTAAAACTAATTCTTTTCTGTATGCGGCCTCCTCTTTTTGAATATCATATTCAATTCCAGGAAGTTTAATACCAACACTTGCTAATAAGATCGTTCCACCTAGAGCTGATAGAATTGCAACCCAAACTAAAGCATGCTCAACTTCACCAATCCATGGAAGAACAGTTATACTTTTCGATAGCCCCCATAATATTGGTGTGAAAGCAATTAAAGTCATTAAACTTCTTAAAAGTTCAGCTCCAAGACCTTCCATAATTCTCGCAAATTTAAGAGTATCTTCTTGTACTCTTTGAGATGCACCCTCTATAGATGATGCATCGTTCCATTTGTCATGGTAAAAATTAGCCATTGCAGTTCTCCATCTAAATGTCCAATGACTGGTAAAATAATCACTAAATATAACAACTAAAATGTAAACAGCTGCAATTTTTGCAAAAGTTAATAAATATGCAATGAACTCTTTTTCAGATACAGAATTTGGTTCAGTAAGAGCTTTTTGAAGTGTATCATAAAACTCCCCAAACCATTCATTAATTTTGACATCAAGTTGTACTTGATACCAAGTTGCAACTAGAATTAATAAAGTACCTCCGATACTCCATAAAAACCATTCTCTTTGAGTAAAAAATTTAAACATAATTATTTTAAAAAATTATCTGCGTAAGATTTTTTGACTATTTTTCTTCTTTTAGGTTCAATTATTTCATAATCAATTTTCTTTTTTTTTGCATAATCTATAGCGAGTTCTTTAGAGGAGAATTCTAATTTAAGTTCTGAATATGTATCAGTAGAACTTTCCCATCCCATAAGTGGATTTCTTAATCGATTTTCGGTTTCAAATTCTAATATCCACTTATTAGTTTTTCCCAAACCAGACTGCATTGGATTTTTATTTGGTATGTAAATTTTTGCTTTTCTCATAATGATGGTCGGAGTGGCAGGATTTGAACCTGCGACCCTCTGGTCCCAAACCAGATGCGCTACCAGGCTGCGCTACACTCCGAATGATGTACTAATACAGTAGTTATTGATAATTTAAAAGGATAAAGCGATCAAAAATAAAAGAATTTTAACGAAAATCTGATATATAGAGAATCATGATAATTACATGCCCTTCTTGTAATAAAAGTTTTGAGATAGATGGAAATTTAATTCCTAAAAAAGGTCGCACATTACAATGTGGTGCATGTAGTCATAAATGGTTTTTTATAAAAGAAAAAGAAAATCAGAAAATTATTCATAATGAAGAAATCTCCCAACCTGTAGAAAAAAAAATTCCGAATATATCCTCAAAAATTGATGGAAATATTGAAAATAAATATTCAAAAAAAACAAAAAAAAACTTAACGAATGAAATTGATAAAATTATTAATAAAAAAGATAAGGCATTAATTAAATACGAAAAAAAAGAAAATTTTACATTTGGAAAATTTTTATCGTATATAATAGTTATTATTCTATCTTTAATTGCAATTATAATTATTTTGGATACTTTTAAAAACCCATTAGAAAAAATTTTTCCAAATCTAGAGCTTATACTTTATAACTTATATGAAACTATGAAAGATATAATGTTATTTTTAAAGGATTTAACAAAATAAATCTATGATAAATTATTTATCAAAACCTTTTAGGTGGTTTTTTAAACTTGAGGCTGCAAGTGGTCTTGTTTTATTGTTTGCAGCTATTATTGCCTTGATAATAAGTAATTCAAATCTTTCTGATACATATTTTTCAACTTTAGATAAATATTTATTTATAGGTATAAATAAATTTGGTTTAAAATTGAGTGTTTTACACTGGATAAATGATGCTTTAATGGCAATATTCTTTTTCTTTGTTACCTTAGAGATAAAAAGAGAATTTTTACAAGGTGAACTTTCAAACATAAAACAAGCATTACTACCAATAATTGCTGCTGTAGGGGGTATGTTAATACCTGCATTATTTTATGTATTTATAAACTTTGGTGATAGTGAAACTTTAAATGGATGGGCTATTCCCTCTGCTACGGATATTGCATTTTCATTAGGTGTATTATCACTTTTAGGTAAAAGAGTACCATTATCCTTAAAAGTTTTTTTAACCGCACTGGCAATTATTGATGACTTGGGAGCAATTGTTATCATTGCTTTATTTTATTCTGGTGACTTAAGTATAAAATACTTAATTCTTATGTTGTTAGCTTTTATTGTGCTTTTAGTAATTAATAAATTTAACATCAAAAAATTTTTACCTTATTTGGTCATAGGTATATTTCTTTGGGATTTTACACACAATTCTGGTATTCATGCTACTATTGCTGGTGTTTTGTTAGCGATGACAATACCTCACCGAAAGAAAGAAAAAGATTTTTCATTATTAATTAAAGTTGAGCATGCAATAAGTCCATATGTAGCTTTCGGTATTATGCCTCTATTCGCTTTTGCTAACGCAGGCGTATCTTTAGAAGGTTTATCATTAAACTCTTTGTTAGATAAAGTGCCACTTGGTATATTGCTGGGCTTATTTGTAGGTAAACAATTAGGAGTTTTTGTTTTTTCATATATTGCAATAAAAACAAAAGTTGCTCAAATGCCAAATAATTCAAACTGGTTTAACTTTTATGGTGTAGGTGTTTTAACGGGTATTGGTTTCACGATGAGTCTTTTTGTTGGAAATTTAGCTTTTGTAGACAATATGCAATACATGGATGGTGTAAAAATAGGTGTACTTACTGGGTCACTTTTATCCACTTTATTTGGCTACTTCTTGATACTACTTACACCTAATAAATGAAAAAAAAATTTATATTAAGTTTAACAATAATTATGTTTTTTTTTAAAAGTACAACCTTAGCAAGTTATGAAAAAACCTTTTTTGATCTTAATATTGAGGGTATATCGGGTGAAACAATTAATTTTAGTGATTTCAAAAATAATGTAGTTTTAATCGTAAATACTGCGAGTTATTGTGGATTTACAAATCAATATGAGGAACTTCAAGTCCTTTGGGATAAATATAATAAAAAAGGTTTGGTTATACTTGCTGTACCATCTAACTCATTTAATCAAGAAAAAAATAAAAATTCTGATGTTAAAGAATTTTGTGAGGTAAATTTTAATATTACCTTTCCACTTTCAACTATTACTGAAGTAAAGGGTAATAATGCTCATGAATTATTTAAATGGGCTAAAACTAATCATGGAAATTCAGCGGTACCAAAGTGGAATTTTCATAAAATTTTAATAAACAAAGAAGGAAAAATTGAGGATACTTTTTCTTCCTTCACAAAGCCATTATCAAAAAAAATGATTAATAAAATAGAGAGTATTTTATAAATTTAAAGTAAGCCCATCAAAAGCAGGCTCTGTATTTTTAGGTAAAATTTTCTTAAGAACCTTGTAATCTAATACTGGAGATAAATTTGTTAAAATTGCTTTTTTGGGTTTAAACTTTCTAATCATAGAAAGAGAAGTCTCTAAATTAAAGTGCGATGGATGATAATTGTACCAAAGACAATCAATGACTAAAAACTTCAAATTTTGAAAATATCTAAAATCTTTTCTATAAATTTTGCTCACATCGCTTATGTATGCCAATTTCTTATCAATAATAAAGCAATTAGATTTTACTTTTCCGTGTTCAACTTTAATTGTTTTAACAGAAATTTTTTTCTTGTTATTAGATGTAAAAAAATTTTTTGGTAATTTATTCAATTTTAACGTTGCAGGATATTCCCTGGAAAAACTTTTGAATATATATGAAAAACTTTTTTTAAGATATTTAGAAGTAAATTGATCTGCATAAACATCAATTTGATTTTTGCTGTTTATATAAAATGATCTTAAATCATTTATACCATGGGTTTGATCACCATGCATGTGTGAAAAAAGTACTTTGTTTATTTTCTTAATTTTATGTCTGAGTAATTGCTGACGTAAATCAGGTGAAGTATCAATCAAAATATTTTGATCAGAGGTTTTTAATAATGCAGAACATCGTGTTCTGTAATTTTTCTTAATTTTAGGATCACAATTACCAAAAAAACCATCTGGCCTTGGTACACCCATTGAACTACCACAACCAAGTATAATAAATTTCATAAAAATTTAACTAAAAAAAAGATTATTAAAATTATTTGTGGTAATTTTTATAAGCTCAGATTTTTCAATACCCTTTATTTCTGCAAGTTTAGTCGCTGTAAAATCTATAAATGATGGTTCATTTTTTTTTCCTCTATTTGGCACTGGAGCTAGGAAGGGGCTATCTGTTTCAATAAGAATTCTATTTAATGGTAGAATTTTAAAAGTATTTTGAAGATCAATAGAATTTTTGAAGGTGATTATACCACTTGCAGAAAAATAAGAATTAAATTTCAAAAGCTTTTCTGCAAATTGTTGGGATCCTGTGAAACAATGCATCAAAATTTTTAGCTTTTCGTCTTTATATTCATTTAATACTTCAAAAGTTTTTTCTTCAGCATTTCTTGAATGAATGATTAATGGTATATTTGCTTTCAATGCAGCTTTAATATGTATCTTAAAACTTTCTATTTGTTTATCTCTATCTGAATTATCATAATAAAAATCAAGACCGGTTTCTCCTATTCCAATAATTTTTTTATTTTCATCTAGATTTTTTATAAAAAATTCAGTATCGACTTTATTTTTATCTGCCTCATGTGGATGTATTCCAATTGTACCAAATATGATATCATCTTTATTTACAATTTCTTTCACTCTGGAAAAGCTTTCAATAGATGTTGAAATTGTTAATAATTTTTTTACACCAACTTCTTTTGATCGCTGAATAACATTTTTTAAATCACTGAATAATGGTTCATGATCTAGATGACAATGTGAATCAATCATTTTCTTTTTCTATTTTATTAAATAATATATCAATTTTTTTAATATCACTTCCTTTTTTTAAAAATTCATTATTTCCAATAGTTTCAAAAATAACATCTTTTTCTTGAAGATTAAAAATTTTAAGTGCTTTAAGAGATGACTGTGGAATAATAGGATATAATAAAAATGTTACTTTTCTTACAATTTCAAGGGTTGTATAAACTATTGTATTTAACCTAATTTTATCATCTTTTTTTTTCCATGGCTCCTGATCATTAAAATATTTGTTTGCCTCAAATAATCGATTAACAATATAATCTATGTAATAGTTGATATTTTGATTATCTATTTCCGATCTTAAGTTGTTTAAATTTTGACTATATTCATTTAAAATTTTCATATCATCATTTTCAAATTTAATTTTGTCTGGAACCTTGCTATTGCAATTTTTAATGACAAAAGCAGATACTCGTTGGCATAGATTACCAAAATTATTGGCTAAATCACTATTTATACAATCTTCTAATCTTTCTTGAGAAATATTGCCATCATTTCCAAAAGAAACTTCTTTTATTAAATAATATCTTAAGGGATCCAATCCATATTGTTTTATAATTTCTAGTGGATCTAATATATTTCCTTTTGATTTAGACATTTTTTCCTCATTAGATAATATCCATCCATGTCCATAAACTTTTTTGGGAGGATCTATTTTTGCGGCCAAAAGAAATGCAGGCCAATAAATTGCATGAAATCTCAATATATCTTTTCCAATCAAGTGAACTGATGCTGGCCAAAATTTCTTATATAACTCGTCATTTTTATTAGGATAATTTAAAGCACTAATATAATTAGTGAGAGCGTCTAACCATACATATATAATATGATCATTATCATTTGGAACATTAATTCCCCAAGAAAAACTTTTTCTACTCACAGATAAATCTTTTAATCCACTTTTTACAAAAGTGATTACCTCGTTTTTTCTAGATGCTGGAGAAATAAAATCTGGATTTTGTTTGTAAAATTCTAATAATGGCTTTTCCCACTTTGATAATCTGAAAAAGTATGATTCTTCGTCTACCCATTCAACAGATGATTTTGATGAAATAGCGACTTTTTTGTTATCTAATTCTTCAATTTCATTCTCACTATAAAAAGCTTCATCGGATACAGAATACCATCCAGAATATTTTGATAAATAAATATCATCATTTTTTCTTAATTCTTCCCATAAATATTGAACCGATTTTTTATGGCGAGGCTCAGTTGTTCGTATAAAATCATTATTTGTTAAATTCAAAGTTTTTGTTAAATCTTTAAAAGTTTTACTTATCTCATCACAAAAATCTGATGGTTTTACACCTTTCTTTTCAGCTGCACGCTGGATCTTTAAACCGTGTTCATCAGTCCCAGTTAGAAAATAAACTTGATAACCATCTATTCTTTTAAATCTAGCAAAAAAATCAGCAATAATACTTGAATAAGCATGCCCCATATGTGGTTTAGCTGAAGGATAATAAATTGGGGTCGTGATATAAAAATTTTTATCCATTTAAAACTTTTGATCTAAATTCAATTAAAAAAGACTCTTCATCCAAATTAAATCTTTTAATATTGTCTATTTTATTAATATAATAACTAAAATAATCTAAATATTTTATTGATAAATTTTTACTTAAAAATAATTCAATTAAACTAAATAAGATTTTTTTTGTATTATTATCTCTTTTATAACCATTATCATTTACTAAAAAAATCAAAAAATCTTTTAGTGTTAAATCTTTCAAATCAAGATTTGTTTTTTTTAAGCAAGATAATAATCTTACTAAATCACCTGGAGATGAATAATAATTTATTAAATCTTTATTTAAAATTGAATGAATATCATCGTTAATTAAATTATTAGTAATCTTGATACTTTGAGAATTCGATAAAGCAACCTTAAATATTAGACATCTTGATTTTAAAGTTTGTAAAATCTTTTTATTATTATATATCAAAATAAAAAAAACATTTTCAGAAGGTTCTTCCAAGATCTTAAGTAAAGCATTTATTGAATTAGTATTTAAAGTTTCTAGATTATCTATAATTACAAATCTAGGTTTTAAATTGAATGAGGATTTATTTAAATTATTTATTAAGGTTCGAATTTGTTTAATTTCAATATTTTTTTTATCTGGCAAAACATCAATATAATACAGATTAGGATTATTATTATTGATAGCTAATATAAATTGTTTATTTTTCTCATTAATTTTAAAATTGTTAACGTCATAAGAACATTCCTCATCTAAAGATAGTACATAATTTGTCAAATGATAGGCTAAGGTACATTTTCCACAGCCCTTTTGACCAGATAACAAAATTTTATTTGGAAACTTTCCTCTTAAGTATAAATTTGATAATTCTTCAAATTCATTTTTCAAACCATGTAATTGAATTTGATTTACGGGATGGGGTATATTCATCTTATTAAAGTTTCTAATTTTTTTATTATCAAAGATTTATTCATATTTATTTCTAAATTTGAGTCTATAATTTGATATTTGTTTTTATTTTTTTTTGCTAATTTTAAAAAACCATTTTGAACTTTTTTATAAAAATTATTTGCAAATTTATCATATCTATTAAGCTTTTTTCTTTTTTTTAATCGCTGTATCATGTTTTTATTATTAACAATATTAAGAAAGGTAAAATTTATCTTAAAATCTTTTAATAAAAACTTGTTAATTTTTTTAATTATTTCTAAATTTACTCCTAGGCCATAATGTTGATAAGCTATTGTTGAATCGGTAAACCTATCAATCAAGATTATTCTTTTTTTATAATATTTTCTCAACGTTTTGATATTCTCACTTCTAGATGCAAGATATAACAGTAAATCGGTATTTTGATTAAATCTTATTTTTTTTTCTAAAATAAGACTTCTAATTTTTTCAGAGTTTAAGGTTCCACCAGGTTCCCTAATTTTAAAAAATTTGATATTCCTTTTTTTTAAATATTTAGAGACATTGTCTATATGAAAGGTCTTTCCACTACCTTCTATACCTTCAAAAACAATTACTGGTTTTTTATACATCACCCCAAATCAAATAATTTAGAGATTTCATTAACCTAGAGAAAACATTAACTTTTTTTATTTCTCTTGTAGCAAGAAGATCATGCTCAGATACTAATTCTTGATTATATATTATCTTTAATTTTCCAATAACTTGGTCTTTTTTGATTGGTGCTTCAATTGGGCCGTAGTAATTTATGGATACCTTTAACAATTTCTTTTGAGCTTTTTTAATTATCTTATAAATGTCTTCATTTATGTAAACATCTACAAAGTTTTCTTTTCCAAGCCATACCTCAACTTTATCAAAAATCTCTTCTTTTGAATTTATTTGAACTAAATCAAAATTTGTCAAACCATAAGTTAATAATTTTCTACTTTCACGAGATCTACTATTTTTTGTTTCAAAACCACTTCCTACAGCAACAAGTCTTCTACCTTTTCTTACAATCGAAGAAGCAAGAGAATATTTTTCAACAGCAAGATATCCAGTTTTAATTCCATCAGCTCCAAAGTTTTTGTAAAGAAGTGGATTTCTATTTCCTTGAGTTATTGGATCACCTCCTGTTCTATCCCAAGTAAATTCTTTTTCGCTAAACCATTCATAAAATTCAGGATGTTCTTTAATAAGATAATTAGACATTAATAGAATATCCTTAACAGTGGAATAATTATCTGGATCATTAATACCTGAAGAATTAGAAAAATTTGAATTTGTCATGCCTAATTCTTTTGCCTTACTTGTCATCAAAATAGCAAATTCTTCCTCGGTACCAGCAATACCTTCTGCTAAAGCTACGCAAGCATCGTTCCCTGATGCTACGATAATTCCTTTTAGCAGATCTTCAACTGATACTTCATCACCTACCATAATAAACATCGACGAATACCCTGCAGTTGATAATCTCCAGGCATTTTCTGAAATTATAAACTTGTCTTCCAAACTCAAATCACCGGACTTAATTAAATCGAAAGCAATTATTGATGTCATAATCTTAGTCATTGAAGCGGGATAGATTGATCTATCAGGTTCTTTTTCATACAGAATTTCGCCTGATAAGAAATCTTGTAAAATTGCAGTTCTAGCTTTTATCTCTATATTACTGTGTGCAACACTTATAAATAAAAAATATAAGAAATTAATAATTATTAAATTTTTAAACATTTTTTAATATTTCCAAATTTTCAAAATTAAGAGATCTTAACTTTTCAAAAGATTCTCTGAGTGTTTTTATATCATTAAAAGGACCCAATAATACTCTAAATTTCGTTTTAGATAGCTTTTCAATTTTACTATCTTTTAATGATGTTTCTTTTTGAATTCTCGATATCATTAACTTAGCTGTTTTTTTATAATAAAAATCAGCTATTTTAATAGAATATGAAAATTTTTCTTTAGTCAAACTTTTCGTTTTTTTGTTTTTCTTTTTATTAAGATCATTTATCTGAATTCCATCGATTGGTGCTTTTTCTGCAACTTTTTTTTCAGCATCAAAAGTTTTAGTTTTTTTGGCAATAAAAGTTGAATCTTTTGATATTAAAATAATTTCTATATAGGGCTCATTAAAATTTAATTCTAAATCTTCAACTATTCTTTTTGTGATAATAGAATTATAGAAATCTGAGAATTTTTGTTTATTAGATTTAACTTCTGCAATTAATGACTTTCCATTTTTTGGGTTTGTGATCTTGACAATTGATTTTCTTTTAAGTTTATTGTGATAGATCAGTAAAGATCGATCATCAATTTTCTTAATATTTTCTAAATTTTGGTCAAAAATTAAAGCGAATCCAGAATTTTTATATTTTTTTTCTATCTTAATAACATTTGTTTTTTTCTTAGATACATTTTGTCCACAACCAAAAAATAATAAACTAATTATAAAAATTAATAAAATCTTATAGTTCATTTTTAAATTTATCTTTTAAAGTACAAACAGCTAAAGCAAATCTTAAGGACCTATTCCATTGTAAAATTATTTCATAATTTTCAAAAACTATGTATGCAGGCTTTAGAGTATCAGAACCTGGTATTATATCTTTATCTGGTGTAATAATAGCAACAATTTGGTTAGACTTTAAAAAATCAATATCATCATAATTTTCTATAAATTTCTTAAAAAAACTTAATTTTCTTTTATTTTTGATCTTTTTTGCAGAGACATTAAGGTATTTACCTGGAATTTCTTTAGATAAATTTATTTTATAAAAACACGGCTTATCTTTTTGCCAACCAATTTTTTTTAAGTAATTTGCCGCAGATGCATATGCATCTTCAGAATTTTTCAAATCTATATAATTATCTTTATTGAAATCAATTGCATGATTTTTAATTGTAGATGGCATAAATTGAAAAAAACCAAATGCACCAGCCCATGAACCATATAAAGATTTATAATCAATTTGATTTTTATCAATTAATCTAAGTAATATTAATAATTCTTTAGTAAAAAATTCAGATCTTCTTTTATCATAACTAAGAGTAGCTAAAGAAGATAATATGTCCATTTTTCCAACATATGTTCCAAAATTTGTTTCTATGCCCATCAAAGATAAAAGTAACTCTTTTTCAATTTCAAATTTATCTTCAACTAATTTAATTAAATCTTTATTCTTTGCATAAAAATCTGAACCTTTGTTAACTTTTTTTTTTGAAGTTCTTTTGGATATATATGTTTTTGTGTCTTCATAAAATTCAGGTTGATATCTATCATATTTAATTACATTGGGTAAAAATTTTGTATCTGACATTACTAAATCAAAAGTTCTTTCAGATATATTATTGATTATTGCTCTTTCTTTAAAATTTCTTTTCCATTTTTCAAAATTTAAACTATCATCTGCTTTTGCATTCGAAATTAAAAAAAAGGTAATAAAAAAAAAAATTTTAATTTTTTTCATATAAATCTTTCATATATATAATTACAGCAATCCAAATAATAATAAAACTTCCAAATTTTACTATTGAAAAATCCTCGTCGTAGTAAAAATAACCTAAAATGAACTGTAAAGTTGGAGTTATATAAAAAATCATCCCTGTAGGTCCCAAACCAATAATTTCAACACCTCTTACATAAAGAAATAATGGAATCACTGTCATTGGTCCTGCTAAAAGTAAAAATAAACTTAACCCAGGGTTTTGAAAACTAAAATCATTAAAATTATTTACTGAAATAAAATAAAAAACTACTAATGCAAAAGGAAAAATATACAAACTCTCAATTAATAATCCAATATCTGTATCAATATTTATTTTTTTTCTAACTAAATTATAAAAGGCCCAACTAAAAGCAACAATTAAACCAACCCATGGTAATGATTTCAGATTATAAAATATCATTATTGATATGGAAACAAAAACTAAAAAAATTGAAAAAATTCTGTTTCTATTAAGTTTTTCCTTAAAAAATATATAACCAAGTAAAACACTAATTATAGGCATGATAAAATATCCGAAACTAGCATCAATTATTCTTTCGGTTGCAACTGCATAAATCCATATTGACCAGTTAACAAAAATTAAAAAACCAGATATAAACAATGCAAATAGTTTTTTTTTATTCTTAATTTCTTTAAAAAAAATTTTCCATTTTGATAAAAATGTTGTCGTAAAAATTAACATAACTGCAGTCCATAGACATCGATGAACAACAAGTTCAGTATGTCCTATAAAAGAAACATATTGAAAATAAATTACTCCTATAAATCCCCACCAAAAAGAACCTAATGATGTCAAAAATAATCCCTTATTAAATTCAGAATTCATAAATTGATAATTTATTGAGTTAAGTAATAACTAGTCTTATTAGACTATTTTATAGTTGAATTAAATATTTTTAATTATAAAAGATTGATCACGGAGAGATGGCTGAGCGGTTGAAAGCACCGGTCTTGAAAACCGGCAAAGGGGCAACTCTTTCCTGGGTTCGAATCCCAGTCTCTCCGCCATCATTTTTTTTTAAATTCAAAATTTTTAAATAACTTCATTATATAATCATCTTCAAATTTAAGATCATTTTCGTAACCATTATAAAATTTATATAGACTCTCATCATCTATTTCTAAAAATTTCTCTAAAAGCAAAAGTTGATCATTGTTGATTTCATTTATATATTTTGAAACAAAAGAGAATAATAATTTATCCATTTCACGAGTACCCCTATACTGGGATCTATAGATAATTCTTTTCTTTAAATTTTCTATATGGGTTTTCATAAATAGATTATAATAAAAATTTATGAATATTAAAAAAAAACATGATTATCTATTATCAGATTTAACAAAATTAAAAGGAGTTGGAAATAAAATAGCTAACTTATTAAAAAAAAAAAATATCAATACTATCTTCGATTTATTGTGGAAATTACCTAAGTCATATACTGATAGAAGCATAACAACAAAAATAATAGATTTGAAAATTGGTGAAACTCAGACTGTTAGTGTTACCCCATATAAATACAATTTTCCAAGAATAAGGAATCTACCAAATAGGGTCTTTTGTAAGGACTCGACAGGAAATTTAGATTGTATTTTTTTTAATAGTTATGAGGGATATATAAAAAAAGTACTGCCTATTGGTAAAGAAGTAACTATAAGTGGTAAAATTAGTTACTATAAAAAAAAATATCAAATAACTAACCCTAAATATATTTCTGAGGACTCATCAATAATTAAAACTAAACATAATCAATATTCATTGACAGAGGGTATAACTGAAAAACTATATAACAAAATAATTAAACAAATAATAAAAGATCTTCCTCAATTAGAGGAATGGCATAATAAAGAAATATTAAAAAATTTTGATAATATATCTTGGCACAAATCTATCAATGAATTACATAAGCCAGAAAATGTTGGGAATTATAAATCATCATTTTATAAAAGATTAGTATATGATGAAATTTTCTCATCATTTTTAGTTCATTCAGAAATTAGAAAAAAGATAAAAAAAATTAAAAAAAAAGTAAAATTTTTTGACTTAAAAAAACAAAATGATTTAATTTTAAATTTAGAATTTAAATTAACTAACGATCAAATCAAAGCTTTAGATGAAATTAATAATGATCTAACTTCAAACCAAAAAATGTTTAGACTTCTTCAAGGTGATGTCGGCAGTGGAAAAACTATCGTAGCTTTAATCTCAGCTTTAAATGTTATAAACGCGGGATATCAAGTTGCTGTAATGGCACCAACAGAAATTTTGGCAAGACAACATTTTTTACTTGCTAAAAAACTATTTAATGATTCTATCAATATTGATTTATTATCAAGTAAATTACATAACAAAAATAAGAAAAAAATATTGAATGATTTAAATAATAATAAATTAGATCTAGTTTTTGGCACACATTCTATCTTTCAAAAGAAAATAAAATTTAAAAACTTAGGTCTAATTATAATTGATGAGCAACACAAATTTGGAGTTAATCAAAGAAAAAAATTATCAGATAAAGGGGGCAATAGTTGTGATGTTTTACTTATGTCTGCTACCCCTATACCACGTACCCTAACAATGACTATTTATGGAGATATGGATCTTTCAATAATTAGTGAAAAGCCTAAGTTAAGAAAAGATGTGAAAACTTACACTAAATTAGAAACAAAAATAGATGATATAATTAAATTTATAAAAAAAGAAATTAAAATAGGAAACCAAGTATTTTGGGTATGTCCATTAATTGAAGAGTCAAAAAAAATTAATCATACTTCAGCAATAGAAAAATTTAAACTCCTAGATAAATTATTTCCAAAGAGAGTATCACTTCTTCACGGAAAAACTGACCAAGAGAAAAAAGAGTTTATATTAAATAATTTTCTTAACAAGAAGTTTGATATATTGGTTTCTACAACTATAATTGAAGTTGGAATCGATTTCCCGAACGCAAATATAATAGTAATAGAAAACGCAAACAAATTTGGTCTATCACAATTACATCAATTAAGAGGAAGGGTTGGTAGAGGAGATAAACAAGCAAGCTGTATTCTAATTTTTAAATCGTCTTTATCTGAAAATGCAAAAAAAAGACTAAATATATTAAAAGAAACTAATGATGGATTTAAAATTTCTGAAGAGGATATGAAACTTAGAGGTTATGGCGATATATTGGGTTTTAAACAAAGTGGATTAAAAACATTTAAACTTGCTGATCCCATACTTAATAAGGACTTATTTTTACTAGCTGAAAAAGAAATTAAAAGAATTGAAAATTCAAATGAGGACATAAGTAAATTTAAATCATTAATGAAGCTATATGATCAGGCTGATATTATAAATGATATTGTCTAATTTTTGCCGGATGAGGTGCCTGCAGAAACAATAAATTTTGATGCCTCTTCAAAACTCATATCTAAATAGATGACATCATCTATTGGAAACATTAACAAAAATCCACTTGTTGGGTTTGGAGTTGTTGGAACAAAAACATTAATTAACTTTTGATTAGTTTTTTTAGCCATTTCACCATCATTTTCTTTTGTTGCAAAACCAACAGCCCAAACTCCTTTTCTGGGATATTCAATTAAAACAACACTTTTTTTATCATTATCCTTATTAGAAAATGTTTCTGTCATTTGGACTATTGCAGAATAAATAGTTCTTAAAAAGGGAATTCTTTTAAAAAGGTCATCAATAAGTTTAAGAATTCTTTTTCCAAGAAATGATAAAGATAGTCCACCAACAATAGTTATAAAAACAACTGAAATCAAAATTTCAATTCCAGGAATTTCGTAGGGCAAATAACTATTAGGATTTATATTTTCTGGAAGAATTTTAGAGGATAAACCGATCAAAATTTTACTTAAATATAAAGTAAAACCAATAGGTATTAAAACCACTACACCGGTAATAAAATAATTTCTTAATATTAAAGTAAGTGATTTTTTTTTTTTAATTTTGGCCATTTTTATTTAAAACTAGAGTAAATTACGAAAGATATAGAAATAATAAACAATATTATTAAAATTTTATTATTTAGATTCATCAATAAATATATTATCAATGTATAGATAAAATGAATAGAAGAAAATTCTTATCTTATATTGGATGTGGTTGTTGCGGATACTTACTAAACTCATGTGCTACAGCACCCATTACAGACCGAAGGCAACTGAAGATAATACCTGAGGCAAAATTAAATGCTCAAGCAGCACAAATTTACGAAAAAATAAAGAAAAAAGAGAAATTAAGTAAGGATTCTAAGACTCTTAATTCTATAAGAGAAATTGGAAAAAAGATGGAAGACTCAATAAGTGAGTATTTTTATCAATCTAAAATGGATGATCCAACTATAAATTTTGATTGGGAGTATATATTGATTGAAAATAAGAAAGTTAGAAATGCATGGTGTATGCCTGGTGGAAAAATTGCAGTTTATACAGGAATACTTGATGTAACTAAAAATATTAATGGTTTAGCTGCTGTTATGGGACATGAAATTGCGCATGCGGTAGCAAAACATTCAGTTGAACGAGCTAGCAGAAGTGCACTTATAAATACCGGCACACAATTAATAGATATTTTCTCTGGTGGAAAATTATCTCAAGTAAATAGAGCTACAGGAATGAATACTATAGGTCTTTTATCACAATTAGGAATTATGAATCCTTTTAATAGAAAACAAGAAAGTGAAGCAGATTATCTAGGTATGATTTTTTCTTCATTATCTGGCTTTGATATTAGAGAGACACCAAAAATTTGGGAAAGAATGAAAGAGTTTAATAAGGGAAAAGCTCCACCAGAATTCATGAGCACACATCCATCAGCTGACAATAGAATAAAAAAAATAAATGATTGGACTAATAAAATAATATTAGACTATCCTCCAATAATTAAATCGTAATTAGTGGTGAGCCGTGATGGACTCGAACCATCGACCCATTCCTTAAAAGGGAATTGCTCTACCAACTGAGCTAACGGCCCAAAAACAATGATGTGTATACATAATTATACAAATAATTCAAATAGGAATTTGTGAGACAAATAGTTATGCTGTCACAATTTATCAATATATTTGTTGTGAAATTCATCGAATGTACCATTATTTATGTTTTTTCTTATTTCAGACATAAACTCTTGATAGAAGTTAATATTATGAAGAGTTAATAACATCGAACCAAGTATTTCATTGGTATTGAAAAGATGATTTAAATAATTTTTTGAATATTTGTTGAGATTCATGTTTTTAGTCTTAGAATCAAGAGGTGTATCATCATTTTGATATTTATTATTTCTAATATTTACTCTACCTTCCCATGTGAAAGCTAATCCAGTTCTTCCTGATCTTGTAGGTAAAACACAATCAAACATATCAATACCTCTTTTTACTGCACCGAGAATATCAGATGGAGTACCTACACCCATTAAGTAGTGTGGCTTACCTTTCGGTAGTAGGTCCTTTAAATTATCTAAAACAGAAAACATTTCTTTTTGAGTTTCTCCAACAGCTAAGCCACCCACAGCATATCCATCAAAATCAAGTTTTAATAATTCTGATAGAGATTTTATTCTTAAATCTTTAAATAGACCTCCTTGAATAATCCCAAATAAAGCCTTGTGAGGGTTGGTTCCAAAGGCTTTTTTAGATCTATCAGCCCAGTATAAAGATAATTTCATTGACTCATTTATCAATTCATAATCATTTGTTTTTTTTGGACATTCATCCATTATCATTAATATATCTGAATTTAAACCTAATTGAATTTTTATACTCTCTTCTGGACTAAGAATAAATTTTTTTCCGTCGACATGAGAATTAAAAATGGCCCCTTTTTCCCGATCTATCTTATTTAGTTTTGATAAAGACATCACTTGAAATCCTCCAGAGTCTGTCAAAATTGGGAGATTACAGTTCATAAAATTGTGAAGTCCACCAACTCTTTTGATTCTTTCAACTCCAGGTCTTATCATTAGATGATATGTATTAGATAAAATTATTTCAGAGCCAGTTTTTTTTATATCATCAATTGTGCATGCTTTAACTGTCGCTTGAGTACCAACAGGCATAAATGCAGGGGTTTGTATATTACCTCTATGTGTCTCAATTATACCGCATCTTGAATACTTGTCAGAATTTAAAACCTTAAAGGCAAAGTTTTTTAATGCCATTTAAAACTTATAAAGATTTAAAGCTAATAATTTTATCTGGATTAGTAACAGCACCATTATTATTTGCATCACCTCTTTTAATCTTATCCACAAATTCCATTCCTTCAATAACCTTTCCAAAAACAGTGTATTGTCTATCTAGAAAAGGTGCAGGTTTAAAACAAATAAAAAATTGACTATTTGCACTATTAGGATCAGAAGATCTAGCCATTGATAAAGTGCCTCTATCATGTGGAAGACTGCTAAACTCTTGATTTAAATTAGGCAGATCGGATCCACCCATGCCAGCCATATCTAAATTAAAATCACTTGAACCAGAATTACCAAATTTCACATCTCCAGTCTGTGCCATAAAACCATCAATGACTCTGTGAAAAACAACATTGTTATACTTCCCTGAATTGGCTAATTCTTTAATTCGTTTAACATGATTTGGAGCTACATCTTCAAATAGTTCTATTTTAACATCTCCATCTTTTAATTTTAAAATCATAATATTATCCTCCGATATTGATTGATTAGTTAATAAGAAAAAGAAAATAATAAATTTTATTAAAAATTTATTCATATTTATTTTTCAAAAGTTTAATTGTACTTTTTGTTGTAAACTTTTTAATATCACCTCTAAGTTTAACAATTTCTTTAACAAATTTTGATGAAATAATTTGATTTTCGACATCTGACATCAAAAAAACAGTCTCAATTTTATTATTTAATTTTCTATTCATTCCAGCAAGTTGAAATTCATATTCAAAATCAGACACAGCTCTTAAGCCTCTCAAGATAATATTAGATTTGTATTTTTTACATAAATCTGTTGTTAAAGATGTAAAAGAAACAATCATAATTTTTTTTTTATTTATCTTTAAATCTGAAAATAATGCTTTTTTGATTATTTCCATTCTTTCTTCAGAGGTAAAAAGATAATCCTTATTTTCAACATCTGATATAGCGACTACAATTTTATCAAACAATCTTAAACCTTTATTAATAACATCAATATGGCCAAATGTAATTGGATCAAATGTTCCAGGATAAATAGCTACTTTATTCATTAAATTAAATTATCATCAATTTTATCAGCTGAAACAACTTTTTCCTCACCTGACAATTTAATTATTCTAACTCCCTGAGTGTTTCTTCCTGCTGTTCTTATTTCTTTAGCAGCAACTCTGATAACTCTACCTTTATTTGTTGATATTAAAATTTCATCTCCATCAAATACTGGAAAAGATGAAGAAATATTACCATTTCTAGGTGAATTGATTATTCCGATAATACCCTTTCCACCACGATTAGTTAATCTGTAATCAGTATGGGATGTTTTTTTCCCAAAACCATTTTCTGTAATAGATAAAATAAACTTTTCTTTTGCTTTGAGTTCAAGTTTTTCATCTTTGGATTTATTTGAATTTTTTGAATATTTATCATTATCAATTATTGATAATGAAACTATTTGATCGTCAGAAGAAAGAATTATTCCTTTAATGCCTTTTGATGATCTACCCTTAAAAACTCTCAATTTTTTTGACTCAAATCTGATGCATTTTCCATACTTAGTACTTAAAATTATATCTTGATCATCTCGACAAATTTTAACTCCAACAATTTTATCGTTAGTATCCAATTTCATCGCTATTTTACCCGATGCATTTATTGAAGAGAAATCTTCTAGACTATTTTTTCTTATTTTTCCTTGTGCTGTTGCAAAAACAATCTGGTAATTTTTTAATTCCGCTTCATTTTCAGGAAATGGCATAATTGAGCTAATTGATTGATGATTTTTTAAAGGTAAAATATTAAATAAAGATTTTCCCTTAGAAATAGATGATCCTACAGGAATTTTCCAAGCTTTAATTCTGTAAACTAATCCTTCAGTTGAAAAAAAAAGAACTGAGGTATGTGTATTTACAGAAAGTGTTTGAACTACAGAGTCCTCATTTCTAGTTGTAATTCCAGTTTTTCCTTTACCGCCCCTCTTTTGTTGCTTGACGCTATTTAATGATCCACGTTTTATGTAACCCTGTAGTGTAACTGTAATAATTACAGCCTCTTTTTGGATAGTCTCTTCAATATCGTAATTAAGTACAGCATCTATGATATCTGTCCTCCTCTTAATTGAAAATTTCTCTTTTATTTCTATTAATTCATTACTTATAACTTTGAGTAATTCTTTTTTTGAAGAAATAATTTTTTTATATTTTGCTATAAGTTCAGCTAATTTTTTTATTTCTATTTCAATTTCATTAATGCCAAGAGCCGTTAATTTTTGAAGTCTCAATTCTAATAAAGCATTTATTTGAGTCTCTGAGAGAATGTACATCCCCCGCGCCTTTTTATTTTCGACTAAAGAAATCATTTTTTGTGATTTATTTATTTTCCATCTTAATTTAAGAATAGATCTTTTTGCATCTTCTGGTGTTTTTGATGATCGTATAATTTTGATAACTTTATCTAAATTTTCTATTGATACAGACAAACCAATTAATATATGTGCTCTTTCCTCTGCTTTTTTTAAATCAAATTTTGTTTTTTTAATTACAACATCCTCTCTAAAATTTAAAAATTTTGATAAGAATTCTTTTAAATTGCAAGTTTGAGGTTTTCCCTCAACAATTGCTAAAGTATTAAAACCAAAAGAGCTTTCTATTTGAGTATTTTTGTATAATTGTCTCTTAACAGTTTCTGGTTCTACTCCATTTCGCAAATCTAATGTGACTCTAATACCTTCTCTATTAGACTCGTCTCTTATATCTCTTATGCCCTCAATTTTCTTTTCTCTTACTAATTGCGCAATTCTCTCATTTAAAATCGATTTGTTTACTTGATAAGGAATAGAGGTTATCACTAATCTTTCTCTTCCATTTTTTACTTGTTCAATTGATATTTGCCCTCTTACTTTAAAAGAACCTCTCCCTTTTGTATAACCTTGTTTGATCATATCTTTACCAATTATTATTCCACCTGTCGGAAAATCAGGACCTGGGATAAATTTCATTAATTGCTTAATTGTAATATCTTTATTATCTATTAAAGCCAATGTTCCATCAATTATTTCACCAAGATTGTGTGGTGGAATACTTGTGGCCATCCCTACAGCAATTCCACCTGCTCCATTAACTAAAAGATTTGGATATTGAGCAGGTAAAACAGATGGTTCTTTTTCAGTTTCATCATAATTACTTTTAAAATTGACAGTGTTTTTTTCAATATCATCAATCAAAAATTGGGATACTTTAGATAATCTTGTTTCTGTATATCTCATTGCTGCAGCTGGATCTCCATCAATAGAACCAAAATTTCCTTGTCCTTCAATAAGTGGTAGACTCATAGAAAAATCTTGAACCATTCTTACTAATGCATCATAAACTGATTGATCTCCATGAGGATGATATTTACCAATTACATCACCAACTATTCTTGCAGATTTTCTAAATTGCTTAGACCAATCATAACCACCCCTGTACATCGCATATAAAATTCTTCTATGAACTGGTTTTAAACCATCTCTAATATCTGGAAGAGCTCTACTAACTATTACACTCATTGCATAAGAGAGATAAGATGAGCTCATCTCATCATGCATTGAAATTAATTTTATATTTTTATCCTCAGGAATTTCAGTTTTTTGCATATATATTAAAATGGAATTTCGTCATCCATATCATCTGAAACTTTAGAAGTTTGATCAAATTCACTTGATGATGTATTGTCATTAGAAATTCCACCACTTGAATTTCCCCCTCCTCCTAACATTGTTAAAGATGAATTATATCCTTGAATAATTACTTCAGTCGAAAACTTATCTTGACCTGATTGCTCATCTTTCCATTTCCTAGTTGTAAGTTGTCCTTCTATATATACCTGTGCACCTTTTTTTAAATATTGTTGCACCACGTTTACAAGGCCCTCATTAAACACAACTATACGGTGCCACTCTGTTTTTTCTTTCTTTTCACCTGTGTTTTTATCTTTCCAAGATTGACTTGTTGCTAAGCTCAATCTTGCTACACTTTTACCATTTACCATTTGTTTGATTTCAGGATCTGCGCCCAAACGTCCAATTAAAAGTACTTTATTTAAACTTCCAGCCATAATATTTTAATATTTGTTTAATTAATTAAATTTTATTATATCACAATTTACTCTGAATATTAATTTTATTAGGTATAAGCAACAATAAATATGATTAAAAAGATAGTTATTAAAGGAGCTAAAGAACACAATTTAAAGAATATTTCTTTAGAAATTCCTAAGGACAAATTTGTGGTAATAACTGGACTTTCTGGTTCAGGAAAATCATCATTAGCCTTTGATACGGTATACGCTGAAGGACAAAGAAGATATGTTGAGAGCTTATCAGCATATGCACGTCAATTTTTAGATAAAATGAAGAAACCTAATGTTGATTTAATTGAAGGTTTGAGCCCGGCAATATCAATTGAACAAAAAAATACTTCTAAAAATCCTAGATCTACTGTTGCAACTGTTACAGAAATTTATGACTATATGAGAGTCTTATATGCAAGAGCTGGCATACCCTACTCACCATTTACAGGTAAACCAATCACTTCCCAAACGATTTCACAAATTGTGGATAAAATCAAAGAATTGCCAAGAAAAGCAACGATTTATATTTACGCGCCAATCGTTAGAGGACGTAAGGGTGAATATAAAAAGGAAATTCTAAGCTACAAAAAAAGAGGTTTTAGAAAAATTAAAATTGATGAAGTATTATATGATATTGATAAGCTTCCAGAATTAAATAAAAAAATTAAACATGACATTTATATTCTTGTAGATAGAATTGTTCTAAATTCGTCTCTTGGTAATAGATTGGCTGAGAGTATAGAAACCTCAGTGAATTTAGCAAATGGCTTAGTATTTGTTGAATATGAAGATGAAACATTGCCAAAGAAATACAGAAAATTAGAAAAATTAATATTTTCAACCAAATTTGCATGTCCAGAAAGTGGTTTTACGATTGAGGAAATTGAGCCTAGACTTTTTTCTTTCAATAGTCCCTTTGGTGCATGTGAAGAATGTGAAGGAATAGGAATTAAATTAAATGTCGATCCAAATCTGGTCGTACCTAATGAAAAAAAAAGTATTGCTGATGGTGCAATAGAGCCTTGGGCTAAAACTACAACCTTATATTATATACAAACACTATCCTCTTTAGCGAAACATTATAATTTTTCGCTGAATGATAGATGGTCTAAATTACCAAAAAAAATAAAGGATATAATACTATATGGTTCTGACGACGAAGAAATTAAATTTTCATATGATGATGGATATGAAAAGTATTCACATAAAAAAACTTTTGAAGGAGTAATAAATAACTTAGAAAGAAGATATTTAGAAACTGATAGTGATTGGAAAAGAGAAGAAATATCACAATATCAGTCAGATAGTAATTGTGAAAGATGCAATGGTCATCGACTAAAAGATGAGGCTTTATCTGTTAAAATTGATGGTTTACATATAAGTGAAGTTACTAAAAAGTCTATTTTAGATGCTGCTGAATGGTTCGGCAAACTTAAAGATAATTTAGATAAACGACAATTTAAAATTGCTGAACATATCTTAAAAGAAATAAATGAAAGATTAAATTTTTTGTTAAATGTTGGTCTTGATTATTTAACTTTATCAAGAGAGTCTGGCACATTGTCTGGTGGTGAAGCTCAAAGAATACGTTTAGCATCTCAAATTGGATCAGGATTAACAGGAGTCTTGTATGTATTAGATGAACCTTCTATTGGTTTACATCAAAAAGATAATGTTAAATTAATCAATGCACTAAAAAGATTAAGAGATTTAGGAAATACTGTAATTGTAGTTGAACATGATACTGAAACTATGGAAAATGCAGATTACATTATAGATCTTGGACCTGAAGCTGGCAATAATGGTGGTAAAATAGTTGCCCAGGGAACTATAAAAGAAATTAGTCAAAACAAAAGTAGTATAACTGGAAAATACCTATCAAATAAATTGAAAATAGATGTGCCAAAAAAAAGAAGGTTGGCAAAAAATGGAAGATTTTTAGAAATTACAGGTGCAACTGGTAATAACTTGAATAATGTTAATCTAAAAATTCCTCTAGGTAGTCTTACGTGTGTTACTGGTGTATCCGGAAGTGGTAAATCAACTTTGATTTTACAAACTCTCTATAATGCTTTAAATCTTACATTGAACAATAATAAATCAAGAAAAATTCCTAAACCATTTAAAGGGTTTAACGGCACACAATTTATTGACAAGATTATTGATATAGACCAATCTCCTATTGGAAGAACACCCAGATCAAATCCAGCAACTTATACAGGAGCTTTCGGTCCTATAAGAGATTGGTTTACATCTTTACCAGAATCTAAATCAAGAGGATACAAACCAGGAAGATTTTCTTTTAATGTAAAAGGTGGAAGATGTGAAGCTTGTGAAGGAGATGGTGTCATTACTTATGAAATGCATTTTCTTCCAGATGTTTATATTCAATGTGATGAATGCAAAGGAACTAGATATAATAGGGAAACTTTGGAAATTAAATTTAAAGACAAAAGTATTGCTGATGTTTTAAATATGACTGTTGATGAAGGATGTGAATATTTTGAAAATATTTCTAATATAAAAACTAAATTACTTACTCTAAAAAAAGTTGGATTAGGCTATATTAAAATAGGTCAACAAGCTACCACCCTTTCAGGTGGTGAAGCTCAAAGAATAAAATTAGCTAAAGAACTATCAAAACGTTCTACTGGTAGAACAATGTATATACTTGATGAGCCTACAACTGGTCTTCATCAGCACGATATTAAGAAATTATTAGAAATATTACATACTTTTGTAGCACTTGGAAATACCGTTGTGGTAATAGAGCATAATCTTGATGTAATAAAAACTGCTGATTATATAGTAGATATGGGGCCCGAGGGTGGTGTAAAAGGTGGTAAGATAATAGCGGAAGGTAAGCCAGAGGAAATATGTAAAGTTAACGAAAGTTATACTGGAAAATTCTTAAAAACACTTTTAAATTAAAAAATGAATATAATTATTGTCATATCTTTTTAATAAGTATAAAATTATTAAATGGGAAATATACTATCATCACTTTCTAAAACGATTCATGCTTCATTAGCAATTGCAGTTATATTGTTCCTAGGACTATTTTATCAAAATGATGGTTTTAGCTTTGATAGAATTTTTTGGAGTTGGTTCGCAAGATATGTACATGTAGTTGTTGGTATTATGTGGATAGGATTACTCTGGTATTTTAATTTTGTTCAAATACCTAATATGGGAAAAATACCTGATGAACAAAAACCTGCTATAGGTAAAGTAATTGCACCAGCTGCATTATTTTATTTCAGATGGGCAGCAGCTTTAACAGTTGTATCAGGATTTATTCTTGCTGGCCTCAACGGATATCTTCATGATGCAATGACATTCAGTATTGGATCTGGTGTACCTAAACATACCGCAATAGGTATAGGTATGTGGCTAGGGTTAATTATGGCTTTTAATGTATGGTTTGTTATTTGGCCAAATCAAAAGAGAGCATTAGGAATTGTAGATTGTGATCCAGATCTAAAAGCCAAATCTGCTAGAACTGCAATGTTATTCTCAAGAACAAATACTTTATTATCTTTGCCAATGTTACTTACTATGGTAGCTGCACAAAACTTGTACTAATTTTTTTCTTCTTCTTTTAATATAGTTTTCTGATTTACGTTAAGTCTTACGAGCACTGTATTTGCAATATAGATAGAAGAATATGTTCCAAAAATAACTCCAAAAATCATAGCTAAAGAAAATCCTTTTAAAACTTCTCCACCGAAAAAAAATATTGATAGTAAAGCTAGCAATGTAGTGGCAGACGTAATTAATGTTCTTGATAAAGTTTCATTGATAGAAATATTAGTTAAATCATAAATTTTAATATCAGAAAATTTTCTAAGATTTTCTCGCACTCTATCAAAGATAACAACAGTATCATTCATTGAATAACCTACAATAGTTAAGACTGCTGCAATAATTGACAAATTAATTTCAAGTCCTAATAGAGAAAATAATCCTAAAGTTACTATTACATCATGAAAAAGAGCTGATATAGCACCTAAACTAAATTGCCATTCAAATCTTATCCAAATGTAAATTAACATTAATGCTAAAGCTACAGAGATTGCAATTATTCCAGATCTTAATAATTCTGCACTAACTTTTGGACCAACATTTTCCACGCGTCGAAAGTCAAAATTATTTCCAAAAGATTTATCAAGATTAATTTTTATATCTTCAATGATATTTTTGTTATCATTATTTTCAAATTTAATTAAATAATCTATATCATTACCAAAATTCTTTACTGAAATATCCCCTAAATCCATCATGTTCAAATTATCTCTCAATGAGGCAACATTTATTTTATCGTCATTTGACCTTAACTCAATTAACGTTCCCCCTTTGAAATCAATACCAAAATTAAGACCCTTAAATATTAATAGAAAAAGTGAAATTATAACTAATGATATAGATAGTATATTAAATTTATTATAATATTTATTAAAAGGTATCATTTAAATTAATTTTTCTTTATTCTTGTTTTTGGACACATATAAAACTGTTAGAAGTCTAGCAATAAAATAAACTGAAAATAATGTTGTAAAAATCCCAACACCCAAAGTTAAGGAAAAACCTTTGATGGGACCTGAGCCCATAAAAAATAAGATTATTGCAGCTAATAAAGTTGTTATATTTGCATCAAAAATAGCAGTTCTTGATTTTGTATAGCCGCTATCGAATGCTATAAGATTATTTTTTTCATTTTTTAATTCTTCTTTTATTCTCTCAAAGATTAATACATTTGCGTCTACAGCCATTCCAACAGTTAAAATTATTCCCGCAATTCCAGGTAATGTTAAAGTAGCTTCAAAAATTGTTAAAATTCCAATGAGAAATAAAAGATTAACGATTAATGTAAAGTTAGTTATTAAACCAAAAATTTTATATTTTACGAATATAAATATTATTACAAGTAGAAAACCAATTATTAAAGCAATTATTCCAGCATTAATAGAATCTTGACCCAAATCTGGTCCGACTGTCCTCTCTTCAATTATATTTAATGGTGCAGGTAATGCCCCTGATCTTAATAATAAAGCTAAATCAGTTGCAGATTGAAATGTAAATCCTCCACTTATTTGTCCAGATCCACTTGCAATTGTATCTCTTATTACTGGAGCGCTTATGATTTTATTATCTAATACGATAGCTAATTGTTTTCCTATGCCGGTTGATGTTGCTTTGCCAAATCTTTTTGCTCCTACTCTATCAAGGGTAAAAGTAACAACTGTCTCGTTTGTTTCAGCATCCATTCTTGGTTGTGCATCTAAGAGATTATCCCCACTTAAAATTATTCTCTTACTTACTACAGCATCATCCGAATCATCCTCAAATTTAAGTTTTTCTACACCAAATGAATCCTCATCACCACTGGTCACAAATCTAAATGTTAAATTTGCAGTTTTACCAAGCAAAGATTTTATCCTCATCGGATCATCAAGTCCGGGTAATTCTACTAAAATTCGATCATTTCCTCTTTTTAATATGTTTGGCTCATTCGTGCCTATCTCATCAATCCTTCTTCTTACTATTTCTAATGCTTGATCTTGAGATGACGTTTTAAGTTTAACAATACCTTGCTTTGAATAACTAACAATAAAAAAGTTTTCCTCCTCAATTAAATCAAGTTGATGAGATTTGAATCTTGGATAATATGGATTTAATTCACTTTCCTCATCTTTAAATTCATCAAAAACAATCTTTTTAAACTTTTCATCAACAGAAAAAAAAAGTTTTTGATCAGATAATCTAATATTTCTTACTCTAATATCTTTTTTTTTAAAATGATTTCTTATAGTAATAGTTAAATTTTGAAGTTTTTGTTCAATTACAGGTGAATTGTCAATTTCTAATAATAAATATGATCCGCCTTGAAGATCTAATCCAAGATTTATTCTTTTATTTAAAATATTATTTTCAAATTTGAAAAAATTAAAAGAAGCTACTACAATAAAGAAAAAAGATACTAGTAAAATAGTAAATATTTTTAATTTTGAAAAATATAACACTTTACAAAAAAAAATTACTTTTTAACTTCTGGTGAGTTCATTAAACTCTGTACACCGGTGCCACGAATAACTTCGACAGTTACACCATCTGTTATTTCAACTTCAATTTTATCATTATCAATAACTCTAGTAATGGTACCAGTAATTCCACCCGATGTAACAATTTTATCTCCCTTTTTTAAACCTTCTACCATTGCTTTATGTTCCTTAACTTTTTTTTGCTGAGGTCTTATTAAGAAAAAATAAAATATAACAAATATCAATATTAATGGTATAAACTGACCTATTCCTGAACTTTCCATAAATCTCCTTAATTAAATTAGCATTTTTATACTATCTAACTAATTAAAACAACTTTATTTGATTGAAATTTTTTCCAAATTATTCATATAAGGACGTAATATTTTTGGAATAGAAATAGAGCCATCTTTTTCTTGGTAGTTTTCTAAAACAGCAATCAAAGTTCTTCCAATAGCTAAACCACTTCCATTTAAAGTGCCAACAAACATAGTTTCATTGTTTTGATTTTTATATCTAGTTTTCATCCTTGTAGATTGAAAAGTCGAACATGAAGAACATGAAGAAATTTCTCGATATTTTTTTTCTGAAGGTATCCAAACCTCTATATCATATGTTTTTTCAGCACTAAAACCCATATCACCACTACACAATAATATTTTTCTATAAGGTAATTCTAGAAGATCCAATATACCAGTTGCACAATTAGTCATTCTTTCCAATTCATCTAAACATTTCGTCTGTTCAACAATGCTAACTAGTTCAACTTTATAAAATTGATGCTGTCTAATCATTCCTTTTGTATCTTTACCATAACTACCGGCTTCTTTTCTAAAACAGGGGGTAGATGCAACAAATCTCATTGGTAAAGACTGCAAATCAACAATTTTATCTTTTACGATATTGGTCAAAATGACTTCAGCTGTGGGAATCAAAAATTTTCTCTCGCTGGCCTCGTCTATTTTAATTTCAAATTGATCATTCTCAAATTTAGGAAGTTGACCTGTACCATACATAGAGTTTTCTGATGCAAGTAATGGTGGAGAAATTTCCTCATATCCATTTTTTGTCGTATGAATATCTAACATGAAATTTGATATCGCTCTTTCAAGTAAAGCTAATTCTTTTTTTACAAAAACAAATCTTGAACCAGTGGTTTTGCTCGCTAAGTCAAAATCTAACATTCCAAGATCTTCACCTAATTCATAATGTGATTTAGGTGTAAAATCAAACTTGGGTATATTTCCAAATTTCTTAATCTCAAGGTTATCATTTTCATCTTTTCCAGTAGGAACATCTTTATGAGGAATATTTGGAATATTTGATAAGATTTTATCAAGACTTAATTTTATCTTCTTTTGTTCATCTATTATTTTATCAATAGATAAAGAAATTTCTTTTGATCTAGTAAATAAAGTTTCATCTTTAGATTTTGAAATATCTTTTTTTTCTTTTTCTAAAATCTCTTTCTTATGTATGAGCTCTCTATTTGATTTATCTAAATTTATTAATTCATTAAAATCTATATCTATTGATCTTTTTTCTAAAGCTTTTTTGAAAGACTCAAAATTTTTTCTTATTATCTTTAAATCATGCATCAGAATTTTTTAAATTTTTGTTTTCTATAAATTTTACTGAAAATATTGATAATTCATATAAAATTAATAATGGAATCGCTAAACCAATTTGTGTTATTGGGTCAGGTGGTGTTAATAATGCAGCTGCAGAAAATATAATAACTACAACATATTTTCTCCTTTTTTTTAAAAACTCAGAATCAATCAAACCTACCCTTGCGAGTAAACTTAAAACAACAGGTAATTGAAAACTTATTCCAAATGCAAAAATAAGTTTCATGATTAAAGATAAATACTCATTTACTTTTGCTTCTAACTGAATTGGTAGATTTGTAGATAAACCAGTGCTTTCAAATGATAAAAAAAATTTAATAGCTAGTGGCATAATTAAATAGTAAACTAACATTCCACCTAAAAAGAAAAGTATTGGTGTTAATATAAGATATGGTAGTATTGCTATTTTCTCATGTTTATACAGACCGGGTGCAATAAATTTCCATACTTGCATTAAAATATAAGGGCAAGTAACAAAAAAAGCTGTAAAGAAAGAAACTTTTAAATATGTTAAAAAAGTTTCTTGAAGAGCAGTGAAAATTAATCTTCTATTAGAGCCATCATCTTTAACTGCCTCTGCAAAAGGTTCAACTAAAAAACCATATATATGCTCCGCAAAGAAATAACAGCCTATAAAAAAAATTATTAGAAATATGAAACTATGGATTAATCTTTTTCTCAGTTCCGCTAAATGACTTATGAAGCCACCTTCATTTTCATCATGAGTCATCTTTTTTTTCTTCTTTTTTTTCTATTTGATTATCTTCGATATCGATATTTGAAACTTCATTTTGAATGTTGTTAATATATTTTTTTGCTGATCCAATCCATGAGCCAGCTTTTTTTAACATAATAGGAAAATCCTTTGGTCCAAGAACTATAATTGCTATTGCAACAATAATTAAAATCTCAAACCAACCAATAGTAGGCATGCGATTTACTCTTTTTTGTTAGTATCTTGATTATCTTCAGAAATATTTTTAGGCTCATTGTCATCAGTAGCATCTGATGCCATACCCTTCTTAAAGCTTTTTATTCCTTTAGCAACATCACCCATCAAGCTAGATATTTTACCTCTTCCAAATAGTAATACCACCAGTATTACAACTATTGCTATTTGCCAAATTCCAATGCTCATAGAAAACTTATAACCTGTTTATCAATATTTTAAAAGTCAAATATGCTAACTTATTTCTTTTCATCAGTATTAAGTGTACCACTAAGCATTTCATCAATATTTGAATAAATGTCCTCTTTTTTATCGTCCTGTTTTTCTTTATAAAATTTTCCTGTTCCAAAAATTGCATTATCTATGTTCGTACTATCAATTAAACCAGCGGCACCTAATTCATCAACTGTTGGGAGGTCTGATAGTTTTTGTAAATTAAAATGACTTAAAAAATCATCTGTTGTAATATATTGTATAGGTTTACCAGGAACATTTTTTCTTCCACCAGGTTTAACCCAATTTAGCTCCATTAATATCTCTAAAGTATTAGTTCCAAATACAACACCTCTGATTTCCTCAATTTCAGCTCTGGTAACCGGTTGGTGATATACTATTATTGCAAGAGTTTCTATTGCTGCTTTAGATAATTTTTTTTCTACAGTTTTTTCTTGTGTCATTAATCCAGCGAGGTTCGGTGATGTTCTAAAAGACCATTTTTTTGAAATACAGACTAAATTTATACCACGATGAGAATACTCTGATTGAAGTTTTAGTAATATTTTTTCCACATCACTTTTTTTTGAAATTTTACTTTGAATTGTTTCAATATCTAAAGGTTCAACTGCTGCGAAAACAATTCCTTCAATTTCTTTTTCAATAGGTGAGAGTTTTGTTGGAAAATTAATAACGTTATCTTTTTTTTTAATTTTTTTTTTGATCATTTATTTTCCTTTATATAAATATCATCAAAAAGATTTTCTTGTTTGATTTTGATGTTTCCTTCTTTAACTAATTCTAGAGAAC
>CABZLS010000014.1 GCA_902526645.1 uncultured Pelagibacteraceae bacterium
GTTCAGGAGGTTATTTGGTTATTAATCCTACTGAAGCTTTGGTTTCAATTGATATAAATTCTGGAAGTTCAATAAAACAAAAAAATGTTGAAAGTACTGCGGTTGATACAAATCTAGAAGCCGCTGACGAAATTGCAAGACAAATTAAGATAAGAGATTTATCAGGTTTAATAATTATAGATTTTATTGATATGTTAAGTTACGGAAACAGAAGAGCGGTTGAAAAAAGATTAAAAGAAAAATGTCGTACTGATAGAGCGAGAATTCAAATAGGCAGAATAAGCAATTTTGGTCTATTAGAAATGTCAAGACAAAGATTGAGAGAAAGTGCTGTAAAATGGAAAATAAAATTAACTGATGAATCTTTTGCACAAAAACTACTTAAAATCGTTGAATTAAAAGCTATTTTGAACAAAGGAAAATTTGTAGATATAAAAGTTTGTAAAAAAATTTCAGATTTTTTAAAAGAGAACTTTATTGATGATCTGACTTATTTTGAAAAAAAAAATAAAATAAAAATTGATATAGTGACAGATAATAATTTAATTATACCTGAATATATTATTGACATAAAAAACAAATCAAAAAAAACGTTAGAATTGATTGAACATTATGAGATAATTAAGAATTTAAATATTCCAAAAAAGGATACAAATGTTATTAGTATTAAAGATAAAAAAAAGTTTAAAAGAAAACCTTTCAGAAAAAAAAAATATTTCAAAAAAGCTAAATAAGCCCCTTACTTGGAGATGAGGGATTACCCATTAATTTTTTTTCTATTCTTCCAGCCAGATAAGATTGTCTACCTGCAATAACAGAATTCTTAAAGGCTAGCGCCATTTCAAATGGTTTTTTTGCTTTAGCAATTGCAGTATTAACTAATACACCGTCACAACCTAATTCCATTGCAATTGTAGCATCTGATGCTTGACCTAGACCAGCATCAATAATGAGAGGTAACTTTGTTTGATTTCTAATTATCTTAATATTAATCTTATTTAAAATCCCGAGACCAGACCCAATAGGTGCAGCAAGTGGCATAATTGCACATGCTCCGGCATTTTCTAATCTTCTAGCCATGAGTGGATCATCATTACAATAAACCATGACCTTAAAACCCTCCTTTGATAAAATTTCTGTTGATTTAAGAGTTTCAATCATTTCAGGAAATAAATTTTTTTTATCTCCCAAAACTTCTAATTTCACTAATTTCCATCCACCTATTTCTCTTGCCAATCTCAAAGTTCTGAGCGCATCATTAGAATTAAAACATCCTGCAGTATTTGGTAGATATGTAATTTTTTTTGGATCTATATAGTCCATTAAAAGAGGTTTATTTTTATCAGTAATATTTACTCGCCTAACAGCAACAGTAACTATG
The DNA here is from genome assembly GCA_902526645.1 of uncultured Pelagibacteraceae bacterium. GTDB lineage: Bacteria > Pseudomonadota > Alphaproteobacteria > Pelagibacterales > Pelagibacteraceae > Pelagibacter. Next base: position 1,382 of record CABZLS010000014.1, read on the forward strand.
TCTGCACCTGAAAGTTTAATTGCTTTTGCACATTGAGACATATTTTTGTACTTCCCTGTCCCTACTATCAATCTTGAATTAAAAACTTTTTTTGCAATTATTAATTTATCTTTTTTCAAATCAACCACCTCCAATAAAATGAACTATTTCTATTTTATCATCGTCCTTTAACAATATTTTACTTATTTTTCTTTTATCTATTATTTCTTGATTTAGCTCAATTGCTACTTTTTTAATAGGTATTTTTAAAATTTTTACAAGCTTAGATAAATTAGTCTTTTCAGGCAATAATCTAACTTTACCATTTAGTTTAATTTTTATTTTTTTTATTTTTTTCATCGTATATAAAAGCTGAATGAATAATAAAATAATTATTATTAATGGTCCAAATCTTAATCTATTAGGTGAGAGAGAACAATCACAATATGGAACAATTACTTTTGAAAAATTAAAAGAAAATTGTCTCAAAAAATCAAAGGAGCTAAGTTTGGAAGTTGAATTTACACAATCTAATGTTGAAGGAGAATTGGTAAACTTAATACAGGAATCTCGAAAAAAATTTGATGGAATTATAATAAATGCGGCAGCTTTCACTCATACCTCTGTTGCAATAAGAGATGCTTTAAATCTTTTTAAAAAGCCAATTATAGAAGTGCATATCTCTAATATTTATAAAAGAGAGGAATTTAGACAAAAATCTCTAATTAGTGATATTGTAACCGGAGGAATTTTTGGGCTTGGTGATGATGGTTATATTTTAGCCATAATTTCTATGCAAAAGCTTTTAGATAATGAAAATAGATAAAAAAATTATAAAAGAATTAACTGATTGTTTAAATGAATTTAATCTAACAGAATTAGAATATACTGAAAAAGATACAAAAATAAAAGTTTCTAAAAATAATATTTCGATAAGTAACCAAAATATACCTAATTCTCAAAATATACCTGCTAATAAATCAAATAATCAAACTTCAAATAAAATAATTTCTGGAATAGAAGTTACCTCACCAATAATTGGTACAGCTTATCATGCACCAGAACCAGGTGCAAAAAAGTTTGTTGAAGTTGGAAAAAAAATTAAAAAAGGTGATACAGTTATGATTGTTGAAGCAATGAAAACAATGAATCATGTCCCTTCAAATTCTGATGGGATAGTAAAACAAATAGTTGTTGATGATGGTCAGCCAGTTGAATTTGGTCAAGTATTAATAATTTTAGAATAATGTTCAAAAAAATTTTGATTGCAAATCGTGGGGAAATTGCAGTAAGAGTTATCAGGGCATGTAAAGAATGGGGAATTTCAACAGTGGCTGTACATTCTGATGTAGACCGAGAAAGTATGCATGTAAAATTAGCTGATGAAAGTGTATGTATAGGTTCTCATCAACCAATAAATAGTTATTTAAATATTCCAGCTTTATTATCAGCTGTCGATTTAACCAATTCAGAGGCTGTACATCCAGGATATGGTTTTTTATCTGAAAATGCAAACTTTGCAAAAATTTTAGAAGAAAATAAAATCAAATTTATTGGTGCATCGTCTAAACATATTAAAATGATGGGTGATAAAATACAGGCAAAAAAAATTGCAAAAGAAAATGGACTTCCAGTAATCGAAGGTTCTGAAGGTGGTGTAAAAGACATCAATAAAGCGAAAGAGCTATGTAAAAAAATCGGTTTTCCTATTCTAATTAAAGCTTCAGGTGGTGGTGGTGGAAAAGGAATGAAAATTGTTCACAAAGAAAATGATTTTGAAACTCTTTTTGCAACTGCAAAATCTGAAGCAAAAAAATATTTTGGTAACGATGAAGTATACATTGAAAAATTTTTCCAAAACCCAAGACATATAGAGGTACAAATTTTATCAGGTAAAAATGGGACTGTTCATCTTCATGAAAGAGATTGTTCAGTCCAAAGAAGACATCAAAAATTAATTGAAGAAACACCAAGCCCTGTTTTGAATGATGCCCTTAGAAAAGATCTGTTTGAGAGAACTGTTAATATGGTTAAAAAAATTGGTTATGAAGGTGCGGGTACTGTGGAATTTATTTATGAGGATGGAAAATTTTATTTTTTAGAGATGAATACAAGAGTTCAAGTAGAACATCCCGTTTCAGAAATGGTTACAGGTATTGACATTATAAAAGAACAAATTTGGATAGCTTATACAGGTGAAACTGCACTTAAACAATCTGATATAAAACCAAGGGGTCACGCCATTGAATGTAGGATTAATGCAGAAGATGCAAGTAAGAATTTTCAACCCTCACCAGGAACAATCGGAATGTGTCATCAACCATCTGGATTTAGGACAAGAGTTGATGGTGCAATTTATCAGGGTTATAAAGTAACTCCTTATTATGATAGCATGGTTTGTAAACTTATTTGCCATGGAAGAAACAGAATGGAAGCAATACAAAGAATGAATAGATCCCTCGATGAATTTGTAATAGAAGGAATTATAACAACTATTCCATTACATAAAAAGCTTTTAAATCACAAAAAGTTTATCAATTCTGATTTTAATGTTAGCTGGCTTGATAACGAAAAAATTATTTAATAACAATTTACCAACCAAATGTCGTAAACTGGATGATCAAATGGTCTGATAGATGGGCTAGATGAAAACATCCAACCGTTGAAAACAAAAACATTATTTTTATCATTATTAGTCAAATCTCTTACTTGAATGTATGCAGTTGTTTCAGGATTGTCATCAAATTCTGAATTAGTGCATTTCATACTTTTAATCAAAAGATCCTTGTGTTTTATTTGTTCACCGTTTTTAAGATTTACTAATGTATTTTTTGAACTAATTTTATCTAAAACTTTTATGCCTGTATATTTACCTTCCAGTTCATTTGCAAAATTAATATTTGGAGAAAAAATCATAAAAATCAATATCTTTAGAAAAAAAATGCTTAAATTAGTTTTTCCAAGTTTTATATTTTTTTTTAATAGCATTTTCATTTTTATTTGGATAATAAGCTTTGTCTGTTCCAGTTAAATTAGGTTGATGAGGTTTTTGCCAATCATATTTATCTAGATTATGTTTCTTTTCAATTTTATTTGGCATGTGATGGATCCAAGAGTACCACTCAACAGGGATTTTACTTGCTTCTATTTCATCAAAATAAATCACCCATCTTTTACCTTTTTTACTTTCATAATATTTATTTCCTTGCTCATCTTTGCCAACTAATTTTCCATAGAAAATTGTTTTAATTCTAGTTCCGATAGTGTCACGATTCCACCAAGTGAAAATTTTTTTTAATAATGTCAACATAAATTTTTTTTATTTATTCAATTTAAAATTGTATAAATTAAATTAGACTAAAATAAGAATTTGTATATAAACAAAATGAATCATTATTCAAATAAATTTTAAAATTAAATAAATGGCAAAATATTCAGTTGAAACTTATTATACTTGTACGTTTAAAGTTAGTCATTATTTAGATGATATTAATGAGTCTGAACTTAAAAATCTCGAAAAAAGGGATGATGGTAAGTTTGAGATCCTAGATGTAAAATTAGACAACAGAAAAACAAAAAATCTAAATCCCAATGATAAAGAAAATAGTAATCAAAAAATTGATATAGTAAATGACATTTCAAAATCTAAGCCTAGCTTAGAAAATTTAATTCAATCAAAAAAGATAAGCCAAGAAAATAATAGTAAAAGATTTAGTATGCCTGACAGAAGAAAAGGTTACATCCAAAAGGCAACGATTGGAGATCATAAAGTTTATTTACACACTGGTGAATACGAAGATGGAAAAATAGGAGAAATTTTTATAGATACAAGTAAAGAGGGAGAGTTAGTAAAGGCTTTAATGAACAATTTTGCAATAGCTGTCTCTTTAGGATTACAATATGGTGTGCCATTAGATGAATTTATAAGTGCATTTGTAGGAACGAAATTTGAACCATCAGGAAAAGTTCTTGGAAATGATAGGATTCTGAGTGCCACATCAATACTTGATTATATATTTAGAGAGCTAGCTATTTCCTATCAAAATAGAGAAGATTTAGCTCATACTCCATCTATTGGATTAAATGAAGGATTTAATTCTAATGAACAAAATTTTGACGATCAAAATCAATTCTTAAAAATTGTAAAAGATATTACCAGCAAAGGTTTTGTAAGAAATAATTATAAAAAAAATTTGGTCGATTTGACTGATATAAAGATTAATCTCAAAGGAAAAAAATAAATTATTTTTTTTTTAAAGATAGGTTCAACTCTTTTAATTGACTATCAGATACTTCAGAGGGAGCATTCATCATTAAATCTTGGGCATTTTGGTTCATTGGAAACATTGTTACCTCTCTAATATTTTTTTCACCAGCCAAAAGCATCACAATTCTATCAATTCCTGGTGCAATACCTCCATGCGGTGGTGCTCCATAGCTTAAAGCATTTATCATTCCACTAAATTTATCATCAACCTGTTTTTTGTTATAACCGGCTAAAGAAAAAAGTTTATACATTAACTCTGGTATATGATTTCTTATAGCTCCAGACGATAGTTCAATTCCATTACACACTATATCATATTGATAAGCTAAAATTTCTAATGGTTTTTTAAAATTAGTCTTATCTAAATCTCCCTGTGGCATTGAAAATGGGTTATGACTAAATTTTATTTTTTTAGTTTGCTCGTCCTCCTCAAACATTGGGTAATCTACTATCCAACAAAAAGCAAAATATTCTTCATCAATTAATTTTAATTCATTAGCAATTTTTTCTCTTGCTAAAGAAGTAATTCTTTCTAACTCTTTTACTTTATTACATGCAAAGAAAACACTATCCCCTACCTTAGCATTAATTTTTTTCATCAATTCCTCTAATGCCTTATTTGAAAAAAATTTTCCAATTGGACCTTTTGCTAAAATTTCTTTCTCTTTTTCAAAGGTAAAATAAGCCATACCAGACATGCCTTGATCTTTAGCCCATTTATCAATGCCATCAAAAAAACTTCTAGGCTGATTTTTTGTATTTTTTGTTAGAATGCACCTTACTTTTGATCCAGATATTACTAGTTTCTTAAAAATCTCAAGTGAAACATCTTCTCTAGTAAAAATTTCAGTAACATCTTTAATAATAAGCGGATTTCTCAAATCAGGCTTATCTGTACCATATTTTAACATTGCCTCTGAATAAGAAATTTTGGGAAATTTTTCAAACATTAGTTTTTTATTTGAAAACTTTTTGAAAGTACTAATTAAAAGTTTTTCTACAACTTCAAAAACATCCTCTTGTTCAACAAAGGACATTTCTAAATCTAATTGATAAAATTCTCCTGGGCTTCTATCTGCTCTAGCATCCTCATCTCTAAAACATGGAGCGATTTGAAAATATTTATCAAACCCTGAAACCATTATTAATTGTTTAAATTGTTGTGGTGCTTGAGGAAGTGCATAAAATTTTCCAGGATTTAATCTGCTCGGTACTAAAAAATCTCTAGCTCCTTCAGGACTCGATGATGTAAGTATTGGAGTCTGATACTCTAAAAAACCAAGATTATTCATTTCATTTCTAATAAAGGAAATAACTTTTGATCTTAAAATAATATTTTCATGTATTTTTTTTCTTCTTAAATCTAAAAATCTATATTTCAATCTTATTTCTTCTGAATATTCCTGATCACTAAAAACTGGCATTGGCAATTCCCTACAAGCTCCCAACACTTCAAATTTATCTATTACTACTTCTACTTCACCAGTATCAATGTCCTTATTAATTGTTTCTTTTGATCTGTTAACCACTAAGCCCTCAATCTTTATTACAGTTTCTAATTGAGTCTTTTCTAACGAGGTAAAACTAGAATTTTCTTTATCAATTATACATTGAGTTATTCCATAATTGTCTCTTAAATCAATAAATAATAGATTTCCATGATCACGTTTTTTATTAATCCAGCCAGATAAGATAACCTTTTTTTTAACATCTTTAGCTCTTATCTCGTTACAATTATGACTTCTATATTTGTTCAATTATTCTCCTAAGACTTCCTTTATAATCCTGAAATCTACTGGTTTTTTTTTTTTTAAACTCATTTCGTCGATCTTATATATAAATTCAAAAATTTTTCCATAAGATCTCTCTATTCTTTTAATAATATAATCTATCTTTTTTTTATCTAATACTATCTGACGATCTGATAAATTTTTTAAAATAAGAGCAAAAATTAAATCATCATCAGGCTTCTCAATATTATATAAAAGGAAATTTTTTGCTCTAGAATTTAAATCATCTAAATTAAAGTTTATATATACAATAGGAGTAATTGATGTAATAATAAGATATTTATTATCTTGGTCAATTATATTACATAAAGTGTATAATAATTTTTCGTCAATATTACTCTCAAGATTTTCTAAAATAATGTTTTCATAGATTTTGATTTTACTTAAATTCTCATTGTTTAAAGAAGATGCATCTATTTTGATACCTTTGAATTTTTTCAAAAAAATATTGATTAAATGAGATTTACCAGATAACTTTTCGCCACTTATATTTAAAAAATTTTTTTCCCAATTAGGCCACTTATTCATTAAATTATAAATATGCTCATTACTTTTTGAAACATAAAAGTCATTGTTGTCAAAATTTTCAATGTAATTAAATTTTAAAATCTTTTGATTTTCATCTCTCATTTTAAAATCCATATTTTATTTTGAGTATTAAAACTATAATCACTTTCATTCATTGATTTAATAAATAAGTTTGGTGTTCCATTAAATATTATTTGGTAAAATACAAAATCTTTATCAAATTTTGAAATATAAAAATCATAAACTAGGTCAATATCTTCCAAAGTTTTCTCAAAATTTGAAATTTTAATATTATTTTGAGCATTTATTTTTACTGATAATACAAGTTTTATTGATGTATTTATTTGATTTGTATTTTTCCAAAAATTTTCATAACTCTCCTTTAAATCATTAATAGTATTTTTTAATTGAGAATCATTATTTAAATCAAAATTTATAAAAGATTGATTTTTTAACTTAATATCTTTATTTATTTTAATTCTTGATAAAATTCTCAATTCTTCATTATTTTTAAATATTAAAGCAATTATTGAATCCTCAAGATAATATTTATCAATAATTTCTTTAAAATCATATTTCTCAATTGTCTCAAATTTACTTTTGATCAAATTAATTTCCTCCAGATCTTCTGTAGGAAGAATATATTCAAGAAGATGATGTCTTATTTCATTTTTATTCCAATTTTCAAAAAATTTATTTTCTGCAAATATCAGTAACTCTTTTTTATTTTCATCTATAATTACTGGCATAAATAAAATTTTCTTTTTCTTGGGTATTGATGGAAATATGTTTACACTTTCTAAATAACTATAAACTTTCTTTTTATTAAAAGAGACTCCTAAATTTACATAGTAAATTTCATCTATGAACTTTTCCTCTTTAATTGAGAAAGACTCAATCATTCCTTTAATTTCATTTAACTGAATTTTCTTTATTTTTTCTTGGTCAATCGTTTTGACTATCAATAGAATTAATTCATTAAAGGCTTTTTTGAAACCTTCATCAATTATTTCATTTTTATCAAAATTGATCTCAAATGGTCTTGAGATTTCAATATTTTCCACATTAAAAGCTTTTGCTTTAACTATGGTTGTGGAAAAAAAAAATATAGATAGAGATAGAAACATAAAAAGTATGTATAAGTTTTTAAAATAAGAAAACATATTAAATTTCATGTCTCATAGTAATGAATAAAAGTTTGTTTACATATAAAAAAAGTGGTGTTGATATTAATTCAGCTGATAAATTTGTTAATTTCATTTCAAATATCTCATCAAAAAAAAGAGGCAAAAAAAAGTTTACTAATATTGGAGGTTTTGGTTCTATAACAAACATTCCAAAAAATATTACTAACCCTAAGATTGTAGCGTGTACAGATGGAGTAGGGACAAAAATTGAGATAGCTAATCTCATTAACAAGTATGATACAATTGGAATTGATCTTGTAGCCATGAGTGTAAATGATCTTATCGTGCAAGGAGCAAAGCCTCTTATTTTTCTAGATTATATTTCAATAAATAAAATAGATTTATCAAAACTAAAATCAATAATTAAAGGTATTATTAAGGGATGCAATATTTCTGATTGTGAATTGGTAGGTGGTGAAACGGCTGAAATGCCAGGGACTTATGAAAAAGGAAAATTTGATATAGCAGGATTTGCTGTTGGCTTAGTAGATAAAAAAAAATTATTAGATAAAAAAAAAATTAAAAATAATAATATAATTTTAGCAGTACCCTCAAGTGGCTTACATTCAAATGGATTCTCACTTGTAAGAGAAATAATTAAGAAAAAAAAAATAAATATTAAAAAAAATATTTTTTTAAAAAAAGAACTTATCAAACCAACAAAAATTTATGTAAAAGAGATTTTAAATTTAATAAATAATAATTTAGTAAACGGATGTGCTAATATAACTGGAGGAGGTTTAGAGGACAATATTAAGAGAATAATACCAGATAATCTTTGTGCTGAAATAAACTTGAGAAAAATTAAACCATTGAAAATATTTAGGTGGATCAAGAAAAATAATGTCAGTGACTATGAAATGTTAAAAACATTTAATTGCGGTGTTGGATTCTGTTTAGTAATTGAAAAAAAAAATTTAAATAAAATTTCTAAATATTTTGCGAAAGGTTTTAAACCTTATGTAATAGGAAAAATATCTAAAAAAAAAGCAAAAATAAAATTTCATGAAAAAATACAATGGCTTTAAAAAATTAAAAACCGCTATATTTATCTCAGGAAAAGGGAGTAATTTTAATAATTTAATAAAATTTTCTTTTAAGAAAAACTCTCCTATAAAAATAGAATTACTTATCACAAATAATTATAAAGCTAAGGGTCTTAAATTTGCTAAAAAATACCGAATTAGAAAGAAAATTTATAAATACCAAGATAAGTTTAAAACAGAAAAAAAAATAATTTCTGATTTAAAAAAAAATAAAATTAAAGTTATATGTCTAGCAGGTTTTATGAAAGTTCTTTCAAAAAATTTTATTAAAAACTTCAGAGGTAAAATTTTAAATATTCATCCATCTTTACTACCAAAATATAAAGGTCTTAATACTCATGAAAGAGCAATTAAGAATAAAGATAAAATTTCAGGATGTACAGTTCATTTCGTTAATTCAAAAATTGACTCAGGTAAAATTATAATGCAAAAAAAAGTAAGAATTTTTAAAACGGATACCCCAAAAACTTTAAAAAATAGGATATTGAGACAAGAACATATGCTTTATCCCAAAGCTATTCAAAAGGTTTTCTCTAGTCTTTAAAAAAAAATTCTATTTCAAGTTTAGCATTATCTAAACTATCAGAACCATGAACTGAATTTTTATCGATTGAAATACCATATTTTTTTCTAATAGTTCCATCCTTTGCCTCCTCTGGATTTGTTGCTCCCATTAACTCTCTATTAGCCAATACAGCGTTATCTTTTTCTAATATCATCACGACTATTGGTCCTGATGCCAAATATGTACATAGATCATTATAAAATGGTTTTGTTTCATGAACTTTATAAAATTTTTCAGCCTCAAATTTTTCTATTTGAATTTTTTTTTCATTAGTAATTTTAAATCCATTTTTTTTAAAAATTTCTTTAATCTCCCCATCTAAGTTTCTTTCAACTGCATCTGGCTTAATGATTGACAAAGTTTGCTCCAAATTACTCATAATGATCCTCTATTAACTTATTTAATAATCTAACTCCAAATCCAGTTGCTCCCCCGGAATTAAAAGCTCCCCCATATTTAGAGAAAGCCATTCCAGCAATATCTAAGTGAGCCCATGGAGTTTTATTTAATATAAATCTTTGTAGAAATTGTGCAGCCGTTGTAGATCCAGCACCACCTATATAATTAATATTCTGCATGTCAGCATTTTTGGAGTTCATCAATTTATCATAATTCTTATGTAGCGGCATTCTCCAAACTTTTTCATCAACTTTAATTCCAGAATCAAAAAGTTGTTTTGACAGTTTATCATTATTTGAAAAAAGACCTGCAAATTCAGATCCTAAACAAACTATAATTGCACCAGTTAATGTTGCTAAATCAACAATAAATTCGGGTTGAAATTTTTTTTCTGTGAAAGTTAATGCATCAGCTAAGACAAGACGTCCTTCTGCATCAGTGTTTAAAACCTCTATAGTTTTACCGCTATAAGATTTTACGATATCTCCAGGTCTTTGTGCATTACCCCCTGGCATATTTTCAACAAGTCCCACTACTCCTACGGCATTTATCTTTGCTTTTCTTAAAGCTAAACTTTTCATTAAACCTACAACGACAGCCGAACCAGCCATATCATAAGTCATGTCCTCCATAAATTTTGCTGGTTTTAGTGAAATTCCTCCTGTATCGAAACAAACTCCTTTTCCAACAAAAGCTAAAGGTTTTTTATTAGATTTTAAACCATTCCACTCAATAGTTACTAAATAAGATCCTCGTATGCTTCCTTGACCGACACCTATAATTGCATTCATGCCCAACTTTTTTAATTTTTTTTCGTCATAAATATTTACTTTAAGACCAAACTTTTTTAATTGATTAATTCTTTTAGCATACTCATCTGGGTGTAAAATATTTCCTGGTTCTGAAACCAAATCTTTTGTTAAATTAATTCCCTCAACTAAAGAATCATATCTTTTATCTTTATTGAAATTAAACTTTTTATTTTTGTATAATATATCAAAATTAAATTTATAAATTTTATTTTTAGACTTATACTTATTAAACTCATAGGACTTTAATTTAACACCATGGAAAAATTCATCTAACATATTTTTATTTTTATTACTTGTTTCTTGAATATTGATATCAAAAAAAGTCAAATCAAATAACGAATTTGATTTAATTAATTTATAAAATTCTGCTCCTTTTTTTTCATTATCTATTGATGAAACTATATTTTCTAATTTTATTAAAATAACTTTTTGATAAGAGTTAAGATTAAAAGTCAAAAATTTTTGATCTTTAGATTTATTTGAATTAATAATTTTGTTTATATATGAGGATTGTTTAGCTAGACTGATTTTGGAAAAACCATTAATTTTAAATTCTTTGTCTGTGAACAATACAAAGTTTTTTATCCGATTTTCAGAAATACTTGTTTTTATGCTTATTTTTATTGACATTTTATATAAATATGTACTTTAGGTTGTATTTAATTGTAAACTTAAAGTTGAAACTATATAAATACTATTTTGCAATATTTCAATGGAAAAAATTTTATTTAAAAAAATACTCAGTGATTGTTTAATATTTTTCCTAATTTCATTGGTTAGCGCCAGTGTTGTTGTATGGGTTTTTCAAGCAGTTAATTTTCTGGATATCATGATTGAGGATGGAAGAGGTTATCTTGTTTACTTAAATTATACACTTTTAAACTTCCCTAAAATAATATCTAAAATATTACCTTTCGCATTATTTTTTAGTTTTTTTTATATTTTAACTAAATATGAACTTAATAATGAATTAATAATATTTTGGAGTTTTGGTATTAATAAAATTCAACTAATTAATTTTTTTGTAAAAATATCTCTATTACTAATGTTAATTCAAATACTTTTTACATCTTTTTTTGTTCCTAAATCTCAAGAAATTTCTAGAACTTTAATGAGAGACTCTAATGTTGATTTGTTGGAGGATTTTATCAAGCCAAAAAAATTTAATGATATAATCAAAAATTTAACAATTTATGCAGAAGAGAAAAGTTCTGATGGAATATTAAAAAATATCTATCTAAAAAAAGAAACAGGAGATAATTCTTTTCAAATTACATTATCCAAAAGTGGCAGATTTATCGTTAGAGGGAATAGCAAAATTCTAGAATTATATGAAGGTAAAACAATAAATAATATAGATAATAAAATTTCAACATTTAATTTTGAAAAATCTGATTTTAATTTAACTAATTTAGACTCTGATATTGTAGTGGTTAATAAATTACAAGAAACCTCAACATTAATATTGTTTAGTTGTATTAACGATTTATTTTCATTAAATCTAAGTTTACTTAAAAATATTGATTTTACAAATAGTGCACATAATTGTTCAAAAGATGGTTTAGGCAATTTATATAAAGAGCTTTATAAAAGGTTTATCATTCCAATTTATATTCCAATACTAATCCTCATCTCATTAATGACGACTATATACTCAAAAGAAAATCTAAATTACTCAAAATTAAGATTATTCATTTTTCTCTTTGGTCTATCAATGATAATTTTTTCAGAAACAACACTGAAGTTTATAGAAAATACTTTTTTAGGGAATCTTAAAATGATTGTAATTCCAATAATTATTTTTTTATCAATATATATGATAATATTTCATAAATTCAAAATGAGATTTTTAAGCAAAGAATAATTTTATGAAAACTTATATCAAATTTTTAATCAATATTTATCTCAAATCTTTTATTTATGTTTTTTTTATTATGTTTAGTTTAATATTAATTTTAAATATCTTAAGTGAGGTTGAGTTTTTTAAAAATTACGAGGTAAAATCCTATTTTCCATTATATGTATCATTATTAAATTCACCTGATCTTATTTTTGAAATGTATCCATTTATTTTTTTACTAACCACACAAGTTTTTTTTATAAACTTGTTTAATGATAATCAAATACAGATATTTAAATATTCAAGTTTAAAAAATTCAAAAATATTATGGATTATAAGCTCCCTATCTTTTCTTCTTGGAGTTTTAATTATCACACTTTTTTATAGTTTTTCTTCAAACTTAAAGAATATTTATCTTGAATTAAAAAATAAATACACATCTGATAATAAATATTTAGCAGTTATCACTAAAAACGGACTTTGGATAAAAGATTATATTGATGGTGAAACTCGGATTATCAATGCATCAAAAATAAATCAAAACTTTTTAATAGATGCTTTTATAAGTGAATTTGACGAGGAATTTAATTTAAAAAAGAATATTCAAAGTGAAAAAATTGACATAAAAAAAAATGAATGGGAAATTTATAATCCAAGAATATTTGAAAATAATACATCAAAAAATCTCAACTTAATAAAGATTACTTCAAATTTTGACTACAAAAGAATTCAAAGCTTATTTTCTAATCTATCCTCATTATCATTAATTGAACTCATTAAACTTAGAATGAATTATAAACAAATAAATTACTCAACGACTGAGGTGGACATACAACTCCAAAAGTTATTGTCTTTTCCACTTTATTTCATGTTAATGACAATTTTGTCTGCAATAATAATGTTTAATACTAAAAGGTTTAAAGGAGCAACTTTTAAAATTTCGATAGGTCTTTTTTTCTGTGTTATAATCTACTATATAAACAATTTTTTTTACGTACTAGGAGATACTGAAAAAATACCTTTGTCAGTCTCAGTTTGGCTACCTTTAATTTTTTTAATTCTAATCAATATAAGAATGTTAAGTACAATTAATGAAAAATAAAATTAAATTATTATCAGTACTTTTTTTAGTGGTTTTTTTAAATACTTTTCCGACTATGGGTGCAGAACAATTTAACTTTAATGTTTCAGAAATTGAAGTAACTGATGATGGTAACACTTTCAAAGGTTTTAAGGGTGGTACTGCAACAACAAATGATGGTTTGAAAATTTCAGCGGAGGAATTTGAGTATAATAGAGTTTCAAATATTTTAATTGCAAAAAAAAATGTAAAACTTGAAGATACAAATAATAATTACACAATTTTAACAGATAAAATTACTTATTTTAAAAACAAAGAGGAAATTTTCACTTATGGAAAAACTAAAGCATTCATTGAAAAAAAATATGAGTTTACATCAAATGATACTAAATTTTTTAGAAATGAAAAAAGATTTCTTGCAACACAAAAATCAACAATAATTGATGATGACGGAACTTTTTATAAATTAGATAAGTTTGAATTTTTTTTAGAAAAAAAATTACTCAAAGGTGATAATATTGTTGTTATAATAGATTATAATAATCCCAATGATGAGGAAAAAGATATTTACGAATTTAAAGATGGAATATTTGACCTTGATAATAAAAGTTATGTAGCTAGCGATACAAAAATTAATATTAAAAAAAATATCTTTGATATTTCAAAAAACGATCCAAGAATATATGGAGTTTCATCAAACAGAAAAAATGAAATTACAACTATTAATAAAGGTATTTTTACTAGCTGTGCAATTAATGATACCTGTCCTCCTTGGAGCATAAAATCAAAAAAAATTATTCATGATAAAAAGAAAAAACAATTAATTTATGATCATTCTGTTCTAAAGATTTACGATGTTCCAGTAATGTATTTTCCTAAATTCTTTCACCCAGATCCAAGCGTGGATAGACAAAGTGGTTTTTTACAACCACAATTAAATAACTCAACAATTTTAGGAACTTCTCTGCTTGCTCCTTATTATCACGTAATTTCCAAAAATAAAGATATGACTATTAAACCAACAATTTTTGATAGTGATATTTACATGTTTTCGAATGAATATAGGCAAGTAAATAAAAAATCAAATTTTATTATAGATGTAGGTTTAACTAAAGGATATCAATCATCCTCTAAAGATAATAATAAGAATAGTATTGGCCATTTATTTTCAAAATTTGAATTAGATTTAGACCTTGAAAAATTTGAAAATAGTAATTTAAATGTTTCATTAGAAAAAGTCACAAACGATACATACTTAAAAGTTTTTGATACAAATTTGATCAATACAAATGAAGAGATAAGACCTTCAAATTTAAATCAATTGACTTCTAGTGTTACTCTTAACTTAGACAATGAAAAAATCAATTTTAGCTCAGGAATTACAGCATATGAAAAATTGAAAGGTTTAAGTAGTGACAGATATGAATATGTATTACCTTATTATAATTTATCATTATCTAATTTTTATGAAAATACTTATGGTAATTTTAATTTTTCGTCTAATGGAAATAATAATTTAAGAAAAACTAACAACTTAAGAACTGTTATAGATAATACACTTAATTTTGAAACTTTTGATTTTATATCAAAAAAAGGATTTAAAAATAATTTTGGTATTTATTTTAAAAATATTAATACAACTGCAAAAAATGATGAACAATACAAATCAAGCCCTCAAATTGAGCTTTCAAATATCTATAATTTTGAAACCAGTCTTCCACTAACTAAATTGGATAAAAAATTTTATAATACTCTTACTCCTAAGTTATCTTTAAGAATTAATCCTGGTGACATGAAAGATTACTCAAATGAAAATAAATTTATTACAACGGATAATATATTTGGAATTAATAGATTGGGTTTAAGTGACACTTATGAGCAAGGAAAATCAGTTACTTTTGGTCTCGATTACTCAAAAGAAAGGTTAGATGATGTAAATAAATTTTTTGAATTTAATATAGCTAAAGTTATTAGAGACGTTAGACAAGACAATATACCTATAAGTAGTTCAATTGGACAAAAAAGTTCTAATATATTTGGATCATCTAGTATTGGAATAACCGATTTCTTTAGTTTAAATTATGATTTTTCGTTAGATAACGATTTTAATACATTCGAACACAACTCTATTGGAACAAAATTATCACTATTTAATTTAATAACCGAATTTAATTATAGAGAAAACGCAGGAAAAATGGGTGGAGGAAATGTTTTAGAAAACAAAACAACTCTTAATTTGAGAGATAAAAACTTCTTAACCTTTCAAACAAGAAGAAATAGAGAAATTAATTTAACAGAATATTATGATCTTGTTTATGAATATAAAAATGATTGTTTAACTGCTGGATTTAAATATAAAAAAACTTACTACCAAGACAGAGATGTTCAACCTAATGAAGATTTATTATTTACATTGACACTATTCCCACTCACTCAATATGAGCAAAAAGTGGATCGAAGTGTATATAGAGATTAATAAAATGTTTATAAAAAAATTATCAATAAATTTTTTAATATTATTAATACTATTTATAAGCCCTTTGTTTTCTTATGAAAATAAAATTATAGTTAAAGTAGAAAACGAAATAGTAACCTCTATAGATATATTAAATGAGACCAAATATCTAAAAGCTTTAAATAAAAATCTTAGAGACATGAGTAATAATGAAATTTATAAGATTTCACTAAACTCAATTATAAGGGAAAAAATTAAAAGAATAGAAATTTTGAATAGTTTTGAAAAATTAAGTGTGGAAGAAAATTATTTGGAACAATTAATAAAAACTTCATATAACAATTTAAAATTTGATACTAAAGAAGATTTTATAAATTATTTGGATATTTACGATATCGATTTTGAGATTTTTAAGGAAAAAATTATCATTGAGGCTTTGTGGAATGAAATTATTTACACTAAATTTATTAATCAAATTAATATAGATAAAAAAAAATTGAAATCTAAAATAGAAGAACAAAAACAAAAAAAATTAAAATCATTTTTGCTATCCGAAATTGTTTTCAATAAGGAAAAAAATAAAACAATTAACGAAACTTTTAATCAAATCAAAAAAGATATCATTGATAAAGGTTTCGAAAATGCTGCTTTGATACATAGTATTGCAAGTTCATCAAAAAATAGTGGAAGTCTTGGTTGGATTGATGAAGACTCCATTAGCACA
>CABZLS010000015.1 GCA_902526645.1 uncultured Pelagibacteraceae bacterium
TTAATTTGATTTTTAACGATAATGCCCTTATTGCTTTATCAACCGAAACTATTGAAGTAAGATTAGAGGATCAAAATGAATAAAAATAAATTATGAAATTATTGATACATAATTCAAAACGATTTAACAAAGACCTTAATAAATTATTAAGTCAAAGAAAAAATAAAGTCCAATCTAATTTAGTATCTGTTTCAAGCATTATAAAAGATATAAGAAAAAATGGTGATAAAGCTCTTCTAAAGTACGAAAAAAAATTCAATAAAAATAAGATTATAATTCCCTCTAAAAGACAAATTTCAAAATCTGTTTCATCATTAGATAAACAAGTAAAAAAAGCTATTGATCTTGCATATAATAGAATAATGAAATTTCACTCTCTACAAAAATTAAAAGACATTCATTTTCAAGATAAATTAAAAAATAGTATAGATTATAAATTTTTGCCTATAGATTCTGTTGGAATTTATGTGCCAGGATCAAGTGCATCGTATCCCTCCAGCGTTTTAATGGCAGCAATACCTGGTATTGTAGCCCGTGTAAAGAGGTTAGTGATGATTAATCCTGCTTTTAAAGGTAAACAAAATCCAGCAGTTTTATATGCTGCTAAGAAATGTAAAATTAAAGAAATTTATTCAATAGGTGGTCCCTCTGCGATAGCAGCATTAGCTTATGGTACAAAAAAAATTAAAAAAGTTGACAAAATTGTTGGACCAGGAAATGCATACGTCGCTGCAGCTAAAAAAGAATGTTTTGGAGAGGTGGGTATAGAGAGTGGTGTAGTAGGACCCTCTGAGATATTAATCATTTGTGATAAATTTTCTAATCCTGAGTGGATTGCAAGTGATTTGATTAGTCAAGCAGAGCACGACAAACTTGCACAATGTATTTTGATTTCAAAAGATAAAAAAATTATTAAAAATATCCAATTAGAAATTTTCAAACAATTAAAAGAAATACCCAGAGCTTCTATTGCTAAAAAAAGTTTAATGAATAACGGAATAATCATTTATGCAAATTCTGATAAAAAGATAATTGAAATTTGTAATAAAATTGGTCCTGAGCATTTACAAATTTTTAACAAAAATTATAGATCTTTAATTTCAAAAATAAAAAATGCTCCTTCAATTTGTCTTGGTAAATATGCTTTAATGTCTATGACAGATTATGGTGTACCTGGTTCAAATCATATTCTTCCAACTAATACATCTAGTAGATATTCAAGTGGGTTGAGTGTTTATGATTTTGTAAAAAAAGTATCTTATATAAAACTTTCAAAAAAAGGTATTGAAAGACTTGGTCCATCAGTTATAACTCTTGCAAATTATGAAAAACTAGTTGCTCATGCGCAATCAGTTAAAAAAAGAATGGAGAAAAATTAAATTTGTCTAAACAAGATCTACTTCAATTCAAAGGAACAGTGAAAACTTTACTTAAAAATGCAATGTTTGAAGTTGAATTAGAGAATGGACATACGGTGACAGCACATACTGCTGGCAAGCTTCGAAAGAACAGAATTCGTGTTCTACAAGGAGATTCAGTTACAGTTGAAATGACACCATATGATTTAACAAAAGGAAGAATAATATTCAGAGGTTAAATATTATTGGGCAGTTGGTATAGTTGGTACGTACGCGTGCCTGAAAAGCACGAAGACCTAGTTCGATTCTAGGACTGCCCACCACTTATTTTTTTTATATAACTGACAATTTTAAATCTTGTATTTTAAAAAAAAATAAAATAATTTTTTTATAAATAAACAATAGGATAAGAATAAAATGACAACACTAAAAGGCACTGTTAAATGGTTTAACGGTAAAAAAGGTTTTGGCTTTATTGAAAGGGAAGATAAAGAAAAAGACGCGTTTGTACATGTTTCAGCAGTAAAATCAGCAGGAATGAGGTATTTAAATGAGGGTCAGAAATTAGAGTTTGAGCTTCAAGATGGTCCTAAAGGTCCATCAGCTGTAAATTTAAAGGCTATCGAGTAGTAATCAATATATTTAATGTTTGTTAAGGACGCTTTCTATTGCTTTTTAAGTATTAATAAAGCGTCCTTTTTATGTAAAAGCTTGAATAATTTATTTTTTTGGCTAAAAGGCTTTTTATGATTATTAATATTTTAAAAATAGAATATTTAACCAAAAGATTAGTATCTTTAGGTATCAATAGAGGTGTGCACACTCATTTCCATGCTGGCTAAAGCTAGCATTTAATCATTTATATAATAATTTTAAATCCACATAAAATAAGATAAAAACAAAGAGGATAAGCCCGGGTGGTGTAATGGTTAGCACGGAAGTTTGTGGAACTTTAAGTTTGAGTTCGACTCTCAGCCCGGGTACCAAAAAATGAATAAAGAAAAAAAATTAATTCCTGGATTACCTTCAGGATTTGAAGATCGTTGGGATAAAAAACTTCTTCTCAAAAAAAAGCTTTTAAAAGCTATTGAGAATAATTTTATTAAATTTGGAGCGGAGGCTCTGGAAACCCCTTCGTTTGAGATAAGTGAAAATATAGGATCTTTTTTGGCAGAAGATGATGCTAATCCTATGTCTGATGTATTCTCATTTCAGGATGGAGAAAAAAGCATTACTCTTAGGTATGATCTTTCAAGCCCGCTTGCTAGATTTGTTGCTCAAAATAATCAAGAGCTTCCATCAATCTTTAAAAGGTATGCTATTCAAAATGTGTTTAGGAATGAAAAGGCTGGTAATGGAAGGTACAGAGAATTTATGCAAGCAGATTTTGATATCATAGGAAATGTTAATCCTGCCCAGGCAAATTCTGAGCTTTGTAATTTAATATCAAGTACTTTGTTAGATTGTGGTCTAAAAAAAGATCAATTTACAATTAACATTAGTAACAGAAAAATAGTTCAAGGATTAATTGATGATTTAAAAATATCAGAAGAAAAGCAAGCAAAAGTAATTAGGGCAATTGATAAATTAGATAAACCAGGTTTTGGTTTAAAAGGTGTTGAAGATCTGCTTAAAAAAGAGAGAAAAGATATAAGTGGTGCAATTACTAAGGGTGCAGATTTAAATGATGAACAAGCGTCCGAAATACTTAATTTTCTAAAAATTAAAGATTTAAAAGAATTAAAAGAAACATTAAAAAATCCATTGTCTCAAGAAGGTATAAAGGAATTAGAACAAGTATTTGAAGTATTGGGTTACAGTTCAAATTTAAATCAGGTCAAAACAAATTTTACAATTGTTAGGGGACTGGCTTATTATTCAGATTTCATTGTTGAAACAAACCTAAATTTTAAAGTTACGAATAACAAGGGTAAAGAGGTTGATATAGGCAGTATTTGTTCTGGAGGAGCCTATGCAAAATTAATTTCGAGATTTAGAGGTGTGGATATTCCAGGCACCGGAATTAGTTTTGGAGTTGATCGATTGTTATTTGCTTTGATGCAATTAGATCAAATAAAAGTAGACAGTCAAAAACCAGTTTTAGTTTGTGTAATGGATGAAAAATATCTTAAAAATTATTATGAAATTTTAGATCTATTAAGAAATAATAATATCAATGCTGAAATTTTTTTAGATCTAAAGAAAAATTTAGGTAAGCAACTAACCCTAGCAAATAAACGTGAGTTGGATGTTGCAATAATATGTGGTGAAAATGAATTTAATGAAAATAAAGTCACTATAAAAAACCTCAAAGGTGTTAAGGGTGAAAACAATAAAACATTTCCAAAAGAAAATTTAATCGATGAAGTCAAAAAACTTATCTGAAAATATCCTTAGATCGGTAAAATCTAGAGGTTTTAAATATATTGATTTACCCTCAGTAATTGAGGCTAATCATATCGTTCAAAGATCAGGAGAAAATTTTAGAAAATTTATCTTCTCTTTTACTGATCAAAATGGAAGCGAGTTGTGTCTAAGACCAGATTTAACGATTGTATCTTGTCTAAGATATTTAGAAAATAATTTAAAGGGTAAGGAAAAAATTTTTTACAATGGTCAAGCTTATCGAAAATCACAAAACAAAAAAGACTCAATCATTAGAAATCAAATTGGATTCGAAATTTTAGGATCTAAAGATGAGAAAAATGATGATAAAGAAATTATAAATACATCTCTTAAATCACTTCAAAAAATTAAATATTCATCAGGAACACTCACTCTTGGAAATGTGGAAATATTTAATTTGTTAATATCAAAATTGGATATTCCAAAGAGATGGAAACTAAGATTATCGAGGCACTTCTGGAGAGAGGAATATTTTAATGATTTATTACAAAGATTAGAAACTAATTCAGATGTTGATCCAACAATTGTAGAAATAGATAAAAAGCGTTACGTGAAAATGCTTAAAGAAGATTTGTCAAATGTTGTGGCTGGAAGAACAATAAATGAAATATTAAAAAGATTTGATCAGAAAATAAAAGACCCTAGAAGAGCCAGTAAAGGAAAAAATGTTTCAAAAATAATAAAAGATTTCTTAAAAATAAAATGTCCAATAAATAAAGCAGCCATAGAGTTAAATAAATTTTTCAAAAAAAACAGAATAAATTTAGCTGTAGATCAAAGATATTTTCCAATCTCTAATAACAAGGTTTCAAAATTAAATGTAGTATTTTCAGCATCTTTTGGAAGGCAATTGGAATATTACACCGGAATGGTTTTTAAAATTGATATTAAATCTAAAAACTCATCAAAAAATATTATTAATGGTGGTCGTTATGATAGTCTAATTTCGGACTTAGGATCAAAAAAACAAACTCCAGCAGTAGGTGCTGCTTTAAATTTAAATTACTAATGACAAAAAATATTTTAAATATTGGAATCCCTAGCAAAGGTAGACTTAGAAAAGATGTTTTAAATATATTTAAAAAAAATAAATTAAATCTCATTTCTGAAAGAGGAGAAAGAGATCTTTTAGGATCAATTAAACAATATAAAAATATTAAGATTTTATATCTTCATGCAAGAGAGATCATTGAAAGACTTGGAGATGGATCTTTGGATATAGGTTTTTCTGGTTTTGATTTATTAAAAGAAAGCGAAATAAACACTCAAAAAAAAATTAATGTTTTAAAAAGATACAATTTTGGTAAGGCTACATTAGTAGTTGCAATTCCTGATCCATGGATAGATGTGCAGACAGTTGCAGATTTAGAGGAAATTGCATTTGAATTTAAAGATAAGAAAAAGAAAAGATTAAGAGTAGCAACAAAATATCCAAACTTAACAAGGGGATTTTTGTTTTCAAAGGGTGTTACCCAATTCAAATTAATTGACAGTTTGGGTGCAACTGAAGCTTATCCTTTTACAGGCTCTTCTGAGATAATTACAGATATCACGTCTACTGGAGAAACTTTAAAAGCAAATAATTTACGTATTTTAAAAGATGGAGAGATACTACAATCAGAGGCTTGTATGATGATTTCTAAGTCGTCAAGTAATAAAATGGGTCTTAGAAAAATATTAAAATTACTTTCTAAAAATTAAGTCTTTCCAATAAATTAGTATTATTTTGATAATATCAAGGTTCCTACCTATTGCGTATAAAGTTACAATACCTGCAATAACAAAGAATATTTTAATTATAAAAGCTAATTCCATCTGATCAGTTTAACTTATCTTTGTCTTCCTCTGGATCTATAACTTCGGTAATATTTGCTTGCTCAAGTGGTATTTCAGGAATTTGTTTTCCAGGTATAACGCCATGTTCATCTTCAAGTTTTTTTATTTGTTTCTCTAATCCTTGTGAGCCCCAAGATTTTGTAACTAGGCTTTGTAGTTGATTTGCATGCGTTTTATATGATTGCAGTGCTCCTTTAATCGCGGTTTTAACATCTGAGTATTTATCAAATATCTTACTAGCAGAGTTTATGATCTTACTGATATTTTCAATTTGTTTCTTTTCACTTTTGATTTGTTCAAAAACCTTAATCATATTCAACAGCTCAGTAGGGGACGATAAAATAAAGTTTGCTTTAAGAGCCTCTGTTTGAAGGGTCTTATCAGCATCAAGAGTTACAGAATAGAGGTTAGATGCCGGAAAAAAAACAATGACAGATTGTAAAGATTTTATTCCATAGAGCTTATTATAATTTTTCTTAGCCAATCCTTTTGGTCCAAATAGGTGATTTCTAACAGAAGCTAGATGATCTTTTAGATATTGTTTTTTTTGATTTTCATCTTTCTCATTAATATATTTTGTCCAATGAGTTAAAGAAACTTTAGCATCAACAATATAATTTCTCTCTGGAAATTTTAAGAGCATATCAGGGATTACATCTTTGTCTTTATTGTCATCAATGTCATAAGTTGTCTGTTTTTTTTGAGGAAAAAAATCTCTATCTTTTACAAGATTTGCACTAGTTAGAAGATTTTCTAAAATTTCTTGATTAAATTTTCCTTGATAAGTGATATTGGTTGTTAGCTTTTCCCACCAATTTGTATGACGCGCTATAGCTTCATCATGTTTATTAATCGCTTTTTCAGATATAGATTTATATTCAGTTACTCCTTTAGTAATTTCATCAACTTTTTCATAAAGATCTTTTACTTCACCCTTTTTTTCCTCAAGTTGATTAGTTAAGTTTTGTTTAGCCTCTACAGCTGCTTTTATTTCTTCTTCCCTTCTAGCTAAATCAATTTGAGATTTTTTTAATTCTTCCTCTTTAATTTTTAATTCATCTGTTGGCATCTCATCTTTTTTTGGTTTTAATAGAAAAAACCAAACAATACCAAATGCTACAAAACCTACTATTACTCCTAAAATTGCTTCCATAATTTAATTTAACCTTTTATCATGACTATTATCAATAAACGACTGAAAATCGTTATTTCTTACTTTATCAACTATATCTTGAGGAATTTTTTCCTCATCTAAAACTAGTTCTACATAGGTTGTGTAAACTAATGCTAAGGCAATAGCATGAGCAACTTTAGCTGATAATTTGGGATTTGACATTCTGATGCAATGAGTAACTGCCTTTGGATCAACTTTCCTAAAGAACCTATCTGAGTACTCAATTTTATCTTTTGGGAATTTAACTATTTTTGTCATAATTTATTGATTTTCTTCATACAAAACATCCTCATCTATAATATCTTCGAATCGATCCTCTTTTTTACACTCTTCGATAACAAGATCAGCATGTAATGCATATACAGTTGCTAGAGTTACAGCTTTAGCAACTCTTAATGGCATGCCAGGGCGTTCCTTAATTAGCTTCTCAGTCATGCCATTAAAATTGATTGATGATAGGAAATATTCAGAAAAATAGGCTTTTTTATCCTCTTTTCCATAGAAAGGTAAAAGTTTTATTTCCTTAGTCATGGAAACTAACTTAATAACAAATTTTTTTTTTTCTAATTTTTTCTAATACGTCAGTGTTGTGACGAATAAATATTTAATTCGTCAGACCCTTAACGAAGAGCGCTTAATAATTCTTCTGCCCAAGGACCATCAAAAATATTTTTTCTTTTACCCTCAAATTTACTTATAGTTTCTTCCATTTTACTAAACAAATATGGGTCCCAGAATTTATCTTGTCTTTTATCAGCAATTAATTTTTCAAGGTTTTTGATTTCTAGCCTAGTATCAAATTTTTTGTTTTTATTGAAGAATTTGTATCTGTTTTTATAATAATCTGATTCTACTAATTTTTTAATTGTGTCGACTCTTTTTGGTAAAAATTTTTTCACATTTTTAAAATATTCAACCATGTGAGCTTTCCCCATAAGTTTACTTTTATCTGCAAGTATATCAACTTTGTCCAACACTTTATCATTTATTAAAGACATACCTCTATACTCGATATACATATGAAATTTTCTCATTTTCCAGATAGTTTTATTACTTGTGTTAAATTTAATTTTTTGAATTAAATCCCAAGTTTCCTGAGGACTTACTTCCCATTTCTTTAGTTTTTCAACTAAATGTTCGTATGAATTAATTTTTTCGATATCTGTTTTTTTTTCCATAATTACTAGATAATTATTAAACTTGATAGTACAAGGTATCAACCGATTCATCATGAAATGGAATAAAAAATATGACTATCCTAAATCCTCAAGAGCAACTGTAGATGGAATTAGAAGATATTTGTTAGGAGAGAAAAAATTACCAAGCGTTACCTCAATACTTGATGCAACAAAATCAGAGGAAGATAAAGCAGCACTAGCAAATTGGAGAGAAAGAACGGGGCAAAAAGAAGCTGAAGCAATTACAAAAGCAGCAAGTAGCAGGGGATCTCAAATGCACAACTATTTAGAGTCTTTTCTTTTGGGTAGAGAAAATTTAAGTTTCTTTGATGACAATGAGCAATATAAAAAAATGGCAAAAGAAATTATTGATAAGGGATTAACAAATAGATTAGAAGAAATATGGGGAACTGAATGCACCCTTTATTATCCTGAAAAATATGCTGGTACCGCAGATTGTGTGGGAGTTTATGAGGGAAAAGAGACTATAATTGATTTTAAACAAAGCAATAAACCAAAAAAAATTGAGTATATAGAATCCTGGTTGTTACAGACAGCAGCATATTCTCTTGCACATAATATCGTGTATAACTCACATATTGATGCTTGTGTAATTTTAGTTTGCACTATAGATAATTTATTTCAGGAATTTAAAATTAAAGGCCCTGAATTAATAACATATCAAAATTTATTTTTAGGAAGATTAAAAAAATTTCATGAGCTTTCAAATTTAAATTAAGTACTTATATAAGAGATAATGGATAAAATAGTAATTTACGATTATGAAACGACAAATAGCACTAATTGGGGATCAATAATTGAAGTTGGGGCAGTTGTAGTTGATAAAGATTTAAAAGAAATTGGTAGATTGAATATTAGAGGCAGAATGCCTGAGGGAGAAGTCCCAAGTGCAAAAGCATTACTTGTTAACTCAACAAGTATTGATCTTTTAACAAAGGGTAATTATTCTCATTATGATTTTTTAGGAGCCCTTGAAAATTTCTTTTTAAAAGCAGGACCATGCATGTTTATAGGTTGGAATAATACAAATTTTGACAGATTCATGACTCAGCATAATTTTTTTAAAGGAAATCGATATCCTTACATTACCCACTCTTCACCCAATAGCGAACATGATGGTATACACATAGCTAGAGCTGCACAACTTTTAAATCCCAAAACTTTGAAAACAGGATTAACAGAAAAGGGTAATCCTTCATTTGCTTTGGAGTCACTTGCAACAGCCCAAGGATTTGATACTACGCAACAACATACTGGATTTCATGATGCTTATACAAGTTGTGAAATTCTTAGAATTGTAAAAAACAAACATGAAGAAAATTGGGAAAAATTTTTGATAACCGCAACGAAAGCTGGCTGTGAAACCCATTTAAAGAAAGAGGAAATATTCACAATAAATGAAATTATACAAGGAAGGGATTTTCCTTATCTTGTGGGCAATTTGCATCCAAATCATAATTCTCATCTTTTTCATAAAAAATCGAATGATAGGTTTGTTTATGACTTAAGAAATGATCCTGAGCCTTTATTAAATCTGACAATTAACCAATTAAGATCTATTTTTAGCAAAACTTCTCCAAAAATAATTCGAGTGTTGAAAATCAACAAAGCGCCAGTATTTTTAGACAAAAAATGTGCGCTGGAATTTAAATATCCAAAAGGAAATCCTTACAATAAACTTGGGACTGATGTGATACAAAAAAGAGCCAGAATGGTCAGAGAAAGTGAAAAGTTTTGTCAAAATGTCCAAACAATCTACAGAGAAATTGAGGAAGAAAAAGAACAAACCAAAACTCAAGAAAATTTATTACCTGAAGAAACTTTGTATGAAAAATTTATACCCAACAAAGATACAGCTCTTTTTAAAATATGGCATAGCTCTTCATGGGAGGATAAATTAAGAATGTTAGATAAATTTCAAGACAAAAGATGTAGTTGGTTTGGTCAAAAAATTATCTATCAAGAAGCTCCTCAAATTTTACCACCAGATTTATATAAGAATATTAAAAGTGAGATTGCTAGAAGAATTTTGAGTAAGAATAAGGAAAATTGGCAAACTATAGGAATGGCATATAATGAAATTGATACCCTTAGAAATCAAGCAGATAATAACGATGATGAGATGGAGTTAAAAAAATTGGATGAAATAAATGAATTTGTTATGTCAATTGAGAAAAAATATGAAATTGCGTAGTTGACTTTAAAATACATATTTATAAAAGATAATTATGCTTATAGATTTTAAAGATGATGACTTTGAAAGCAAAGTAAAAAATGAGGATGTTTCAGTAATTCAATTCAGTGCTGCTTGGTGTGGTCCCTGTAAAGCTTTAAAGCCAATAATGGATAAACTATCAGACGAGTACAAGGGTAAAGCAGGATTTTATTACGCTGATATCGAAGATGGTGGAATAAATACTGGAAGTGCAGCAGGAATAAGAGGTGTTCCAACTGTTATAATTTATAAAAAAGGTGTAGAAGTAGATAGAAAAGTTGGTGGAGTTCCTGAAAGCAATATGAAAGAATTTTTGGAAAAAAACATTTAATTTAGACTTAATACTTCGGCAGCACCATATAAAGATCCAGTAATTAGTAAAAGATCACCTTCTTTTAAATTTATAGATTTAATGGCTTGCTCAACAGTTGGTTGATATTGGACGTTAGGCATTATCTTAAACTTTTCTTTTAAATCTTTACCACTTATAGAGTTTGGCTGAGTTTTTAGATCTATCGTAGTTATTGATGTAATATTTTTAAAGTACCTAATATATTTTACATGATCTTTGTTAGCCATCATTGAAACTATTATATGTTTATTACATTTTAAGCTTTGAAGAAATTCATTTAATGCTCTTGCACCATCTTCATTATGACTTCCATCTACTAATAATCTATTGTTTTTAACAAGTTCTTTTAATTTACCAGATTTGATCTCCTGAAGTCTTGCTAAACTAGTTATTTTAGGAATTCCTTTTTTAATATGTTCATCTTTAATACCTATACCTAAAGTTCTTAAGACCGCTATTGCAGTTGATATATTTTCTAACTGGAATTGACCAAGAATATTAGGCATTGGCAGCTTTAGACTACCTAATTTATCTTTGTAATAGAAAAAATCATTTTCATTAACTGAGTAAATAAAGTCATCATTAAAAAATACTTTTTTAGATTGGTTTTGAGTGATAGTACTTTTGATACAATCCATTATTTTTTTAGAGCCTTGTTTAGCCACAATAATGTTTGAATTTAATAGATTTGATGTTTTTTCAAATATAATTCTTTCAATGGTTCGCTCATCTTTTGGTAGCCAATCTGTATGATCAATTGAACATGAACATATAACACTAGCCAAGTTTTCTTTTAATATATTAGTTGCATCAAATCGGTGAAATAGTCCTGCCTCTAGAAGATTAATATTTTCTGGATATTGAGCAGCTTTGTAAAAATAAGAAGCTGTTAATATTTCAAAGAATGTAATAGGTTTATTATCATTAATATTTTCTACTTCCTCAAATAAATCTACTAATTCATTGTCATTTAACTCTTTATTGTTAAAGATAAATCTTTCATTTATTTTTAGGATATGAGGACTTGTGTAAACATTACATTTAAATTTTGCTTCTTTTAAAATAGAAAAGATTCCATTAATTGTACTATTCTTACCATTGGTACCAACCACTGAGATTGCTTTAATTTTATCTTGAGGATTCCCTAATTTTTTACAAAGATTTTTAATACGATCAAGGCTCAGATCTATTTTTTTAGGATGCAACTTTTGAAAGCGACTGAGTATTTTCTGTATTTTCATTTTCTTCAGTGCTTATAACAGAATTTTTCTTTAACAATATTGATAATATAGTTCCTATTTTTTCAGTGAGATCTTTTCTATCTACAATAAAGTCCACAAAGCCAGTTTTTTGAACATATTGACTTTTCTGGAATCCTTCAGGCAGATCTTCTTTTACAGTTCCCTGTATAACTCGAGCCCCAGCAAATGCGATTAGACAATGATCTGATTCAGCAATTTCAAGGTCACCTAACATTGCGTATGATGCTGTAATACCCCCAGCAGTGGGATCTGTTAAAACAACGATGTAAGGTAGTTTTTTACTTTTTAGTTCATTAATGGCTAATGTGGTTCTAGTCATTTGAGATAAAGAGATTAAACTTTCCATCATTCTCATACCTCCACCTGAGCTAAAACAAACAAATGGGGTTTGATTTTCGATAGCATGTTGAATTCCATATAAAAAAGCCTCTCCTTCTGCTGAAGCCATTGACGCTCCTAAAAAATCAAAGTCAGATGCTACTGCAGTTACTTTTATATTGTTAATTGAGCCACTAACAACCATCATTCCACAATCCATGCCAGTTTTTTTTCTAGCAGCTTTTAATCTATCTTTATAAGATTTTGAGTCTATCCAGACTAATGGATCATCTTTTGGTATAGGTGTTTTAAATATTTCATAATTATTTTTTCCAAAAAATATATCAAATCTTTTTTTAGGATTTATTCTATGATGTTTGTTGCAATCAGGACAAACCCAAAGATTTTCTTCTAAATCTTTCTTTAGAATTGGCCCTTTGCAACAAGAAGTCCAATCACTATTTGCAATATCTTCTTTTGTAGCTCTTTTATGAATAGCAGATTTAATTTTTTCACCTGCTTTAATAATTTTTGTAATCCAATTCATTTAATTTTATTTTTTAATCTTTTCACTACATTAGTAACATTTGTGACAGCATTTTGTCTTTTTTTTATTGATTCAGTTATTTCCTTACAAATTGCGCTTCCCACCACCAAACCATCAGCTTTTTTCAAAGAATTAATCGTTTTTTCAGTTATACCGAATCCTATAACTACATTTTTTGACTTATTTTGTTTTTTTATAATTGAGTACTCTTTGAGTATTTTTTTAGGTGAAACTTTTAGAATTCCTCCAGTAGTAGAAAGCATACTTATATAGTAGATCATATCATGTGAATTTTTGATAATTTGTTTTATACGCTCTTTAGATGTTGTAGGCGAAATAAGTTGAATAAAATTAATGTTATTTTTTTTACATTTAAGAGCAAATTTTTTATTCTCAGGGAAAGGTAGATCAACAACAATTAATCCATCAACTTTTGATTTTTTACACTTTGTAATAAACTTATTTTCATTATATTGATGTATCATGTTGTAATAACCCATTAATATAATTGGTGTTTTTTTTTTAATTTTTTTAAATTTACTTACAATTGAAAAAACATCATTTATCTTAATCCCATTTTTAATAGCACGATATGCACTTGTTTGAATTTGATTTCCATCTGCTATAGGAGCGTTATGGGGGAATCCCAGTTCACATATATCTGCATACTTTGAAATTGATTTTAAAATATCTAATGATTTTTTTTTTGTATTATCACCTGCAACTGTATAGGTTAAAAGAGCTGGTCTATTTTCATTATTCGCTATTTTAAAAGCTTGATTAATAAGAGAATTACTCATTAATATTTTCCTAATCTTTTTTTTAATATGTCCTTATCTTTTTTTGCATCACCACAAGAATTAACAATGCATATTGTGTCATTGCTAAGTCTAGGAGCAATTTTAATTGCTTCTGCAAACGCATGACTTGGTTCTAAACTTGGATTCAATTTTTCATATTTTGTAACTAATTTATAAGCATTTAAAGCCTCTTCATCTGTTGCAAAAGTGTATCTTGCTCTTTTTGTATCTTTTAAAAAGCAATGAATTGGACTAACTCCCGGATAATCAAGACCAGCACTAATTGATTCTGTCTCATGAATTTGTCCTTCATTATTCTGACAAACATAAGAAGCAGCCCCATGTAAAATTCCAATTTTTGCATTTCTACTTAAAGGTGCTGCATGAAGTTTCGATTTCTTTGGCCCTCCTGCCTCTACACCAACTAGTTCAATCTGTTTTTTGTCATAATCTATAAACTCACTCCAAAAACCATAAGCTGAACTCCCACCACCAACACAATTAATAAGTTTAATTTTTTTTGGAATTTTTTTAAATTTTTCTTTTAATTGTATTTTTAGCTCTTTTGAAATCTGTGAAGTGCTCCATCCACAAATTTTGACAAAAATATTAGGACCAACCGTAGACCCTACACACATATGAGTATTATCGCAATTTGATACCCAATATCTCATGCACTCGCTCACTGCATCAACTAAGGTTTGACTACCTGAGTAAACTGGTACAATTTCAGCACCGTTTTTTTTCATTGCATCACAATTAGGTTTTTGTCTTTTCATATCTTTTGCGCCCATAAAAATTTTACATTTAAGGCCAAATTTCTTTGCTGCCATACTCAACATTTTACCTGCGTATCCAGCTCCAGTATCACCAACTATATATTTTTTACCCATAGCTTTACATATCAAAGCATGAACAGTTGCATTATAAATTTTATGAGCCCCACCATTTGCTTCCGATACTACTTTTGCCCAAATTTGAGCTCCACCTAAGTGTTCTGTTAATTTCTCCAACTTTACAAATGATGTAGGAGAACCAACATAATTCCTAAAATAAAAATCTCTTTTTTTCAGGAATTTTTTATCTTTTCTTAATTTTTCAAATTTATTTGTTAAATCTGCCACAGGTTTTTTAAGAGTTTCAGGGATATAACTTCCACCAAATTTTCCTCCCCAAAATCCATATTTGTCGTGCTGATCGATCAAAGGAATTTTTTTTTTAAGTTTCATACTACAAATTTTTAATTTTGTTTAAGAAAATTTCTATTTTGGAAATATCTTTTAATCCTGCAGTTTCTAAACCACCTGATATATCAATAATATCTGCTATTTTTTTATAATTTTCAAGATCATCATCAATTTGTATATTTCCAGCAATCATAATCTCTTTATTTATATTCAAATTTTTGATTAAACCATGATCAAACGGCATACTTTTTTCATATCCTTTACTATCAAACAAATAAATATCAGTTGAGTCAGAATAAAGCTTATATTTTTCTATATCATTCGCATTTTCAACTGTTATCGCAGTTATGATTTTTTTTTTATATTTTTCCTTAATAAGCTTGATTTTCACAGGATCACAATCATAAAGTTGATAATAATCAAATGGTAAATCTTTAATATCTTCAAGTATTTTTTTATTAGGATTAACAAGCACTGCAACATATAAGGATTTTTTTTTTTCTATTTTTAATAATTCTTTTAATTTCTCTAAATTAACATATCTTTTTGATTTTGGATAATTAACAATAAATCCTATAAATTGAGGTGAATAAGTATGATTGATTATATAGTTTAATGTTTTAGAGTCTGAAACTCCACATATTTTAGATTTAATGATCATTGACTCAAATGATCAATTAATGAATTTATATTTTTTTTGATGTTACCTTTAGTTATAGGCCTTCCCATCACAAGCCAATCACTTCCATTTTTATATGCTTGATTTGGAGTTAAAATTCTTTTTTGATCATTCGAATTTGAACTTAATCTTATTCCTGGAGTTATAATTTCTTTTTTAAATATTTTTTTTACTATTTTTACTTCTTGGGCACTACACACAATAGCATCCAATTTTGCTTTATTAGCTAACTTTGCCTGATGAAAAACTAATTTTTTTACATTTTTATTAAATCCAATTTCCTTTAGAGCCTTATTATTTAAGGATGTAAGTATTGTAACGCCTATTAATTTTGTTTTACCTGAAACTTTTTTAGCAGCTTTTAGTGCTTCTAAACCCGAGCTTATATGTATAGTTAAATAATCTACTTTTAAATCTTTAATTGCTTTTATAGTAGAGGCACATGTATTAGGAATATCATGAAGTTTAAGATCAGCAAAAATGATTTTTTTTTTTAATTTTGATACGAAGAAACGTCCTTTTTTAGAATTTAAAAATTCCAATCCAAATTTGTAACCAAATTTTAATTTATTATTTTGAGTTTGTTTAATTATTTTTTTAATT
>CABZLS010000016.1 GCA_902526645.1 uncultured Pelagibacteraceae bacterium
GTATTAATTTTTCTATATTCTCAGGTTTTAATTCCAAAGTTTTTTCAGGTAATTTTTTAAATCTCTTAGAAGCCATTAATCCTTTACCTCAATTCCCATAGATCTAGCAGAACCTGCAATTATTTTCACAGCTTGCTCTAAATCAAGTGCATTTAAATCTTCCATTTTTTGTTTTGCTATTTCCTCTGCTTGTTTTTTTGTTATTGATGCTACTATATTTCTACCTGGTTCTTGTGAACCACTTTTCAATTTTGCTGCTTCTCTAATAAAAAAAGAAGCTGGAGGAGACTTAATTTTAAAATCAAATTTTTTGTCTTTATAAACTGTAATTTCTACTGGAACTGGTTTACCAGCTAAAGATTTAGTTTTATCATTAAAGGCTTTACAAAATTCCATAATATTCACTCCTCTTTGACCTAACGCAGGGCCAACTGGTGGAGCTGGATTGGCTTGACCACCTTTAATTTGTAATTTTATAAATCCACTTATTTCTTTTTTTGCAGCCATTAACTTACTTTCTCTACTTGATTATACTCTAAATCTACTGGTGTCGGTCTACCAAATATAGAAACTGAAACCTTAAGTCTAGATTTTTCTTCATCAATTCCCTCTACCATTCCACTAAATGAGGCAAAAGGTCCATCTACTACCTGAACTTTTTCACCTACGCTATACTCTATACCTGATTTTGGTTGAGCAACACCATCTTTAATTTGACCTAAAATTTTCTCAATTTCTTTATCTGAAACAGGAACTGGCATTCCTTTTGTTCCCAAAAATCCACTTACTCTTTTTATGTTTTTAATCATATGATAAATATTATTATCCATTTCACTTTTTATTAAAACGTAACCTGGAAAATATTTCTTCTTTCTTTGAACTCTCTTTCCTCTTTTAACTTCGGTCACATCATGTGTTGGAACAATAATTTCCTCAAATTTATCAGAGATTTTTGCCTTATCTGCCTCTTCTTTAATTAATCCAGCAACTTTGTTTTCAAAACTTGAATGGGACTGAACTATATACCAATTTTTCATTATAAACTTACCTTAAGCAATAGTTCTAAAAAAAATTTTAATACTTGATCAAGTAATAAAAAAAACAATGACATTACAACTGCCATTAAGAAAACCATTAATGCACCTTGTAATGTTTCTTTCCAAGTAGGCCAAGTTACTTTAAAAGCTTCTTGTTTTACTTCCTGTATAAATTTAATCGGGTTTCTCATATCGTTTTATAATTTATTGGCAGGAGCGGAGGGACTCGAACCCTCAGCCTCCGGTTTTGGAGACCGGCGCTCTACCAATTGAGCTACACTCCTATATAGAGCTTACTCTATAATTTTAGTTACTACTCCTGCACCTACAGTTCTTCCACCTTCTCTGATTGCAAAATTCAATTTTTCTGACATTGCAATCGGTGTAATTAATTTTACAGTAAATTTCGCATCATCTCCAGGCATAACCATTTCTGTCCCTGATGGTAGCTCAACTTCACCTGTTACATCAGTAGTTCTAAAATAAAACTGCGGCCTATATTTTGTGAAGAACGGAGTATGTCTTCCCCCCTCTTCTTTTTTAAGAACATAAGCTTGTGCTTCAAATTTAGTATGCGGTGTAACTGAACCAGCTTTACAAAGAACTTGTCCTCTCTCAACATCTGTTCTTTCAACACCTCTCAATAGTACTCCGATATTATCACCTGCTTCACCAGAATCTAAAAGTTTTCTAAACATTTCAACTCCAGTACAAACTGATTTTTTTGTTTCTCTTATACCAACTATTTCGATTTCATCACCAGTTTTAATTACTCCAGACTCCACTCTGCCAGTTACAACTGTTCCTCTTCCTGAAATTGAAAAAACATCTTCAACGGGCATTAAGAAATCTTTATCTTTTGGCCTATCTGGTTGTGGAATAAATTCATCAACATTTTTCATTAATTCGAGAATTGATTTTTTTCCAATTTCTTCATCTCTTCCTTCTACCGCTGCAAGTGCTGAACCTTTTGCAATGGGAGTTTTGTCTCCAGGAAATTTGTATGATGTTAATAGTTCTTTTATCTCTTCTTCCACTAGATCAATCATTTCTTTATCATCTACTTGATCTACTTTATTAAGATATACTACTATTGCAGGTACACCAACTTGTCTAGCAAGTAGAATGTGTTCTCTAGTTTGTGGCATTGGACCATCAGCTGCATTTACAACTAATATTGCTCCATCCATTTGAGCTGCTCCTGTGATCATATTTTTTACATAGTCAGCATGTCCAGGGCAATCTACGTGAGCATAGTGTCTTTTTTCAGTTTCATACTCAACGTGAGCAGTTGAAATAGTGATTCCTCTTTCTTTTTCTTCTGGAGCTTTATCAATTTGATCATATGCTATAGCTGTGGCACCGCCAGTCTCAGCTAAAACTTTTGTGATAGCAGCAGTTAAAGTTGTTTTTCCATGGTCCACATGGCCAATTGTACCAATGTTGCAATGTGGTTTGTTCCTTACAAATTTTTCTTTCGACATTACTTTTATACCTCTATTTAATTTTTAATTTCATTTCTTGGAGCGGGTAAAGGGAATCGAACCCTTACATCCAGCTTGGAAGGCTAGCGTTCTACCATTGAACTACACCCGCACAAACCCAAGAATAACACTCCAGTACTATTTAAAGTTCTACTGAATGGTGGAGGGGGAAAGATTCGAACTTTCGAAGACCGAAGTCAACGGGTTTACAGCCCGCCCCATTTGACCGCTCTGGAACCCCTCCCTTAGGGGAAGTGTCCCCTTGTTCAATAAAGCTTCAAACAACATGCGTTTTATATATTTTATTTGTGCAAATGCAACACGTGATTTAATAGGAAAATCTACAAAAAAACGTGTAAAACTATGTAAATTTTATGAATAAATCGTCATTTTTTATAGTTGGACAACATGCTGTAACAGAGGCTCTAAAAAATCCCTTAAGGAAGGTTCTTAGAGTTTTTCTTACAGAGGAAAGTAAGAAAAATCTACACAGAAAAAGTCCAAATAAAAATCTTCTCGAAAATGTTAAAGTATATTTTAAAACAAAGAAAGAACTTGATAAATATAGCACAAAAGAAAATTTATTACATCAAGGGTATGTTGCAGAAATCGAACACCTTGAAAAAATAACATTAAAAGAATTCATTAAGGAGCGAAAAAATATTACATTAGCTTGTCTAGATGGAGTTACTGATCCAAGAAATATAGGATCTTTAATTAGAAGTGCAGTTTCATTTAATATAGATGGCATAATCATAAAAGAGCGAAATTTCCCTCAAGAAAGTAAATTAATGTTTAAAGCCGCCAGTGGTTCAATGGAATATATTAATATATTTCAAGTTTCTAATATTAATTCGACATTAAAAAATTTAAAGAGTAAAAATTTTTGGGTTTATGGTTTTGATAATAAAAGTAAAAAAGATTTTACTGAAATAGATTGGAAAGGAAATAATATTTTGTTATTTGGCTCAGAAGGTTATGGTATGCACAAACATACATCCAAATATGCTGATTTTTTAATTAAGATAAATATTAATGATAAAGTTGAAAGTTTAAATATCTCTAATAGTGCGGCTATAGTATTTCATCATTTAAACCTTGGAAAAAAATAAATCTCAAAATATTATAAATTTAATTCTTTTTTAATATTATCAACCACATAGATTACATCATCTTCCGACATTTCAAAATAACTTGGTAAATTTATACCACTTACAAAAACTCTTTGAGAAATAGTATTTTCAGGGCAATCTTCATACATTGGAAATGAACTTACTGGGTAAAAAATCGGTCTAGCTGCAATATTTTTTTTATTCAAATTTTCTAATAATCTATTTCTTTTTTCCAGATCCATAGCCCAAGATTTCCCGAAAATAATTGTAGGTAACCAATAAACATTTTTTACCCATTCAGGTTTTGGATTCAAAGTTATATCATTAATTAAACTTAATTGTTTTTTATACCAATTAAAAATTTCAATTTTTTTTTTTATGATATCATCTGCTCTTTCAAATTGAGCTAAAGCTAAAGCTGCTTGTATATTTGACATTTTATATTTAAGACCTATCTCATCAACCCAAAAATCTATTCTCCTTGATGATTTCCTGCCTTGGCTTTCAATTAAAGATATTTTTTCAACTAAATCTTTTCTTTTACAAAGAATTGCCCCACCTTCACCTGAAGTAAACATTTTAGTTCCATGAAGTGAAATTATTCCAAAATCTGCTATTGAACCAACTTTTTTATTTTTATATTCGGAACCTACTGACTCTGCAGCATCTTCTATTACATTGATTTTATATTTTTTACCAATTTCTAAGATTGCATCCATATCAGCAACATTTCCGTAGGGGTGAACAGCAATTATTGCTTTAGTTTTATTTGTAATTGCTTTTTCAATTTTTTTTGGATCAATGCATAAAGAATCCTCCATAACATCTACAAAAACTGGAGTTGCACCTAACCAAGATACAGGAGTTACTGAACCTATCCAAGTCATATCAGGGACAATTACCTCATCACCTCTTCCAATTTTTAATGACATTAAAATGATGTGTAACGCCCCATGACAACTTGAAGTTGGCCATACATAAGGTGAGTTAAAGTATTCTTTAAGTTTATCAGTGAAACGATGAATATAATCGTAACAATTTTCCCCCCAACCATTACTGACTGCATCATTAACATAATCAATTTCTTTTTTAGTTATTGAAGGTTTAGCAAATAAAATTTTTTTCATAATTATTTTTTTTTTTCAAAACTATTATATAAATTTGTAACTATTTCTTCATAAGTATTTTTTGATCGATAACCAGTATCTTTAACAAGATTTTTAATAGAAAAGTCATTTTTACTCAATTTAACATCATTATACTTTAATTTGCCAAACTGCATTTTTTTTCCTGAAGGATATAATGCGTACATTCTTTTAACATATTCTTTTAAAGGTCTAGGCTTTCCAGATCCTACCCAGTACTCCTTTCCTCCTAAACCTTTTTTACAAATTAAATAATACCCATCAGCGCAATCTTTTTCTGATACGACATCGAAGAGTTGTTCTCCACTAGAAAATATTAGTTCAGATTTATTAATAAGTTTTTTTAAGGTAACTTGTAAAAAAGAGTCCTTATCATCATCTGGTGCCATGACGTGGGAATGGAGTACGTAAACTAATTTCATTTTTGATTTTTTTGAAATTAATTTAAGAGCTTTTTTTGCAATAATTTTAGCTACAGAATAAATTACATGTCTATTGTATTCATTATTTAACTTATAATTCAAAGTTAAATATTTATTGGTAAAAGCCTCTTCCATTGTTCCAATTTGTAAAAACTTTTTACAATTTAATTCTTCTGCAATCTTAAAAGCATCAACAGACCAGACTACATTCATCATCTGCTCTCTAATATTCAAGTCTGATAATCTTTTTTTACCACCCCAGGCTAAGTTAATAAAAATGCATGAATTACTTATCTTAAATTTTTTTTTTTTGATCTCTTCTTTTAAAGAGTAAATTTTACTCATATCAATTTTAATATATTTTACATGCTTAAGTCTTTTTTTTCTTACTTTGCTTATATCTTGAAATTTCTTTCTACCTATAGCTATAACTTCTATTCCTTTTTTATTTAAAAATTCAACAAAGTATGAACCTATAAAACCTGTTGCTCCAGTGACTATTGCTTGTTTCATAATTTTCTAAAATCTTTCAAAATATCAAAAAAATCATATTTTAGATTAAATCCTGTATCTTTAATTAGTTTGTTAATATTAAACATTTTATTTGAATTAGTTTTTAATCTAATATTTTTTCTGTTTTTAAAAAATTTTTTTGTAATATCAAAATATTCTTTAAGTGTAAGGGAATTTGAGGTTCCTATATAATAATCTGATTTATTTTGACCATACAATCCGATTAAATAATAAGCATTACAAACGTCCTCTATATGTATGATATCAAATAGCTGATTATTTGTTGGTTGTGAATATTTTTTATTATTCATTATATTATTAATGACGTTACTTATATAATTTCTTTTATTAGATTTGGGAGCAATAGGAACTGATAATCGGGTATGTATATAATCAATTTTTTCAAGATATCCGATCATATTACACATATCTCGTGAAGCAATTTTTGAAATAGAATAATTAATTTGACTATCGTTAAATAGTAAATTTTCATTTAATGACTTTTCAGCAATAGTTTCCTGCATTGTTCCACAATTAATAAATTTTTGACAACCTAGTTCTTTTGAGATTTTTAAAATCTCTGATGTATATATTGAATTCATGAATTGTTTTTGAAAATTTCCATCTGTTAAAGAATTTACTCCACCCCAAGCGATTGAATAAAAAACACATTTTTTTTTTGTATTGAAATTAGTTTCTCTAATTTTTTTAACTAATGCTCTGATATTACTCATATCAATATTAAGATATATTACTTTTTCACCAAACTTATTTTTTAAATTTTTTTGTGACAATTTTTGCCTGCCTATACACAAAACTTTAATTCCTTTAGAAAGCAAAAACTTCACTAATGCAGTACCAACTAATCCAGTAGATCCTGTTACTATGGCATGATTCATTATTTAAATATCTTTTTTAAATTACTTAAGAAAAATCAAGTTACACCTAATATATTTATTTTCAATATGATGTTGATTTAATGGTTTAATTAAACTACAAAGCAAAATTATATGCCCTTGTAGCTCAGCTGGTAGAGCAATTGATTTGTAATCAATAGGTCCGCGGTTCGAATCCGTGCGAGGGCACCATCACTCAATAAAATCAACACTAATTATTTTTGCTGAATCATTTTAATATTAAAATTTAATATTGATTACGGACGTATTACAGACTAACAATTTGGCAAGTTATTTAAGTCAAACTTATAATGTCTGAGACCATTGTAGTGTTTTATTTGAATCATAAATAATTTTGACTTTAATATTTTTACACCAGCACCATATCTTATAATAAGTTCTTTATCTCCAAAATCTAATTCACCATAAACTTTTTCAAAATTGTCGTCTAGTTTTGCATCTAATTGATAAGAATAATGATCGCGTTCAATATCACCACCTCTTATATTTGGTTCCATATTGAACATTAAACCAACAATTTCGTTATTATCACAATACTTATAAAATTTAACTTTTAAGTCTTCATATGGAAAATCCAAAGGTTTGTTTGGCTTTACCCAATTTGAAATAACATATTTAAATGAGGTGCCTTTAAATTCATCTTTTTGTTCTTTAATATCCCAAGTATTTGCAAATGTATTTGTGTTTAACAACAAGCCCAGAACCGCAATCCCTAAAAGTTTTTTCATTTTTTAATAATATTTTTTAGCTTACTTCAGAAAGTTTTTTAAAATTTGGTATATTCAATAATTCTTCATAAGTACCATGTTTTACAATTTTACCTTCCTCAAAATAAATGATTTTATCACAATTTTTAATTGTAGAAAAATTATGTGAGATGATAAAAATTGTTTTTGTATTATTTTTACTTAAAGATGAAATTATTTTTTCCTCTGTTACACCATCCAAGGCGCTTGTTGCTTCATCAAAAAAAAGAACATTAGTATTATTATATATGGCTCTAGCTATACCAATTCTTTGCTGTTGACCTCCTGATAACTTCATACCTCTTTCACCAATTTCTGTATCAAATCCTTGTTTAAGAGAACTTATGAATTCAGTTAACTGAGCTTTATCACAGCTTTCTTTTATTTTTTTCATATCAATAGTTTTATCATCGAATGTAAATGCAATATTATTCTTTATTGAAGTTTCAAGTAAAAAAAGATTTTGCGGCACAAAGCTTATATTTTTTTGCCAGCTATTAATCTCATCCTTGCTATGAATAATCATTCCATTAATGTTTATTTGTCCAGATGTTGGTTTAATTAAACCTAAAATTAAATTTCCAAATGTTGATTTTCCAGCTCCAGTTTGTCCTACAATTCCAATTGAAGTATTAGCTTTAATCTTAATGTTGATATCTTTTAACGATGGTGCGTCTGAGCCAGTATAAAAAAAATTTACATTTTTGAATTCCAAGATATCATCTTTAGTAAAATTAAGATTCTTATCAAGATAACTATCTTCTTTAAAATTTTTTGCTTCATGCAAAAAAGTCTGAATAGTTTTATATGCAGGAATACTGCTCTTTATAGATGCCAAATTAAAATATATATCCTGAAATGAGGGCAATAATTTATAAGATCCAAGACCAAAAACTGCTAATGTTGTTAAAATTGATGTAATATTTTCATCACTATTTTTAGCAAAATAAAGTATTAAACTTATTACTGAGGCCATAGCCACAGTTTCAATAACCTGTCTTGGTGTTAAAGACATAGTTGTAACAAAAGAACTTTTTCTAGCTACAATATTTTGACTTTTATCGAACTCTGATACAAAAAAATTTTTTCTAGACAATATTATTATGTCTTTAATAGATCCAAATCCCTCAGATAAGAGTTTGTAAATTTTTGATCTTTGATTAGTTAATATATATCCAATTTTATCAAACTTAGATTGAAAAATTAGATATATTAAAACATATGTTGATACAAAGGTTGTACCTAAAATTAAAGCTACTTTATAGTTATATATTATCAAAGCTGTAACAATAGAAATTGACTTAATTATTCCAGCATTTGTTGCAAGAATTCTCAAAAAAATACTTGTTGTTCTCTCAGCATCGAAGGAAATCTTACTTGTTAAGTCACTACTATTATTATTTAAATGAAACAAATAAGGTTTGCTTAAAAATAAATTATATAAATCAGTACTAATTTCTGCGCCAATTTTATTTCCGAAATAAGTCAAAATATAAATTGTAAAAATAGAAATAACTGCAGCTAAAGTAAAAACAAATAAAGTAATAAAACCAGTGGCAAAAATTAGATCGTTAGTTCCCTCAATATTCAAAATTTTTTGTATATATGAAATAAAAACGGAATTATTAGGGTCTATACTTCCTGCCACTAATCCCATAAATGGAGCAATCACAAAAATACTTGCTACTTCAAAAAAAGCACTCGTAAGTAATAATAGTTGGATATAAATTAATTTGATACGATTTTTTTTCTTTATAACTAAAAAAAGATCAAATAATGTTGAAAGCATTATTTTATGAAGTTTCCCTTCTTAATTGCTCTAGTTTTATTTTTTTTTGTAGACTTTTATTCTTATCATATAGAAGATTAAAGCGAATTTTTTGATTTGTTCTTATTGATACACTTTTTGCATTTCTAACTTCAATATTATCAGCAACAGCACTGATCGGTCTTTTAGCTGGATTTAAATTAGTAATTAAAACCCTTTTTTTATCACTTACAATTTTACCTTTCCACCTCCGTGGTCTAAAAGGGCTTATAGGTGAAATAGATAGCTTTTTTGAATTTAAACTTAAAATTGGACCATGAACTGAAAGATTATATGCTGTACTTCCAGCTGGTGTTGAAACCAAAACTCCATCTGAAACTAATTCTTTTATAATTTGTTTTGAACCATATCTAATTGATAATGAAGCCGCTTGTCTACTTTGTCTCAATATTGAAACCTCGTTAATTGCAAGATATCTTTTAAGTTGATTTTTATTATTTTTTACAATCATTTCAAGTGGCGATATTGAAATCAAATTTGATTTAATTAAGTTTTTAATAATATTTTTTGACGAAAATTTGTTCATTAAAAAACCATAATTTCCTGAATTTATCCCATAAAAAAATTTTTTTACGTTTTTATTTTTTTTTAATGTCTGAAGCATAAAACCATCTCCACCTACAACTATAGCAAAATTTGTTCTGTTAATTTTTGCTCTTTTCAATTTTTTTATAATTAAGAATTTTATTTTTTGTGATTTTTTATTTTTATCAGAGATAATTTGAATTTTTTTCATTTAATGGTGCCCTCGGCCAGACTCGAACTGGCACTCCGCAAGCGGCAAGGATTTTAAGTCCTTTGTGTCTACCAATTTCACCACGAGGGCATTAATGAATTTCATGAGTGTTTATGCTAATATTTATAATTGAACAAGATGAATAAGTAAAAGTTTTTTCACTAATTATCCTTTAACACTACCAGATGTTAGGCCACTTACTAAGTATTTTTCAAAATATATGAAAATTAAAAGAACTGGCACTGTGACTATAACTGAGCCAGCCATCAAATATTGCCGCGGAGTTTCTGCATCCCCACTTAAATATTGAATAGCTCTTGATAATGTAAAAGATTTAGGACTATCCAAAAACATCAAAGAAAAGAGGAATTCATTCCAAGCTATCATAAAAACATAGAGTGCCACAGATGCAATAGCTGGAAGACTTAATGGAATGATAATCTTAAAAATTATACCAAACCAATTTTGGCCATCCATAATTCCAGCGTCTTCGATTTCTCTTGGAATACTTTTGAAATAACCTTGCAACATATAAATAGCGACTGGCAAAGTTGTGGCTGTATAAACAATCAATAAACCAAAGATTGAATTTCTTAATCCAAGTTGACTAAACACTGTATATAAGGGGATCACTAACACTATAGCTGGAAACATGTAGATAATTAAAATTGAAGTTGATAAAAAATTTTTGCCAAAGAAATTTAATCTAGCAACTGCATAGGCTGCAGGGATTGCAAATAGTAATGTTACAATAACAGTTCCGATTGAAACTGCTGAGCTTATTAATATATATCTTCCAAAATTATAAGTTTCAAAGATTACAAAATAAGACTTGAATAACTCAGTTAAGCTTCTT
The DNA here is from genome assembly GCA_902526645.1 of uncultured Pelagibacteraceae bacterium. Taxonomy (GTDB): domain Bacteria; phylum Pseudomonadota; class Alphaproteobacteria; order Pelagibacterales; family Pelagibacteraceae; genus Pelagibacter. The sequence goes on from CABZLS010000016.1 coordinate 10,797, forward strand.
GTAAAATCTAGACTAAAGTCTAGAGGATTAACCAATAAAGCTATCTGAGTTTTAAAACTTGTGACAAACATAATATAAAATGGAAATAAAATTACGAATGCAAAGAAAACAATGCCAAACAGTGTGATAAAATCAAAAATAATTTTTTCAGATATGAAATCTTCTTTTAAAGATTGCATGCTATATTTTTTGAGTTTATTAGTAAAAAATAAAGTGATTAAGAAAACTCCAATGATATACCAAAATGGAGATATTTCATTTAAGTAAAAATATAATATTGAAAATAAAAATGATAATAGGAAAATCTTTATTAAGTGATTAACCTTATTACCAATTAAAACAAATATTAAAAATAACAGAATACCAATTATGAAAACTGTAGTGACGTTTAAATTTGTAAAACTTAAACCTTGTAGTGTAGCCATAATCTTCCAGATTGATAAAATGCATGTCAGAAAAAAAGACGAAATGATCAAAAATATTGAAAGAGATTTAAACTTCATTAGCTCTCTTTCCAATTAATCTAAAATAAATAATCATAAAACTCAGAAGTAACATTACAATGACTATTGAAACAGCAGAGCCCATTCCAATATCTGACACCGCAAAACCCTGTTGATAAACATTAATAGGTAACGTTCTTGTACCTGATGCTCCACCCGTTAATAAAAAGATATCTTCAAATTTATTAAAGTTCCAAATAAACCTAATCATGAATAAAATTGAAATGATTGCTGTAATCTGAGGTAAAGTAATATGGGTAAATTTTTGAATTGGACTTGCTCCATCAACATCCGCTGCTTCATACAAACTTTGTGGTATTGCTTGTAATCTTGCTAAAATAAAAAGAAATGCGAGTGGGAAATAGCGCCAAATTTCAAAAAATATAACTGTAGTTAAAGCTAGCCTTAATTTAAATTCAATACCTAAAATACTCATGGTAATATATTTTTGGCCCAATAAATTTATCGGAGTCTCAATAATATTAAAATTAACCAATAATGCATTTAAAGTTCCACTATTAGGATCTAACAATAAAGTCCAAGTGTAAGCTAAAGCAACTACAGGGCCTACATATGGAAAAAGTAAAATTCCACGCATATAAGTTCGGCCTTGAAAATTCTGATTAACTAATTGAGCTGCTAAAATTCCAAAAACTATAGCTCCTACAGTGCCAAAGAAAGTAAAATAAAATGTCGTTAAAAGCAATTCAACAAAATTATTTTCATAAAAAACTTTTTTAAAATTTTCTAAAGTAAAATTTGTAGTCAATAATGGATTATCTGCTTTACCATCTAAAATTGGTTTTTGAGATTTAATAATTTCTTTATCAATTGTTTCACCATTGTTGTTCTTTATGATTATTTCAAAATTTTCTTTATATTTTGCCTGCCAATTTCCAAAATTACATACAACTTTTTTTGATTTAAAATTACATCTTGCATCTAAATATACAGGTGAAATATCTCTTGGAAATTTATCTTGAAACTTAACATTTTTTATTTCTTGAATTAAAGAACTATTTCGTAATTTATAAATAATTTTTAACTCTGATTGATTTTCTGAGATTGATTTAACAATTTTCTTCGCTCTTGGTTCAGGAATTCTAATATCTTTTAATTCAATGTCTTTAAAACTGATCCAAATATTTGCAAATATTGGAAATAATACAATTGCAAACACTAGTAAGACTGCTGGTAAAACTAAAGTGTAGGCAGTTCTTTTTTCTAATTTTGATAATGATTCACTCATAATAAAAAGCGGATAATAAAATATTATCCGCTCTTTATAAATTTATTATTTAAAACTTAGCTAATTCAGCGTTAATTTTCTTAACCGCTTCATCAACTGAGATTTGATCATCAATATATTCTCTAGTGATTCTGTTCAAGAATTGAGAATTAATGATTTTTGATGCTCTAGAAAGTTCACCTTCTTTAACACCCCATCTATTTGCAGTATCTAAACCTGCAACAATATTATCTATAACATCTGCAGAATAAAGGTCAGTTAAAGGAGCTTTTCTATCAACACCAACTGGTAATTTACTCCAAGCTTTAGTGTAAGCACTTGGATCACTCTTGTTTCCTCTTCTTACTGGAAATTTTCCTTCAGGAGCAATACCTAATGTCGCTGTATAACCTTCACTCATTGAGTACTCTATGAATTTTTTAGCTTCATCAGTATCTGCATCCGCAGTTATTCCAAAGTATCTTACATCTGCCCAAGCAGCACCTTTTCTATTGTTAGGTCCACTAAAATTTGTAATGAAACCAGTTTTAGATGCAAGCTCTGGTGATGTTGGATCACTGTTTATTGTCGGAGGAGCAGAATCTCTTAAACCTGCTAACTCATCCATAATAAATGGTGACCAAATTATCATTGGTGTTTTTCCTGCGAAATATAAAGCTCTAGATTGTTTCCAGAATAATTCTCCTGGAGGACTTGCTTTAGCAATTACTTTATAAAATTCTAAAGAGTTCTTTAAAGCTTTACCTTGCTTTTTAGTTCCACCTTTTTTAACAAAATTAACTCCATTAGCTAAAAGTACATGTTCAAGTACTTGGCTCATAAAGTTTTCGTCTGTTTTTGTGGCAGCCACAAAACCAAACATGTCATTACTTGATAATGTGTTAACGGCTTTAACTATGTTTGCATATGATGTTGGTGGTTCTAGACCAGCCGCAGCAAATAGATCTTTTCTATAAACGACCATTTGTGTCCAGCCATCAACTGGAACAGCTGCAATCTTTCCACCCTTCTTAGCCATATTTAGTGCACCTGGTGCAAACGTTTTTTTACCTAACGACTTAACTACAGCGTTATTTGCATCAACATCTAATATACCTGCTTCAGCCCATGGTAAAACATATTGTAATGTGTGATAAATCACATCTGGAAGATCTCCAGCTGCTGCTGCTGCAGTTGCTCTAGTTCCAAGATCTTTTTCCTCAATAGGTATAACTTCAACTTTAATGCCTGTCTTTGCTTCAAAAGCTTTAGCCATCTCCTCTTGTTTTGCCATTCTTGCTGGCTGGACTTCTGTTGTCCAAAATTTAATATCCGCAAAACTAGTATTTGA
>CABZLS010000017.1 GCA_902526645.1 uncultured Pelagibacteraceae bacterium
TGGTGATTATGCAAAATCAAAAATTGAAAAAGATGTGAATAATTACTTAAAAAAGATAAAAAAAAATAAGAAGTATTTTCTTTCTAAAAAAGACATAATATTTTTGGAGTCGCTAAAATCTGATGGCATTGAAATTTCTAAAAAATATGATGATCTTTATGAAATTGATCCAAATGAAATACCTTCGGATATTCAAGTTATGATCAATAATAATGAGCTGGGAGCAGCGCTATTAAGAATAGTTCAAGTAATTGGACAAGATAATGTTGATATAATTGATGAGGATACAATGTATTTTATTATAAGCACTTTGAATCAATTAAATGTAGATCTTATTAGAAATAAGATTTTACTAAAAGTTCTTCCTTTAAAAGTTTAAAAATTAGGTTAATTATTTATTTTATGAGCATAAAAGAGATTATAACTGTTCCAGACGAAACTTTGAAAAAAATTTCCGAATCAATAGAACATGTTGGTGTTAATGAAAAAAAATTAATTAAAGATTTATTTGAAACAATGTATCATTCAAATGGGATTGGTCTTGCAGCTGTTCAAGTAGGTATCCTCAAAAGAATTTTGGTTGTTGATGTTTCAAATAAAGACGAAGAGAAACAACCAATGGCATTAATTAATCCAGTGATTAAAAATTTAAGTGATGAAACCTCTGTTTATGAAGAGGGGTGCCTCTCAATTCCTGAAACTTTTATTGAAATAGAGAGACCAAAAATTTGTGAGGTGGAGTATATTGATGAAAAAGGAAAAAAAAAAAATATCAAATGTGATGGACTTTTATCAACTTGTATTCAGCATGAAATTAATCATCTAGATGGAAAATTAATTATTGATCATCTTTCTAAATTAAAGAAAGATTTTATAATAAAAAAAATTTCAAAGTTTAAAAAAAATCCAGATAGAATAGTAGTTTAAAGATGACAAATAAGATTATCTTTATGGGTACCCCACTATTTTGTGTTCCTATCCTAAAATCTCTTTATCAGAATGGTTATAATATTGCTGTGGTCTATACTCAACCACCACAAAAATCTCATAGAGGACAAAAAATAAATAAAAGTCCAATTCAGGGAATTTCAGAAACTCTTAATATAGAATATAGAACTCCTAAGATACTAAAGGATAATCATGAAGAGTATAAATTCTTAAAAGAGTTAGATGCTGATCTTGCAATAGTATGTGCATATGGTCAAATTATTCCGAAAAACTTTTTAAATTTACCCAAAAAGGGTTTTGTTAATATTCACGCCTCTATACTTCCTTATTGGAGGGGAGCAGCACCTATCCAAAGATCGATTATGAATCTAGATCCTGAGACAGGAATAAGTATCATGAAGATAAACGAAGAATTGGATAGTGGACCAGTAAGCAATATATATAAAATTAAGATAGATCGAAACCAAAATGCACAAGAAATTTCAGAAAAACTATCATCTTTAGCAGCAGAAAAAATTTTAGATAATGTTGATGATATTCTTGAGGATAATACAAAATTTATTGAACAAGATCATTCAAAAGCAACTTATGCAAAAAAAATTCACAAAGATGAGGCACAAATTGTTTGGAATGATGAGGCTTCAAAAATTATTGGAAAAATAAATGGTTTATTTCCCTCTCCAGGTGCTTTTTTTAGTTTTAAAGGTGAAAGATATAAAATTTTAAAAGCTGAAATTAGTAATGGAATAGGCCAAGTTGGTGAAATAATTTCAAATCAGTTAGAAGTTGCTTGCAATAATAATCAATCTATTAAGATTCTTGAAATTCAAAGACAAGGAAAAAGACCTCAAAAGATAAATGAATTTATGTTGGGCTCTCAAATTAAAAAAGGGTCAAATCTTCTAAATGTTTAGATATCAGATATTAATTGAATACGTCGGCACAAATTTTAGAGGTTGGCAAATTCAAAAAAAAGGTAAGACTATTCAGGGAGTATTACAGAATAAAATTTCAAAACTTTTAAAAGAAAAAATCATAATATATGGGGCTGGAAGATTAGATGTTGGCGTACATGCTAAAGAACAATCAGCACATTTTGATTGTAAAAATAGGATTGTTAAATTTGATAGATTTTTAAAATCAATCAATCATTTTTTAAATAAAGACGGAATAGCAATACTTAAAATTAAAAAAAGAGAAAATAATTTTCATGCTAGATTTTCAGCTAAAATGAGAGTTTATAATTATGTGATTATTAATCGAATTAGTGGACCAGTTTTAGATAAAAATAGAGGCTGGCATATAATAAAAAAACTTGATTTAGAATTGATGAAAAGTGCTGCAAGAAAATTGATTGGCACTAAAGATTTCAGTACATTTAGAAAATCGAGTTGTAGGGCAAAAAGTCCAATAAAGACTATGAAATCTGTAAAAATTAAATCTACAAAAAATAAGATTGAAATAGAATTTAGATCCCAATCTTTTTTACAACAACAAGTCCGGTCCATGGTTGGTTGTCTAAAATATGTTGGAGAAAAAAAATGGTCATTAAAAAAATTTGAGAATATAATAAAATTAAAAAAAAGAATTTTATGTGCTCCACCAGCACCACCTGAAGGACTTTATTTAACGAGGGTTATTTATTAATTTTTTTTTATTACTCATCGCAAATTTTTTATTTAGTCGCCATCTACTTTCCTCACGAATTATAAAACCACAACAATTTTTTGATTTACATTTACAAGGAAATTGCTTGTAGTCTTCTTTATCAAAACTAAAACCATAATCACAAGTTATCTCTTCGCCTTTTTTAATATCTCTATCAGCTGTTATCCAAATCTTTAAACCTTTACCATCATACCTGGAGTTAGCATTGCAACTATGATTTACTAATCCAGCAATGTTAAATGAAAAATCACCATCCAAAGTAAATCTTTTATTTAAAGTAAATAAGTAAATAGGTTTTTTGTTGTCGTATTTATCAGATTCTTCAACTTCTTTATTTGTAATTATTTTTCCTAAGTAATTAATAATTTTGGTACCCTCTTTAATATCCTTTGAAGCATAAAGACCACGACCTTTATTATCAATTTTTGATTTTCTAATTTTGTATAATTTCATGATGTTGATTTATAATTTACTAAAATATTATCAATTGAATTCTACCAGTGCATTAACATGCTCATTAGCACTTTCTGCTAAGGCATTTAAATCATATCCACCCTCAAGTATAGAAACAACTTTACCTGCAGTAAACTTATTGGTTGCTGTTAATGTTCTTCTAGTAATCTCATAAAAATCTTTTGAACTTAGTTGAAATTGAGCCAATGGATCATCTTTATGTGCATCAAAACCTGCTGAAAATATAAGAAAATCTGGTTTATATTGAATTAATCTTTCTAACACTCTATCAAATGCATTTAAGTATTCTTCTGAGTTTGTTCCAGCGGGCAAAGGGATATTCAATGAATTATTAAAGTCTCCTTTATCTTTATCTGTTCCACCCCCAGGATAAAAAGGATATTGGTGTGTGGAAATATATAATGAATTTTTATTATTACGCATAACATCATAATTTCCATTACCCCAGTGCACATCGAAATCTACACAGGCAATTCTTTTATATTTATATTTTGACACTAAATAGTTTGTTGCTACTCCGGCATTTGATATACAACAAAATCCCATCGCTTTATTTTTTTCAGCATGGTGTCCAGGTGGTCTCACCAAACAAAATGCGTTTTTAAATTGATTGCTCTCTATTCCATCTATTGCTCTTATTGTTGAACCTGCAGCATCAAAAATTGCTTTTTTACTTTCGGGTGAGACAACTGTATCGCCATCTAAAAATTTAAAGCCTTTTTGAGGAAAAGAATTTTTTAGATTATTTATATAGTCTAACGAATGAGTCATAGACAATATATCATCAGGAACATTATCTGGCTTATCCCAGATTAGGTCTTTTCTTTTTTTTAATTTTTCTTTTATAGCAATAACTCTTTTAGGCTGCTCAGGATGACCATTGCCAGTGTTGTGTTTCTCATAGGAGTCAGAATTTATGATCGCTGTTTTCATTTAAAATAATTTATTAAGATGTTTTCATAAATTTTCTTAAGATTTTTCAAATCTTTTAAAGATACGGCTTCATCAACTTTATGCATTGTTTTTCCAACAAGCCCAAATTCTAATCCAGGTGATATTTTTCTTATGAATCTTAAATCTGAGGTTCCACCTGTAGTAGATAGCTTTGGTTTAATTTTGGTAACTTTTTTTATGATATTTTGTATCATGTGTGTTGTTTCGTTTGGCTTTGTTAGAAATGCCTCACCTGAAACTCTATAATCAATTTTAAATTTTGATTTATTTTTCTTGGTTACTTTTTTAAAAATTTTATTAAGTCTATTTTTAATAGAATTTGATGAATGTTTATTATTAAACCTTATATTAAATGTTGCCTCAGCCATAGCCGGGATAACATTATCGGCGTTATTATTTATATTTATTTTTGTAACCTCTAAGTTTGTAGGTTGGAAGTTTTTTGATCCTTTATCAAATTTAATATCTTTTAATTCTTTTAAAATTTTTACAATTATAGTTGAGGGATTATTAGCTCTATGAGGATATGCAACATGGCCTTGCTGACCAAAAATATTTAATTTACCAGTTAAACTACCCCTACGTCCAATCTTTATCATTTCGCCTAATTTATTTGGATTTGTTGGTTCACCAACAAGACAAAAGTTAATTTTCTCTTTCCTTTTTTTTAAATAATCTACAACTTTTTTGGTGCCATTTACTGCATCACCTTCTTCATCTCCTGTAATAAGTAAACTTATTGACCCGTTGAATTTTCTATTTTTTGATAAAAAAGTGCTTACAGCAGACACAAAAGCTGCAACAGAGCTTTTCATATCATTTGCACCTCTCCCAATTAAATGGCCTTTTTTGATAGATGGTTTAAACGGATTTACTGTCCAATCCTTAATGTTTCCTGGAGGGACAATATCAACATGTCCTGCAAACATAAAATTCGGTTTCTTAGATCCTAATCTTGCATACAAGTTTTTCACAGGCTGAAATCCTCTTTCTTTAAATTCCAATATTTTTGTTTTGAAACCTAATTTTTTTAATTTTTTTTCTAAAAATTTCATTACTCCAGCATCAACTGGGGTGATGGAAGGAAATCTGATTAGCTCTTTAGCTAATTTTAACTCATTTAAAGTTTTCATTTTTAGTCTCTTAAGAGGTCGTTAATAGAAGTTTTAGATCTTGTTTTTTCATCAACTTGTTTAATTATTACTGCACAATACAAGGAGGGTGCAGAAGAATTATTTTTATCAGGCAACGAGCCTGGAACTACAACTGAATAAGGTGGTATTTTACCATAAGTAATTTTCCCAGTTTTCCTCTCAACTATTTTTGTTGATTGACCGATATACATACCCATACTTAAAACTGAACCTTCTCCAACAATTACGCCTTCAACTACCTCTGACATCGCTCCAAGAAATACATTATCTTCTATGATTGTTGGTAAAGCTTGCGCGGGCTCTAGAACTCCACCAACACCCGAACCTGCAGAAATATGACAATTCTTACCTATCTGACAACAACTACCAGCTCTTGCAAAAGTATCTATCATTGTTCCTTCGTCAATATATGCTCCAATGTTTACGTAACATGGCATAAGAACAGCATTTTTTCCCACAAATGAACCTTTTCTTACTGGTGAGTTCGGAACCATTCTAAAACCTGCTTTTTCATGATCAGCTTTGGTCCATCCTGCAGTTTTACCTTTCAATAAATGTGATTTATCGTACCAACTACTATAAGGACCATTTAAATTTTCCATTGGGTAAATTCTAAAACTTAACATTATAGCTTTCTTAAGGTGCTGATGAGTTACCCATTCTCCATTTATTTTCTCAGCAACTCTTGATTTACCACTATCTAAATCAGCAATCACTTGATTAATAGCATTTTTAAGATTTTGATCAGAATTTTGGTTTACCTGATCTTTATTTTCCCAAGCATCATTGATTATTTTTTCTAAAGACATAATTAATTACTTTTTAATAGCCTTATTTCTTTTAGAAATAAAGATAGATTTTCAATTTTGTGTGAAATAAAATCTTTATCTGCATCCATTTTTCCAAAATGCTCATCATTAATTAACCAAACAGTTGTACACCCTCGTTCGTGACCTATACTTAAGTTTTTAGCTATATCCTCAATATAAATAGTCTCTTTTGGATTTATACCAAATTTTTTTACCATTAAGTCAAAGGTTTCCGCTTCTGGTTTAGGCACATAACCAGCGTCTTTAATATCAAACACCTTATCTCTTCCAAATAAATCATACACACCCAAGTGAGTTAAAATATTAGCAGCATGTTCAGCACTACCATTGGTAAAGATAAATTTTTCCATATCTAATTGTTTAAGCTCATTTCTCATAATTTTATCTTCTTTCATAAATGATAAATCAATTTCATGGACGTAGGATAAAAATTCATCTGGTGATATTCCATTATGAACCATTAATCCTCTTAATGATGTATTATATTTATAGAAATAATTTGTTTGTAATTCTTTAGCTTTATCTTTATCAATTTTAAGTTTTTCAGATATAAATTGAGTCATCCTCTTTGAAACTTGGCCAAATACACGCTCTAAAGAATAGTTATTGTGCTTTCCATAACAAACACCATCAAGATCAAGTAGCAGATATTTTTTTTCTTTTAAGTTCATTTTCTTATTAACGTACCTGATCCCTTGTCTGAGAAAATTTCCCACAAACAAGAATGCTGTTTTGTACCATTAATTATACCTGCCGCTGTAACTCCATTATTAACAGCATCTAGACAAGCATTAATTTTGGGTATCATTCCCTCAGTAATTGTCTCATCTTTTACCATCTCTAATATTTCGGATGAGGATATTTCATCTATAAGTTTTTTTTCTTTATTTAAAACACCATCCACATTTGTCATCAATAGTAATCTCCTTGATTTGACAGATTTGGCTACAGCCATTGCCGCAGTATCACCATTAATATTATGTGTTTGATTGTTCTTATCTAGGCCTAGTGGTGAAACAATCGGTATTTTATTTTGTTGAATTATATCCAATAAAATATCGTTATTAATCTTATTTGGTAGACCAACAAAACCTAATTCTTTTGCCTCTGGCACAACCTCAATAATATTATTTTTTTTAGTGTGGATGGAGACTGCTTTTGTATTTTTTTTGTTCAAAGAGCTTACAATATCATTGTTAAAATCTATTAAGACTGACTCAACAATGTTTATAATTTTTTCATCAGTGACTCTTAACCCTCTTATAAATTTTGATTGAATATTAGATTTGTCTAATTCTCTCTTGATCCTTGGACCTCCACCATGAACTACAATAACTGAAAGACCTAATTTATTTAAAATACTTAAATCAGTAATAAAATTTTCAAAGATATTTCTATCAATTAAAACATTTCCTCCATATTTAATTACAATCAAGTCATTTTTATATTTTTCTATATATTTATTAACCTCGTTTATTGGGGGTCCATTTACAGGAAGAATTTTTTTTAAGTCCATTAATTTTTTTTAAATTAAAATTTAGGTTGTCGTTTTGACTGTTGTTCTTCTCATAATAAATACTTGCTGAGCCATTGTTAAAATATTATTAACGGTCCAGTATATAACTAACCCACTTGGGAATGGAGCGAGTATTACAGTTAAGAAAAGTGGGAAGAAAGCGAAAATTTTAGCCTGCATTGGATCAGTAGGTGCGGGATTTAATTTTTGTTGCACCCACATTGAAACTCCCATTGCTACTGGCCAAGCCCCAATAACCAAGAAACTTGGAACGTCGTAAGGCAATAAACCAAAAATATTAAATATACTTGTAGGATCTCTCTCACTTAAATCATGAATCCATCCATAGAATGGCATTTGTCTCATTTCAATAGTGACAAACAAAACTTTATATAATGCAAAAAATACAGGTATTTGAACAAGAATTGGCAAACAACCTGACATTGGGTTTACTTTTTCCTTTTTGTAAAGAGCCATCATTTCTTGTTGAAGTTTCATTTTATCATTTTTATGCAACTCTTTTAGGCGAACCATTTCTGGTTGAAGAACTTTCATTTTTGCCATGCTTTTAAATGAAAAGTTAGCTAATGGGAAAAAAACTAAACGAATACAAATAGTGATAGCTATAATTGCCAAACCATAGTTTCCAAGTAGTTTAAAGAAATAATCAATTCCATAAAATAGAGGCTTAGTTATGAAGTATAAAAATCCCCAATCAATAACTAAATCAAATTTATCTATGTTGAGTTTTTCAGCATATCCATCTATCACATCCACTCTTTTTGCCGCAACGATAATTTGTAATTCTTCTTCAATTGAACTTTTTTCATTTAATGCCAAAGGATCTGTAGAAATAAAATTTGCTCTAAATTTATTTTTATAGTCGAATGTTGTTTTAAACTCTTTATCTTTTGGTGGTATTAAGGAAGTAATCCAATATTTATCACTTATCCCTAACCACCCTTTATTAGCCACTTTAGTAAACTTCTTTTCCTGAATATCATCATAGTCCTCCTCTATTAACTCATCATCTAAAGTTGCAATGAGTCCTTCATGAAGAATTAAAAAATCAATTATTTCCGGAATTTCATTTCTTATTATTTGTCCATATGAGTAAAAATCATATTTTTTATCACTTTCGTTAATTACTTTTTGTTGGATTGTAAAAAGATATTTATCATCTAAGGATATTCTTTTTTCAAATCTTAAGCCTTGTTTATTTGACCAAGATAATATAATAGGAGAATTATTCGTTAGCTTATTATTTCCAACTATTGACCAAATTGTATTCGAATTAGGAACCTCAATGTTTTTATCTGATGTTACAAAACCACTATCTATGAAATAACCATCTTTAATATTTCTTGGTCCTAATAAGGTTACCTTTTTTTCATCATCAAGATTAACTTTGTAGTTTTTGAAAGTTAAATCATCAATTGATGCTCCTTTAAGGGATATTGATCCTTTAATGTTATCATTTTCAAACTCAACTCTTTCACTTTGTTTTAATGCATCATCCCTAGATATTGTGATCTGGGTTTCTTTCTGCTCTAAGCTTGGTGCATCATTATTTTGTTCAATCTTTTCTTTTTCAACTATTTTTTGATTTGTATTTTTTTGATCTGGTATGAAAAACAAAGAATATAAAACTATTACCGCTGATGATAACGCAATTGCTGCTATAACATTTTTTGTGTCCATTATTTTCTAACTTTCATTTCTTTTTTAACAGGATCAATTCCACCATTGCTCCAAGGGTGACAGGATAAAATTCTTTTTAAACTTAAAAAAATACCTCTAAAAAACCCGTAAGTTTTTAATGCATCAATACAATATTCTGAGCATGTAGGAAAATATCTACAAGAATGTCCAAATAGTGGACTGATTAAAAACTGATAAATCTTTATAAATCTAATAAGGATATAAGTAAAAATATTCATTATTTTATATTTTTTAATTCTTGAATTAAGGTTTCTTTAATATTTTTATAATCATTATCTAAAATATTAGGTTTGGCAATAACAAGATATGAATATTTCAGTTTTATATTTATTTCTTTCATAGCATGATTAAAAATATTTTTTAATCTTCTTTTTATTTTGTTTCTTTTAACTGCATTTCCAATCTTTTTTTTGGCAACAAATGAAACATTGAGTTTATTAATTCTTTTATTTTCTAAAATCCCAAAAAAGATTGTAACATATTTGTTAGATATTCTTTTTTCTTTTAATAGATTTTTGAATTCCTCATTCTTAGAAAGAGCAATTATTTTGCTTTTCATCTATTTAGATTTATTTTCTCTTCTTCTTAATAGTTGAAGATACTGTTAAATTTTTTCTACCCCTTTGTCTTCTTCTTTTTAGTAGTTTTCTTCCACCTTTAGTTTTCATTTTAGATCTGAAACCGTGCTTTTTTAATCTTCGGCCTGTTTTTGGTTGGAAAGTTCTCTTCATAATTTAATACGTTAATTGTTGTTAAAATTTTCGCCTCTTTATAATAATTAAATATATAAATAGCAAATGGAAGATTTTATAATTACGATAATAAATAATGGAAAAAATTAAAAAAATTAAATTATTTGTAGGTTTACTATATTTACTTTTTATAGGGCTGTTTCTATATTTCTTGTTTTCCAAATATGATCTTGATCAACTCACTTCTTATGAATTTATTAAAGATAATATAAATTACTTTTCAGAATTAAAAAAAACAAACAAATTTATTTTATCAATATCTTTTTTGCTTATAACAATAATTTGGGTATTTCCTCTATTGGGATTTGGTACGCCAATAGCGCTTCTTGGAGGTCTCATTTTAGGAAAATGGTTAGGGGTATTAGTTGTGGTTTTAGGATTAAGTTTTGGAGCAACTTTTTTATATATTTTTGGTAATTATTTTCTCAAAGAATTTGTAAGAGAAAAATTTTTAAATAAATTTCAAAATTTGGAAAAAAAATTTAAAAAGTCAGAGTTTTATTATTTACTATTTTATAGATTTTGTGGAGGTATTCCATGGCAATTGAGTTGCATATTGCCAGTGATTTTTAATGTGAAAATTTTAAATTTTTTTTTCGCAACTTTAATAGGTATTGTACCTCAAATTTTTTTGATGGTTTCCATTGGTAGTGGATTAGAAAAAGTTATAAATAATAATTTAGAGACTCCAAGAATGTTAGATTTGATAACCTCGAAAGATATTTATTTTCCATTAATTATCTTTGTCTGTTTGCTAATAGTAACAATTTATTTGAGAAAAATATTTTATAAAGAATAATCTGGTGCTCCCACCCTGTACTGACCAGGGAACTAGTCCTTACCAAGGACTTGTTTTACCATTAAAACTATAGGAGCAATTCAACTTAAAAGCTATATTTGCTTATTATTGCCATATTATTTTATTAGGTTATAAATATTTTACAAAATAATTGTCATGAAAATTTATACAAATATAATTTTTGATAAAGATAATAACTTGATCTCAGAGGAGTTTTTTTATTATAGGGGAAAAATTGCAATGGCCGGAATTCATTATGATTATAAAAGTACTCGATCAGCAAAATTGATGGAAAAGCAAGCTAAGCGAGAGAAAAAACTTGCTGAGAGAAAAGCTAAGAGATTAGCCAAAGAGGGATCTAAAAAAGATGATATTAAACCAAAAGCACTTGATACATCAAAACCGATAACATTAGATTTTCTTACCAATCCCGATAAAGAATGAATAAAAAGATTCTAGCTAGAAAAAATAGAGAAGCTATTGCTTTAAGAAATAATTTAAAAAAAAGGAAATTATTTCAAAAAAAAAATAATAAAAAAATTAGATAATGTCAGTACTATCAGATAAGTGGATTAAAAAAATGTCTGAAGAAAAAAATATGATTACGCCATTTGAAGAAAAACAAGTAAGAGGAAAAAGTATTTCTTATGGTTTATCGTCATTCGGCTATGATGCACGAGTTTCTGATGAATTTAAAATATTTACTAATGTAAACTCTGAAATAGTTGATCCCAAAAATTTTAGATCATCAAATTTTGTTACAAAAAAAGCTTCAGAGTGTATTATCCCGCCAAATTCATTTGTTTTAAGTAGAACTATTGAAAGATTTAAAATACCAAATGATGTGCTTGTCATTTGTTTAGGTAAATCAACATATGCAAGATGTGGAATTATAGTAAATGTTACTCCTTTAGAGCCAGGATGGGAAGGTTATGTAACTTTAGAGTTTTCAAATACAACTCCTTTACCAGCAAAAATATATGCCAATGAGGGTGTTGCACAATTTATTTTTTTAAAAGGGAATGAATACCCAGAAGTAACTTATGCCGACAGAAATGGAAAATATATGGATCAAGGTCCTGAGCCTACGTTACCAAAAGTTTAGTTATGCAAAAATTAGAGGTTTTTGGAGCAAAAAAGCTCAGGGGACAAATAAAGATATCTGGTTCGAAAAATGCTTCACTACCAATTTTAGCATCTACAATTTTATCAAATAAAAAAATTTTCTTATATAACCTTCCAAAAGTAAAAGATATAGAAACAATGTTAATATTGTTAGAGTCTTTGGGTTCTAAGATAAAAAAAAAAAAAGACAAAATTATAATTGATAATTCAAAACAAAAAAAAACTTTTGCCTCTTATAGTCTTGTAAAAACTATGAGAGCTGGAATTTTAGTGCTTGGTCCACTTTTAGCAAAATTTGGTAAAGCTAAAGTGAGTAGTCCAGGCGGATGTAGTATTGGAGTTAGACCTATAGATATTCATTTGAAGGCGTTATCAAAACTTGGAGCAAAATTTAAAATGTCAGAAGGATATGTAATAGCATCAGCACCAAAGGGTCTAAAAGGTTCAAAAATCCATTTTCCCAAAATATCAGTAGGTGCTACAGAAAATTTGATCATTGCCTCATGTTTTGCAAAAGGAACCACAACATTATCTAATTGTGCTATTGAGCCTGAAATTGAGGATTTAGTCAAATTTTTGAAAAGTATGGGATGTAACATTAAATGGATTGCCAAGAGGAAGCTTAAAATAATTGGAATTAAAGATGTCAAAGAAAGTAAATACTCAGTAATGTTTGATAGAATTGAGGCTGGAACATATCTCATTGCAGCAGCAATTACTCAAGGAAATATAAAAATTTATAATATAGTGCCAAAAATTATTAAAACGGAAATTGACATCTTAAGAAAGATTGGTGCAACTATTAAAGTAAAAAAAAATTTAGTTCACATTATTGGAAGTAAAAAAATTATAAAAGCAAATATCAAGACAGCTCCATATCCTGGTTTTCCGACTGATTTGCAAGCACAAATGATGGTATTACTTTGTAAAGCTAATAAAAAATCATTAATTATTGAAGATATTTTTGAAAATCGATTTATGCATGCTGCTGAGCTCAATAGAATGGGAGCAAAAATTTTTATTAAGGGCAATAAAGCAATTGTTAATGGTAACATTGATTTTGCCCCTGCGGAGTTAATGGCAACTGATTTAAGGGCTTCGGTATCTCTAATTTTAGCTGCTTTATGTGCAAAAGGAAGATCAATAATAAATAGAATTTATCATCTTGATAGAGGATACGAAAGTATCGAAAAAAAATTAGAAAAAGTTGGTGCCAAGATCAGACGCTTAAATTAATGGAAAAAAAATATTTAGCAAAGATAATTGCAAATGATAAGGAGGGTTTACAAATGATTTCTGCTTTCATGGCAGGAGCTAAAGTTAAGATTGGAA
>CABZLS010000018.1 GCA_902526645.1 uncultured Pelagibacteraceae bacterium
CAATGATTTAAATAAAAGATTAAGTTCTCAAAAAGGAATTAAAGTAGAGTTTGAAACTGTGCCTGAAGCTAATCACTTTTTTTCAAAGAGTGAAAATGCCTTAATTAAAAAACTTGATAAGTATATTAAAAAAGAGACAGCACTGTATTAATTAATAATTTTTAACTTTAACTCCTCCTGTAGTAGGATTTTTACATCCCGTAGTTTCTGGAAAACTAATCGGCAAACCTAACAAAGATCTTATAGCTAAATATGCAAATGCTTGGGACTCTATAAAATCCCCATTTACACCTAGTTCATCAATCAACTTTATATCTTTCTCATTTTTCTTTAATCTTTTTAATAAGAAATTATTTTTCCTACCGCCACCACAAAGATATATTTTTCCTGAAATTTTTAAATCAGGATTTTTTTTTATAAAATCATCAATAATCTTAGCAGTAAGTTCTACAAGTGTAGCGGCACCGTCTTCTAAAGACAATCCTTTAATGAATGAACTATTAAAATCTTTTATATCAAATGATTGAGGTATCTTATCAGTTTTTTTAATTTTAAATTCTTGATCAAAAAAGTTTTCAAAAGTTTGATCAACAATAATTTTATTTATTTTTCCGGTTGAGGCGATCTTACCATCTTTATCATATCTGATATTTGTTTTTTTTCTTATCCATTCATCTAAAAGACACATTCCTGGCCCATGGTCAGATGCTATAAGTGACCCATCTTTTTTTATAGTTGTACTATTCAAAATTCCTCCAATATTGATAAATATTGCTTGACTTAAATTAAATTTTTTTTTTAAAATTTTATGAAATATCGGAGTAAGTGGAGCTCCTTGACCTCCATTATTTAAATCTTTTTTTCTAAAATTATAAATCACCTCTTTTTTTGTTAATTGAGATAAAAGATAACCATCACCTAATTGTTTGGAAATTTTTTGAATGGCGTTGTGGTATATCGTTTGCCCGTGGAATCCTATCACATCAATATTATGTGCACGATTTTTCAAAACTTTATTAGTTATTTTAGAACTAAAAATAGTGATTTTTCTTTCTAAGTCTTTGAGATTTTTTTCATATTTTTTTAAATCACTCAAATTGTGAATTTTATCTCTTAAATTAGTCAATTCCTGATGAAGCAAATCATCATAAGGGAAGTATTCATTTAAAATGCTTGTATAATCCTCATTTCCATCTGATTTAATTATGGATAAATCCACACCATCCATTGATGTCCCAGACATTAAACCAACTGAAATGAACTCTTTTTTATTCATTATTATTTTTTTTTAATAAATTTTGTATATTGTGAATTTATAAACAAATGAATAAATTTTTAAAAGAATTTAAAGATCGAGGATTTTTATATCAATGCACGAATGAAGAAGAATTGTCTCAAAAGCTAGATAAAGAAAAGATTAAAGCTTATATCGGTTTCGATTGCACTGCTGAAAGTTTACATGTTGGTAGTCTTCTTCAAATAATGTGTTTACGATTACTTCAGAAACATGGGCATCAACCTATAGTCCTCCTAGGAGGAGGTACAACACGAATAGGTGATCCATCTGGAAAAGATAAAACGAGAAAAATTTTATCTGAAAAAGAAATTAAAAAAAATACTCAAAATATAGAAAAGATTTTAAGAAAATTTTTAAATACAAATAATAAAAAAGTAAAACCTATTTTTGTAAATAATCATTCATGGCTAAAGAGTCTTAATTATATCTCTTTTTTGAGAGATATAGGAAAACACTTCACAATTAATAAAATGCTAACATTTGATAGTGTTAAAAATAGGTTGGACCGGGAACAATCTTTAAGTTATATGGAATTTAATTATATGATTTTACAATCTTATGATTTTCTTGAACTAAATAAGAAAAAAAATTGTACTTTACAAATTGGAGGGTCTGACCAATGGGGTAATATTGTTAATGGTGTTGAATTAATTAAGAGATATTCAAATAAACAAGTATATGGTTTAACAACTCCTCTAATAACCTTGGCCTCTGGTGCAAAAATGGGAAAAACTGAAAACGGAGCTATTTGGCTAGATAAAAAATTTTTATCACCTTACGATTACTGGCAATTCTGGAGGAACACTGACGATAGAGATGTAATCAAATTTTTAAAAATGTTTACTGATTTACAAATTAATTCAATTGAGAAATCTTCAATTTCAAATAATATTAATGATCTCAAAATTTTGCTTGCGAATAAAACAACAGAAATGCTTCATGGCAAAAAAGATGCACAAAATTCTGAAAAAACTGCTAAGGAGGCCTTTTCTGAAAACTCTTCAGGAATTAATTTACCAACAATCAAAATAAGTAAAAAAAATTTAGAGGAAAAATTAGATATAATAAATTTGATAATCTTTTCTAAACTAGAGTCTTCAAAAAGTGAGGTGAGAAGATTAATCAAAGGTAACGCTATCAAGATAAATAATGAAATAATCCATAACGAAAAATTTTTAATTAATGAAAATCTCTTTAATAAAAAATTTCTCAAGCTTTCAATTGGAAAAAAAAGACATATTAAAATTCAACTTAGTTAAAAATTTTTTATTTTTTCTAAAGTTCGAGTAATAAATCTTGGTGTCAAAGTTTTAATTGGATTAACAGATGTATCTAAATTTTTTGGTGGGCCTTTAATCTTAAAACTTACTCCAAAAACTCCCTCGCCTGTTTTTGATCCAACTAAAATTTTTCCTAAAACTGGAATTGATCCTATTGCTTTATTAATTGTTGTTGCTGGAACTAATGTTCCTCTTAAACTAATAAGCTTATTTTTTTCGACATACCCATCCATTAAGATTGAAATTGCTGGGCCTATCGCATAAATTTCATTAATAGTCATTATATTATCTTTATTTTCAAAATTCATTTCAAATTCATTAAATCTGATTCCTTCACCTTTAAGAATATCCGCGATACCCTGAAGTGAGGCTAAAGTTAATATTTTTGTTAAGGTTGGCAATTCTTTCAATTTAAAATCGTATATTTTTAGAGTAGATTTAGAAATATTATCATTCTTCAAATTATACAAATCTAACAAACCTCCCTCAAAACCCTTTATAAATTTATATCTTTTTACTATCGGTTTTGCATGATCGATTGTAAATGTAGTTATTTTGTTATTTTCATTGGATTTTGCAACAAAGTTCATTTTTTTGTTATCAGAAAAATTTCCTTTTAAATTAGCATTAAAAAGTTTTTGATCTTTAAAAATTAACTCTCCTGTTAAATCATTTAATTTAAATTCCTTATCTAACCTCACTTGGTTAATATTTAACTTAATTCGTAAGTTTTTGATTAAAAAATTTGATTTTTTGTCATTATCTAAAATATTTTCAATTAAATTATCAGCATTAAAATATTCACCATTTAAAATGTGATAATTATCTCTTTTAAAAATTTTTATAAGATTTTTTTGATTATCTTTATCTAAATAATCTAAATTGATACTGTCAAAATCATTTACTATCTTATTCTTATCAATGACTAAATTTTTTATTCTAATATTGTTATTGTCCTCTTTAATTGTAATAGAATTTAATAAAAGTTGATTGTCCTTTTTTTTATTACCTACTATTTCAATTATTGTCTCTTTTCCAAGATCTTTTTTGAAATTTAAAAAATCTAACAAAAAAGGTCCATCTTTAATTTTAAGAGAATTATCAAAAAACAAAAGATCTTTTTTTTTCTCTAATTTGTAAGAAATGAAATCTTTACTTTTTTGAATAGAAATGTTTCCACTACCTTTTATTAAAAAAAAATTTTCTTGATAGTCAAAATTTATTTCATTATTTTTTAAAATAATCTCATCTTTAATTTCTGGAAATATTTTTTTTAAATTTGTATTATTTAAAAAAGACGCTTCTTCGATATTAATTTTTGAAGATAATTTTATTTTATCAGTTTGTAAATTTTTATTTAGGTAAAAAGAAAATTTGTTTTTTGAACTAAAATCAATTTTTTTTAAGTCAAAATTAAAATTAAAAATGCTTTTTAAATTATCTATATCTTTTTCATCTAGTACAAGAGCTTTATTTTCAAAGTCCCCTTCAAATAAAAATTTATTTTGATATTTCGATGTTATTATTTTTTCTGACTTTAAATTAAATCCATTAATTTTTAATTTCAAATCTCGAAATGTAAAATGATTTTTTTCTAAATTAAATATAAAATCTAATTTTTCAATATCATAATCTTTGGATAAATTAAATTTAGTATCTCTAACAAAACCCTTTATAATAAAATTATCTTTTAAATTACCTTCATTATCAAACTTTAAGCTGATATCTGCAATCACATACCCTTTAATTTTTATTAATTTTTCTAATAATATTAATTCAGGTTTTCGATAAAATGATCTTGTAAATGAAATAAGATCTTTTATTTCTATTGATTTTGTTGAGATATCAAGCATTTCAATAGAAAATTCATCTTTAAATAAGGATCTTATAGAAACACTTGTTTTTATATTCTCGATTTCTAAAAAATTTCTTTGATAAAATATTTTTGGACCAATTGTTTTTGCACTTAAATTAAATTTAAGTGGATTAAAAATTATCTTTACCTCTTTTAGTTCAATATTTAAATTTTTATTTATATTCTGAATTTTAGATTGAATTTGATTATTGAATCTAGTTGTTTCAATCCCAATAAAACTTATATAAATAATAAACGAAAATATTGTTAAAAGTACAAAAAAAACTAATCTTAAAATTATTTTCATTTTATCTGATATAAAGATTGTTCTAAAAAATCATCAATTTCACCATTAAGAACTTTATCCGGATTTGTGCTCTCAAAATTTGTTCTATTATCTTTAACTAATCTGTATGGCTGTAACACGTATGATCTTATTTGATGACCCCAACCAATTTCAGACTTTGATGACTCTAAATTTTGGTTTTGTTTCTCTTTTTTTTTAATTTCAAAATCATAAAGTCTAGCCCTCAACATATTCATACATGTTTCTTTATTTTTATGTTGTGATCTCTCATTTTGACATTGAACAACAATTTTTGTTGGTAAATGAGTAATTCTAACCGCGCTGTCTGTAGTATTTACATGTTGTCCACCTGCTCCACTTGAGCGATATGTGTCTATTCTTAGATCCTTATCTAAAATTTCAATATTAATATTTTCATCAACAACAGGATAAACCCAAATACTTGCAAAACTTGTATGTCTTCTTGCTCCCGAGTCAAAAGGAGAAATTCTTACTAATCTATGAATACCTGACTCATTTTTTAACCAACCAAAAACATAATCTCCCTCTATTTTAATCGTTGAGGACTTAATTCCTGCCTCATCTCCTTTATGTTCACTAATTAAATTTGATTTAAATTTTTTATTGTCTGACCATTTCAAATACATTCGTCTCAACATTTCAGCCCAATCTTGACTTTCGGTACCACCTGCGCCAGCATGAATTTCTATATAGCAATTCAAAAAATCTGCCTCGTTTGATAAAAAACATTTAATTTCGTTTTTTTTAACTAATTCTCTTAAACTTTTGATATTACTAAAAATCTCATTTTGGATATTAATATTATCTTCATCCAAAGCTAGTTGATTTAATTCATCTAAATCTTTCAAATTTTGAATAGAAGTTTGGTGGGATTTTATCAAATCTTCGAATAATTTTTTTTCTTTAATTACCTTCTGTGAATTAGATTTATCTTGCCAAAAATTAGCATCTAACATTTTCTTATTATGATTTTCTAATTTTTGAAAAATATCATTTTTTTCAAAGATACTCCTTTATTCTAAGATTAATTTTTTCTATCTCTTTTTTAAAATCTAAATATTTATAGTCCATTAGTAAAACTTTAATATATTATTCGAGTCTAATCTATTATTATTAGAGTATAAAATCTTTCCATCAACAACATTCTTGCTTTTGTAGGCTTCTAAGATTGTGTTCTTTGAAGAAAATTTAGCTTTTTGACCGGTTAAAGAGTCAACCACCATCATTGTAATTCCATCTGAAACTTTAAAAGGTCGTGCATCAGATTTTTTCACAGCTTTTTTTATAAAATTTTCAAAAACGGGTAATGCTGTTTTTGAGCCTGTTTCAAATTTTCCAAGTGGTTTTGGGTTATCCATCCCTAGATAAACACCTATAACTAAATTTGAGGTAAAACCAATAAACCATGCATCTGTATTTTCGTTTGTTGTACCAGTTTTTCCAGCTAAATTGAGTTTTAACTTTCTTAATTTTTTTGCAGTGCCTCTTTGAACTACTCCTTCTAATAATGATGTGATTTGATAGGCAGTCTGTTCAGAAAAAACTTGTTCATAATTATCTTTTATTTTTGGATAATCTTTACTTGTAAAAGAAATTTCTTGACAATTTAAACAAGACCTATTTTCATTATTAATTATTGTATTTCCCTCACTATCTTGAATTCTATCTATTAAAATTGGTTTTATAAGTTTACCACCATTAACAAAAGCTGAGTAAGCTGAAGTTAATTTTAATAAAGTTGTTTCTGTAGAACCCAAAGATATAGACAAAAGTTCATCAGGGTTATCATAAATTCCTAATTTTTTTGAAAAGTTGACAACTTTATCAATACCTAAACTTTGTGCTATTCTAACTGTCATTAAGTTTCTAGATTTTTCAAGTCCAACTCTTAGTGTGGAAGGCCCATAAAATTTTTTTCCATAATTTTCTGGTTTCCACATTTTAAGATCTTGACCTTGGTCTAATACTAATGGAGCATCTAAAACTAATGAAGTCGGAGTATAATCATTTTCTAATGCCAAAGCATAGACAAAAGGTTTAAAGGCAGATCCGGGTTGTCGTAAAGCCTGAGTTGCTCTGTTAAATTCACTATTTTTAAAACTAAACCCACCACTGATAGCAAGAACTCTTCCTGTATAAGGGTCCATTACTACTATACCGCCATTAATTTTGGGAATCTGTTTCAGGCTAAAGTTGTTGTCACTTAGTTGTTTAACATAGACTATGTCTCCAGGACTTAGTATTTGATCAAAATCTTTTTTTGTCCATGAAATATTTTTAAAGTCAATTTTACCTGATATTTTTTTTCTTGTTTCAATTAAAGCATCAAATTTATTTATTTTTGTTATAATAGCAATCTCCCAACCTAAAGACTTTTCAAGTTCATATTTATCTAAATCTTTATGCCAATTTTTATTTAAATTTCTTTTTGTTATAGGTCCTCTCCATCCTTTTCGTTTATCATATTTAATAAGTCCCTCTCTAAGAGATTCTGTGGCAATCTTTTGTAATTCTAAATTTATTGGAGTATTAATATTAAATCCTTGTCTATAAACTTTTTCATAACTAAGTTGATTAATTATACTTTTTCTTACATCCTCAATATAATATTGTGAGTCTTCTAAAAAAATTCTTTTGGTTTTTTTTAATTTAATTTTCTGACTCTTGTATTTTTCGTATTCGTTTTTAGTTAGAAAGTTATTATCAAATAAATTTTTTAAAACTAAATCTCTACGAAATTTTGCTAATTTTAAGTCTCGGTATGGATTATATCTACTTGGTGCTTTTGGCAAAGCAGCCAACAATGATGCTTCAGAATAATCAAGCTCTTTGATGGATTTATCAAAATATTCAAGGCTCGCAGCAGCTACACCATATGCACCACTTCCGAGATATATCTGATTAAGATATAATTCTAATATTCTTTCTTTTGTTAATGCTCTTTCAATTCTAAAAGCTAAAATAGCTTCTTTTACTTTTCTTTTTAGACTCACTTCATTTGTTAAAAGAAAATTTTTTGCGACTTGTTGAGTGATCGTTGACGCTCCCTCTAACCTTCTAGAAGTCATTATATTTCTAATATTATTAATGACTGCTCTTAAAACTCCCTTAGCATCTACACCTGGATGAGAAAAAAAATTCTTATCTTCAGCAGATAGAAAAGAGTTTATTACATTTTTAGGTAAAGCTTTAAAAGGAACGAAAATCCGCTTCTCTTTTGAAAAATCAGCTACTAGATCTCCATCTCCTGAATAGACTTTACTTGAAACTGGGGGTTTATAATTTTTTAAAAATTTATAATCAGGAATATTATTGGAAAAATTCCATAAAACACTAATTACTATTAGAGAAAATAGTAAAAAAAGACTAGCTATAACAACAAATAATTTTTTTAAAAAAGTGTTCATTTTAATTCCATTATATATAGGAATTTGTTAAAGATAAGGCATAGGAATTATACAAAATTATTAATTTATATTTAAAATGAAACAATCAAAAAACAGATTATGGAAAAAAATTTATATATTGATGCTTCGCATCCTAATGAAACTAGAGTTGTGCTTAAAACAGACAACAATATTGAAGATTACGAATACGAAGGTTTAAAAAATAATTTAATCAAAAATAATATTTATCTTGGTAAAGTAAGCAGGATAGAGCCTTCTCTCCAAGCAGCATTTATAGATTTTGGAAGAGAAAAACATGGGTTTCTATCATTTAATGATATTCAATCTGATTATTTTCAAATACCCAAAAGCGATTTAGAAAAAATAAAAGAAGAAGAGGAAAAGGCTAGAGAGGAATTGTCAAAACAAGTTGAAGCTAAAGAGGAGGAAAATCTAGCTGAGGGAAAATTAGAAACTGAGGATCCTATCGAAAAAAAAGAGGTTGATGAAAAAGAAAATTTAGAAAATCGTGATGAAAAAAAATTGGAGAAGAAATCAAAATTTAAGAGATATAAAATACAAGAAGTGATAAAACCAAATCAAGTAATTTTGGTTCAAGTAATAAAAGATGAACGTGGACAAAAGGGTGCTGCTTTAAGCACTTTTATCTCTATAGCTGGAAAATACATTGTTCTAATGCCAAATACCCCTAAAGGTGGTGGAATTTCCAGAAAAATTTTTAATCCTGCTGACAGAAAAAAAATTAGAAATATTTTAAATGAAATTAAAATACCAAAAGAAATGGGGCTAATTGTAAGAACTGCAGGGAGCAATAAAACAAAAAATGAAATAAATCATGACTTAGAAACGCTTATTAAGACTTGGAACGATATAAAAAATAACGCAATTAATTCCATTGCTCCATCTTTAATTCATCAAGAAAGTGAAATAATCAAAAGAACATT
>CABZLS010000019.1 GCA_902526645.1 uncultured Pelagibacteraceae bacterium
TTCTAAATATTTTGAAATAGATTTTCTACTTAATAAATTTAGTTTTTTTGAGCTTGGAGAAAGTATCTTATATTTTTTTTTTAGTTTCTTATTTATACTAGAACCAAAGAATCCTGTTGCTCCAGTTAATAATAATGTTTTTTTTGTCATTAATTAATTACTGACATTGGATCAAGTCGAGTTTGAAACCAGTTAATTCTAAAGTCTAAGTGAGGACCTGTTGATCTACCGGTAGATCCAACTGTACCAATTATATCTCCTTGATTAATTTTATCACCAACTGAAACCATTACATTTTCAAGGTGAGAATATATTGTGGATATCCCATGGCCATGGTCCATTATAATTGTACCACCAGTATAATAAAGATCATCCTCTGCCATAGTTACGATTCCTGAAGCCGATGATTTTATCAACGTCCCTTTTTTTGCAGCAATATCTATACCATAGTGAGGCCATTTTGGTTTTCCATTTAAAATTCTTTGACTACCATAAACTCCACTAATTATTCCTTTAACAGGAATAATAAATTGATTTTTAAAAAAAGGTAAATCCGAATTGATTGCTCTTGCTTTTCCAATTTTATTATTTTCTTCTTTAATTCTTTTATAAACAGATTCTGGTGGAGTAACCTTACTTTCCTCTAGGCCATCAATTCTCTGAATATTATAATTTCTTTTTAAGATTTTTTTTACTATTTTTTCTTTTTTTCCATTTAGAATTTTTGTGATTATTAAATCAAATTTTCTATCTCTATCTATTCCGAATACAAAATATCCATCCTTTGAGACTTTTACCTCTTTTTTACCAACTAAAATTTTAGCTGATGGATTTGTTATACCAATTATGTAATGGCCTTGTAGAAATCTTCCTTTGAACTCAATCGCATTTAGCTGAGTGGGTATAAATAATGTGATTATTATTAATAATCTAAATATTATTTTGCTGTCCATCCACCATCAACCAATAATGAAGTTCCTGTGATCATTGATGCTGCATCTGAGGCCAAAAATACTACTGCTGATGCTACTTCAGATAATTCTGCAAATCTTCCAAGAGGTATATTGTTAAGCATATCTCTTTTAAATTTCTTATTTTTTAAGAATTTTTTGGTCATCGGTGTAACCACAAATGTTGGACATATAGTATTAACCCTAATATTATATTTAGCTAAATCTAAAGACATTCCTTTCGTTAAACCCTCTAAACCAAACTTATTCATGTTATAGACGCTTCTAATAGGACCGCCAACATGCCCCATCTGTGATGACATATTTACTATAGAACCACCTATTTTTTTTCTATTTTTTGATTTTATCATTTTTAAAGCACAAAGATGAGCAAGGTTAAAACTTGCTATTGTATTAATTTTTACCATATGCTCCATATCTTTAATTTTTACTTTTGTGAAATGTGCCGGTCTATTATTACCAGCATTGTTAATCAAAATATCTAATTTTGATTGTTTATTTATTATTTCTTTAATTTCATTATAATTAGTAATATCACATACGTAAGATTTACATTTTGATCTAAATTTTTTAATTTTTTTTGAAACCTCATCTAAATCTTTTTTAGTTCTACTAATAATTACAAGATTTGCTCCCGCTTCTGCTAATGCAATCGCACAAGCTCTTCCAATACCTTTTCCTGCTCCTGTTACTAATGCAGTCTTATTTCTAAAATTATAATTTTTCAAAAACATCATAAAAATAATATTTTAATATCTGTGTAAATCAACTCAATAGCAACAATAAGTATAGCCAATAATCCTGCCCACGCTATCCATTTATATTTCTTTATCCAATTAGATATTAGGGTTGCTGCCGTTGCCATAAGCACAATTGATAGAACAAGTCCAAAAACTAACAAATGATAATGATCTCCCGCTGCTCCAGCAACTCCTAAGACATTATCTAAGCTCATTGTAAAATCGGCCAATAATATTGTCCAAATAGCTTTTAAGAAACTTGAATTGTCTACTTTAATATTGCTGTCATGCTCGAAGCCCTTAACCACATCAATATAAAGTTTATAGACTATATAAAGAAGGAGCAAACCACCAATTAATCTTAGACCTGTAATTTGTAATAAATAAGCGGTTAATAAAGTTAAAATAACTCTTAAAATTACAGCACCACCTATACCCCAGAAAATTATTTTTTTTCTTTGTTCTAAAGGAAATTTTGATGCAACCATTCCTATGATGATCGCATTGTCTCCTGCCAAAATAAGGTCAATCAAAATAATTTGAGTTAAAATTGTAATTTGTTCTGGAGTAATTAAATCAGTGAACATTAACTTTTAAGTATCATATCAGCACCTTTTTCTGCAATCATAATTGTAGGTGCATTAGTGTTACCAGAAGTGATATTTGGCATTATTGATGCATCAATCACTCTAAGATTATTTAAACCTTTTACTTTTAGTGTTTCATCAACTACTGCCATTTCATCTTGTCCCATTTTGCATGTACCAACAGGATGAAAAATAGTTTGTGTATAATCTGAACCAGCTTTTACAAGTTCTTCATCATCATTAATATCTATCCCAGGTCTATATTCCTCAGGTTTGTATTTTTTAAATGTTTCAGACTCCATGACAATTTTTCTTGTTAGCTTTAATCCTTTAGCAGCAACTATTCGGTCATGATTGGTAGACAGATAATTAAGTTTCACTTTTGCATAAACTCTAGAGTCTTTATCTATTATATTAACATATCCTCTGCTTGTTGGCCTTATATTTGAAACAGTAGGAGTAAAAGCATGAAAATCATGATTTTTAGTAGCACCTAATGTATCCATACTCATCGGTTGAACGTGCCATTGAAGATCTGGTAATTCTAAAGATGGATCACTTTTAGCAAACATACACATTTGACTTGCACCCATTGTCATTGGTCCACTTCTATTAAACACATATTCAAGCCCAATTATTAATTTTCCAAACAAACTGTTTACCTTTTTGTTTAAAGATTTTAACCCATGAACTTTATATATAGGCCTAAACATTAGATGGTCTTGAAGATTTTCTCCGACACCTTTCAAATCATGTATTATGTCTATACCTAAATCTTTAAGTTTTTCTGAATTTCCAATTCCAGAGGTTTGTAAAATTTGAGGAGAACCTATAGAACCAGATGAAAGAATTATTTCTCTATTCGCTGACACTTTTTTAATTTCTTCACCTTGCCAATATTCAATACTTTTTGCAGTTTTATTTTCGAAAAGTATTTTTTTTACATGAGCTTTTGTAATAATTGATAAATTTTTTCTATCTTTAATTGGATTTAAATACCCAACTGATGTGCTACATCTAAAACCATCTTTTTCAGTTACTTGGAAATAACCACATCCATAATTATCACCTGTGTTAAAATCTTTAGTTTTAGGGATCCCAAACTCTTCAGCTGCTTTTTGAAATTCATTTAGTAATGGCAATTGTATTCTTTGATCTGAAACTGAAAGAGGTCCACCTACACCATGAAATTCATCACTACCTCTTTCTTGGTTCTCCGCTTTAATAAAATATGGAAGCACATCATCCCAGCCCCATCCAGCATTCCCCAATTGTCGCCAGATGTCATAATCTCTACTTTGCCCTCTAATATAAAGTAAGCCATTAATTGATGAGCTGCCTCCTAAAGTTTTTCCTCTTGGATAACGAATAGATCTATTATTCATTGTTTCATCAGGTTCAGTTTTATAACACCAATCGACAGAAGGATTATGCATTGTCTTAAAATAACCAACTGGAATATGTATCCATGGATAGTTATCTTTACCTCCTGCCTCTAGTAACAGGACTTTATTATTAGAATTTTCTGAGAGCCTATTAGCTAGGACACATCCTGCTGATCCAGCACCAATGATTATAAAATCAAAGTTTTCCATCTCAAGTTGAATATTTTTTTTATTAAACTATTTTGTTAATCTTTACACCTATATCAATTAATTGTCACTTGTGTCAGGTTTGTTTTTCTGATTGTATGCAATAGTTAAATTTAACTAACGATAGGAAATAT
This sequence comes from uncultured Pelagibacteraceae bacterium, assembly GCA_902526645.1. GTDB lineage: Bacteria > Pseudomonadota > Alphaproteobacteria > Pelagibacterales > Pelagibacteraceae > Pelagibacter. The sequence goes on from CABZLS010000019.1 coordinate 4,025, forward strand.
AATGAAAAAAATCATTTCAATGTTATTTGCATCTGTTTTAGTTCTTGGATTTATCTCTAATGCTAACGCTGCAAAAACACTTAAATGTCAGACCGTTCTTAATACTAAAGCTGATGAAGTTAAAATGTTAAAGGACTTTACTGATACAGTAACTGAACTAACAGCTGGCTCTCTAAAATTTGAAATTTTACCGGCAGGTGCTGTTGTGGGAGTTAAAGAAACTCTTGATGCAGTTGATAAAGGCTTGATTGATTGTGGGTTTGCATGGACACACTATTGGTCAGGTGATCACCCTGCTGCTATGTTATTTGGTTCGCCAGTAGCTGGTGGTGGTGTTGGTATTGACAACATCGCATTCTTATCATGGTTTCAATATGGTGGTGGTAAAGAATTATACGACCAACTTTGGAAAGAGATGGGAAGAGATATCAAAGGATTTATGATTCAACCGGTTGGACCAGAAGCTTTAGGTTGGTTCCCAAAACCAATTAAAGATATGGCTGACTTTAGAAAATATAAGTTCAGAACTCCTCCGGGAATACCAGGACAAACATACAAAGACATTGGTATAGCATCTGTTGCAATGGGTGGTGGAGATATTCTACCAGCTCTAGAAGCAGGAACTATTGATGCTGCTGAGTGGTGTTGCCCAAAACCAGATTTAACATTTGGTTTCCAAAAAGTATTAAAGCACTACTACCTACAAGGTTTACACCAAGTAGTCGTTAATGCTGACTTTTATATTACTGGAAAAACTTATAAAGCTATGAGTGCTCATGAGAAGAAGTCTCTTGAAGTTGCTGCTAATGCTTCATTAGCTAAATCTTTAAGTTATAGAATCTATGAAAACGGAAAAGCTTTACAAGAGCTTACTACTAAACATGGAGTAATCCTAGAAGATACACCTTCTGATTATTTCACAGAATATATGGCTGCTGCAAAAGCTTCTTTAAATAAGAACGCTGCAGAGAACAAATTTTTCAATGAAGTTTATAATTCTATGAAAAAATTTGCTGATATAGCTGTTCCTTTCTGGAGTGGTGCTCAAATGTCTAATGCGAAGCTAGGGATGGCTCACGCAGCAACATTAAAGTAATTAGTAATTAATCTTGATTTAATTAGAGCGGACTTTTACAGTCCGCTCTAATTTTTTATACTAGAATTTTATGGTAGACGAACCAGGTAAATTAGATATATCAGATGAAATGATTGCCGAAAGGCGCGGTGGTTCGGGAAAAATGCCTGATGACATGCCATTATGGATGGCTAAATCTATAACAAATATTGATAAATTTAGTAAATGGATTGGTAACATTGTTTGTTGGATATTGATGCCATTAATTTTTGCAATGACTTATGAAGTTCTTGCAAGAAAATTATTTTTAGCTCCTACGATTTGGGCGTACGACATAAGTCGTTTTTTATATGGAGCTCTTTTTATGTTGGGTGCTGGTTATGCTCTTTCAAGAGGAGTCCATATTAGAGCAGATTTTTTATATAGAAATTTTAAAACCAAAAATCAAGGTCTTATAGATTTTTGGTTATATTTATTATTTTATTTTCCTGGTCTAATTGTTTTTCTATATATGACAATAGGATTTGTTGGAGAGTCAATTCAAAGAGGAGAGAGAGGCATGGATACTACATGGATGCCTTATATGTGGCCAATAAAAACATGTTTACTTATTGGTATTATTTTTTTACTGATCCAAGGAGTTTCTGAATTACTCAAAAGTTATTGGGCGGCTAAAAAAGGTGAGTGGCCTGGAGAAACTAAATGATAGCTGAGTTTATAGATCCAGCAATTTTAGGTTTTATTCTTGTTGGTGTAATGCTTTTTGCAATCTTTGTAGGATTTCCAATTTCATTTACATTAATCTTTTTAGGTTTTGTGTTTGGTTATTTAGGATTTGGAAAATTAGTTTTTTATTTAATGACACTTCAATTTTCTATGGTTATGACGGAACAGACACTTGCCGCCGTGCCACTCTTTGTCTTTATGGGAATTATGATGGAACAAGCTGGCCTGATGGAGAGATTGTTTTCAGCATTTCAAATGATGTTGGCGAAAGTCAAGGGTTCATTGTATTATGCAGTTTTATTTGTTTCTGTAATATTTGCAGCAGCAACAGGAATTGTTGGTGCTTCAGTTACAATTCTTGGAATTATGGCAGCAAAATCAATGAATAGATCTGGTTATGATGTGAGACTTGCAGCAGGGACCATCACTGCTGGAGGAACTTTAGGAATATTAATTCCACCAAGTATTATGTTGGTTGTTATGGGACCTATAATGGAAATTCCAGTAATAGATTTGTTTGCTGCCGCAATACTTCCTGGAATTCTTCTTGCAAGTTTATACGCGGGATACACAACAATTAGATGCATGATTAATCCTAAACTTGGACCAGTTATACCTGAAGACATGAGGGCTGCGAGCATGAAGGATGTGTGGATTGAATTTTTTTTAGGATTAGTGCCACCAGCTGCTTTAGTGTTTGCAGCATTAGGAAGTATTTTATTTGGTTTTGCAACTCCGACTGAAGCTGCAGGATGTGGAGCTATGGGTGCTTTACTTCTATCATTAGCTTATAAAAAATTAACTCTTCCTAAATTACAAGAAGCTTTAGTTAAAACTTTAGAAATTACCGCATTAATTATGGTTCTAGTTGCGGCCTCAAATTTTTTTGGTGCAGTTTTTGCAAGATTAGGAACACCAACTTTATTAACTGAATTTTTATTAGGTCTTGAAATGAACAAATATCTCATTCTAGCAATGGTTATGGTTATGATATTTTTATTAGGATGGCCTTTAGAATGGGTGCCCATAGTAATGATTATAGTTCCAATTATCTTGCCATTGATTGAGGCATTAGGATTTAATTTAACTTGGTTTGCTATATTGGTAGCAGTAAATTTACAAACCGCCTGGCTTTCTCCACCAGTTGCTCTTTCTGCTTATTTCTTAAAAGGTGTTGTTCCAGAATGGGATCTTAAGGATATATACTACGGAATGATGCAGTTTATGGTGCTGCAGGTTATAGGTTTGATTTTAATTATTATATTTCCCAAGATTGCCCTATGGTTGCCAACTCTCTTATATGGACAGTAGAAAATTTTAGTTTAATATTGTCTAAGTGAGTCAACAAAAATCAAAAAAAACATTAGTTAATTGGGATTTAGTAACTATCAATCCTAACAATAAAGTTTGGAATTGGAAGGATTTATTTTATTTTTGGGGAGTAAATATTCAAAGTGTAATTGGATTTTCTCTTATTACTTCACTTTACGTGCTTTACGATTTAAATACTTTTGTTGTATTATTTGGAACAATATTTGCCTCAGTTTTAGTTTATTTTTTTTCAAATTTAATTGGAAAACCCTCTCAAAAATTTGGCCTCCCTTTTGTAGTAATACTTCGATCTTCATTGGGGGTTATAGGTGCAAAATATTTCGGTTTTTTAAGATCTTTGGTTGGAATATTTATGTTTGGAATTCAAACTTATTTTTT
>CABZLS010000020.1 GCA_902526645.1 uncultured Pelagibacteraceae bacterium
AACTGGTTTAGGATTAGCTATTGTTAAACATATAGTTACTCAACATCGTGGACACTATGAGATTCTAAGTGAGGAAAACCAAGGAACTGAAATTCAAATTTATTTACCAGCGAAAACTTAAATTTAAAAAATATTATATTGTAATAGTTTTAGAAGGTTTTTTTAACAATTCTTTACTTGATTAATGTTAATCTTTTAATTAATTTTTTTATATGGTTAAAATATTCAAAAATATTTTGATTTTTGCTTTTTTATTAAGCTCTATAACAACAAGTGTTTTTTCTAAAGATATCACTACATTATTAAGAAATCAGCAACTTACAGTTTTTGATATTGGAATTTTTAGATTAGAGGCAGATTTGAAAACTTCATATCCTTCTATTAAAGATCATTTAGAAGTTACTGAAGCTGAATTTTATACAGACGTAGTTACCTCGTATTCTAAAAATTCAATTGATTTAATTGTTTCTGTTCCTATGAATAGAAATCTCAAGAAGGAAAATTATTTTTCAGATTCTTTTAGATGTAGGAATATTTTTAATTCTGTAAGAGATTTTTTATTGAGGAATGAAAATTTGAGTAATTATAGATATACTATGGCTACAAGCTATTTAACCTCTATATTTTCAACCCCAAGTTCATGGCCAAGCTGGAGATATGATGAAAAAATTAGAGAGGAATTAGTAAACTTAGTAAAACTAGAAATAACTTTACGTCCAACCAAAGAACTAGCTCTTAATGAACAGGTAAACCCTGTTTCATGTATTGGTGGCTTAGAAACTGATATTGATCAAATAATTATATCAAAAAAATACAACTAAAAAGTTACCTTTTTAACAAAAGTGTAACAATTCTGTAATATTAAAGATTCAATAAATTTATACGAGTCAATCATCTTTTAATTAATAAATAACGAAAGGATTAAAGATAATGAAAAAACTAACTATAGTAATTGCTTCTTTAGTTGCACTTTCAATTGCAACTGTTGCTCAAGCAAGAGATCAAATTAAGATAGTTGGTTCTTCTACAGTATTCCCTTATGCAACAGTTGTTGCTGAAAGATTTGGTGGTTCAGGATTTAAAACTCCTGTAATCGAGTCTACTGGTACTGGTGGTGGAGCTAAACTATTCTGTGCTGGTGTAGGTGAACAACATCCAGATATTACAAACGCATCAAGAGCTATGAAAGATAAAGAAAAAGCTCTATGTAAGAAAAATGGTGTTAATGATATCGTTGAGATCGTAATTGGTAACGATGGTATTACATTAGCTTACAGCAAAGATGCAAAACCAGTAAACTTTACTAAAGAACAATTATATTTAGCACTTGCTGCTCATACAGTTGTTGATGGTAAATTAGTTCCAAATATTTATAAAACTTGGGACCAAATTGACCCTAGCTTACCAAAACAAAAAATTTCAGTGATGATCCCACCAGGAACATCAGGAACTAGAGATGCTTGGAATTCTTTAGTAATGAAAAAAGGTATGACTAAAGAAGCTAAAGCCCTTTATAAAGCTGGTTTTGAAGCTGGAAATAAAAAATACAAAAAACCTCAAAAACTTTACAGAGAAGATGGTGCTGCTATTGAAGTTGGAGAAAACGATAGTTTAATCATCCAAAAGTTAACTCAAGATAAAGAAATGTTTGGTTTCTTTGGTTTCAGTTATTTCTTAGCTGCAAAAGATAAATTGCAAGCAGCAAGTATTGATGGTGGACAACCGTCATTAAAGTCTATTCAAGACTACAGTTATGCTGTTGCTAGACCTTTATTCTTCTACGTGAAAAAAGCACACGTTGGAGTAATTCCAGGCTTACATGAGTTTGTGAAAGAATTCACAACTAAGAAAGCTATTGGAAAAGGTGGTTACTTAGCAGACATTGGTTTAGTGCCATTAGACTCTAAGTTGTATAAAACAACTAGAACTAATGCTACGAAGCTAGTTGCTATGGGTGATTAATTATTCCTCAGTTAACAAATGATTAAAAAGGGGGTCTTTTTAGACCCCTTTTTTTTAAAAAAAGAGTAAAGTCCTTACTTAAGGAGATTCTGTGAACTTAATATTATTTACATTTATTGTTCTTCTAGGTTTCACAAGCTATTATTTTGGACGCAAAAAAGCATATACAATTCAATCTACAAAAAAAAGATTAACCGCATTACCACAATTTTATGGTTATTATCTTGCAATCTGGTGTGCAATACCAGCCTTTATAATTTTTTCATTATGGGCAATTTTTGAGCCCACAATTGTAAAACTATTAATCTTAAGTGATTATTCAAATCAAGGTTATCTTGATGATGAACTAAATTTAATATACGAAAAAACAAAAGCATTGTCTCGAGGTCAATTCACTGGAGAAATTACACCTTTTATTGAGGCTTCAGCTGAAAAATATTTAAGTCTTCGATCAATAGCTCAAAGTTCAAAAGTTGTTATAGTATTATCTGCAATTATTGCCTCTGTTGCTTATGCATATAAAAGAATTTCATCTAATTCTAGAACAAGAGAACCAGTTGAAAAATTTTTGAACGCAGTTTTATTTACAGCTTCTTTAGCTGCAATATTAACTACTGTTGGAATAGTTTTTTCACTTATATTTCAAACCATAGATTTTTTTAAAGTAATTCCATTATTTGATTTTGTCTTTGGAACTCACTGGTATCCAGCAAAAGCTTTTGTTAGAGATTCTTCTGAGGCTTTAGATCCGACAATGTATTCAGATACTTTTGGAGCAGTCCCTATTTTTGCAGGTACTTTTTTTATTGCATTTATTGCTATGTGCGTTGCTATCCCAATTGGATTAATGAGTGGAATTTATTTAGCTGAATATGCATCAACTAAAGTTAGACAATATGCAAAACCATTAATTGAAATTTTAGCTGGTATACCAACAGTTGTTTATGGTTTTTTTGCTGCCCTAACTGTTGGACCATTTTTGAAAGAATTAGGAACTTCAATGGGTCTTGAAGTTTCAGCTGAAAGTGCTTTAGCAGCAGGAGGGGTAATGGGTATTATGATCATACCATTTATTTCAAGTTTAAGTGACGATGTAATTACAAGTGTGCCTCAAAGTTTAAGAGATGGAAGTTACGCTATGGGAGCAACTAAATCAGAAACAATTAAGAGAGTTATTTTTCCCGCGGCATTGCCGGGGATAGTTGGATCTATTTTACTTGGTGTTTCAAGAGCTATTGGAGAAACAATGATAGTTGTTATGGCCTCTGGTTTAGCTGCTAATTTAACTTTAAATCCTTTAGAGTCTACTTCAACGATTACAGCTCAAATTGTAGTTATTCTAATTGGTGATCAAGCTTTTGGCGACCCAAAAACGCAAGCTGCTTTTGCTTTAGGTATGTCATTATTTTTAGTAACACTTTGTTTAAATATTGTGGCCTTAAGAGTTGTTAAAAAATATAGAGAAAAATATGAATAAAAATAAAGAACAATTATTAAATAAAAGATATAAAGCTGAACAGCGATTTCGCTTATACGGTCTGAGTGCAATTTTTATGGCACTTTTATTTTTAACAATCTTTATTTTTAAAATTTTTTCAACTGGCTATTCAGCTTTTCAAAAAACATGGCTTATTGTTCCAGTAACTTTCGATGCTGAATTAATGATGTTAGACCAAAATCCTTCTAAAGAAGATTTACAGGACGCTGATTATTACGATATAGCATTAAAATCAATGGCTGATTTAGATCCAAACGCCAATGAAGATCAAGAAAATGAATTGAAGAGAATGGTGTCTTATTTTTTTGAAAAAGAAATTAAAAATGAACTTTTAAATGACCCTAATTTAATAGGAAAAACAAAGGAAGTTTATCTAACTGCTTCAGATGATTTAGACCAAGTCTTTAAAGGAAATTATCCAAGAGATTTACCTGAAGACCAAAGAAGAGTAAGCGATTATCAATTAAAAATTTTTGATCAACTTGTTGCAAATGGTAAGGTTGAAAGTAAATTTAATATTAGTTTTTTTACAAATGCTGACTCAAGAGAAGCAGAGCTAGCTGGAATAGCAAGTTCATTTATGGGCTCAATTTTTTCTATACTTGTTTGTTTAATGATAGCTTTTCCTGTAGCGGTTCTAGCAGCAATCTATCTTGAAGAATTTGCCCCTAAAAATAGATTTACTGATTTTATTGAAGTAAATATAAATAACTTAGCAGCAGTTCCATCTATAGTTTTTGGTCTATTAGGGTTAGGAGTTTTATTGGCTATATTTCAATTACCAAGATCTACCCCATTAGTTGGAGGTATCACTTTGTCCTTAATGACCTTACCAACAATAATTATAGCTGCTAGAGCATCATTAAAAGCGGTTCCACCAAGTATAAGAGAGGCAGCACTTGCTATGGGAGCAAGTCGAATGCAAACCACAATGCATCATACAGTTCCTCTTTCTATGCCTGGTACGTTATCAGGAACAATAATTGGTTTAGCTCAAGCTTTAGGAGAAACTGCACCCTTAATTTTAATTGGAATGGTTGCTTTTGTTAACACGATACCTGGATCACCCATGGATCCTGCTGCAAGCTTACCAGTTCAAATTTATATTTGGGCTGAAAGTGCTGAAAGGGGATTTGTAGAAAAAGTTTCGGCATGTATAATGGTCTTACTTGGCTTTTTAATAATAATGAATTTATTTGCCCAAATAATAAGACATAAGTTTGAGAAAAAATGGAGTTAAAATGATAAAGATTAAAGCAAAAGATGTTGATGTTTTTTATGGAAAAAAACAAGCGCTCTTTAATATAAGTTTAGATATTGAGGAAAATCAAGTAACGGCATTAATTGGTCCATCTGGTTGTGGTAAATCAACTTTCCTAAGATGTCTTAATAGAATGAATGATGTAATTGATATCTGTAGTGTTAAAGGAGAAATTTTAATTAATGATTTTAATATCAATGATAAAAGTTGTGATGTCGTAAGACTAAGAGAAAAAATTGGTATGGTTTTTCAAAAACCCAATCCTTTCCCAAAAACTTTATATGAAAATGTTTCTTACGGTCCAACAATTCATGGTATGGCTCAATCAAAACAAGAAATGGATGAAATTGTTGAAACTAGTTTGAAAAAGGCTGCACTATGGGAAGAGGTAAAAGATAGGTTGCATGAACCTGGAACTGGATTATCTGGAGGACAACAGCAAAGACTTTGTATTGCTAGAGCGATTTCTGTAAGACCTGAAGTTATATTAATGGATGAACCTTGTTCAGCATTAGATCCAATAGCAACAGCACAAATTGAAGAATTGATTGATGAGTTAAAAAAAGAGCACACAATAATAATTGTAACTCATTCTATGGCTCAAGCAGCACGTGTTTCTCAAAATACAGGTTTTTTTCATTTAGGACAATTGATTGAACATGGATCTACTGATAAAATATTTAAGAATCCTGATAATAAAAAAACGCAAGATTATATAACAGGGAGGTTCGGATAATGTCTGAAGCACCACATACAGTCAAATCTTACGAAGAAGAACTAAAAAATCTTAATGCTAATATAATTAAAATGGGAAGTGCATGTGAAGATTCTTTAGGTAAAGCAATTCAAGCCATTACAACAAGAGATACCAATATTGCAGAAGCTGTTATTCAAGAAGATGAAAAAATAGATAAATATGAGACTTTAATTGAACAGCAAGTTGTGAATTTAATTGCTTTAAGACAACCTATGGCAATTGATTTAAGAGAGACAGTAACGGCTTTGAAAATGTCTTCAGATTTAGAAAGAATAGGTGATTTAGCAAAAAATATATCCAAGAGAACACTTTTGCTTAACGAAAATCTTCCAAAGAACTTGGTAGACTCATTGAATAGAGTATCTACCAATGTTCAAAAACAATTAAAATCAACATTAGATGCCTATCTAGAAAGATCTGCGCCAATGGCAGTAAATGTTTGGGAAGGTGATGAGCAAATAGATGATCTAACAAATCTTTGTATGCAAGAAGTTATAAAATATCTTAAAGAAAATGAAAAAAATTTAGAAGATGGAACCCATTTATTGTTTGTAACTAAAAACATAGAGCGTATTGGTGATCATACTACAAATGTTGCAGAACAAGTTTATTATTTAGTTAAAGGCGAATATTTAGAAGGTGATAGACCCAAGGGAACAGAGCCAATTGTAACCGGAGAAAAATGATTTATGTCAGTTCATGTTTTCATAGCTGAAGATGAAGCATCAATTGTTAGTTTGTTAAAGTACAATCTTGAAAAAGAAGGTTATAAAGTCAGTCATTCAGAAAATGGAGAAGATGCTCTTAAACAAATAAAATTAAAACAGCCAGATTTAATATTAATGGATTGGATGTTACCAGAATTATCTGGTGTTGAAATTTGTAAAAACTTAAAAAAAGATAATAAGTTTAATGATATTCCTGTCATTATGTTAACTGCAAAAGGGGAGGAAGAAGACAAATTAAAAGCATTTGATACAGGTGCAGATGATTATGTAACTAAACCTTTTAGTCAAAAAGAATTGAATGCTAGAATTAAATCTTTATTGAGAAGATCTAAACCTCAATCATCATCAGACATTGTAGAATTTACTGATTTAAAAATAGATCGGATTACAAAAAGAGTTTATAGAAAAGATAAAGAAATTACTTTGGGTCCAACTGAATTTAAACTCTTAGATTTTTTTATCAAAAATCCAAAAAGAGTTTATTCAAGAGAACAACTCTTAAACAATGTTTGGGGAGAAAATATATATGTTGAGTCTAGAACAGTTGATGTTCATATTAGAAGATTAAGACAAGCAATTAACATACAAAATACAAAACCTTTAATTAGAACAGTAAGATCAGCTGGTTATTCTTTAGAATCTTGAAGATCTTTGGGTCTTATAAATTTTTTTAATACTCCCTTTTTCTCAACTTCATTCCAGGATTTAATATCAAACTCAATTTTTGCAAATGCTGCTGTTGGGAATTTATAATTCATTAGTTTAAAATTATTCGTATTATGATTTTTTGTAAGATTTCGTACTAAATTTTTTACTGATGGTTCATGGTTTATAATCAAAATTGATTTATATTCACTGGATATTTCTTTAATTTTTTTTATAATTTCA
>CABZLS010000021.1 GCA_902526645.1 uncultured Pelagibacteraceae bacterium
TAATTACTTTAGCTTATACACAGCTTAAAAACACTTATAGAGAAAAAATTGACACCTAATCTAAATATAACCCCGGATATTAAAGTTTCAATAAAACAAACTTTTGGTATTGATACTGAAATGGAAGTCGATGCATTTTCAAAAACAAGTGATTATGTTCCTGAGATAGACAAAAATTATAAATTTGATAAAGATACAACATTAGCAGTAATTTCTGGCTTTGCTTTTAATAAAAGAGTTTTAATACAAGGTTATCATGGAACTGGAAAATCTACTCACATTGAACAAATAGCGGCTAGATTAAATTGGCCTTGCATTAGAGTAAACTTAGATAGTCATATAAGTAGAATTGATCTTATTGGAAAAGATGCAATTGTTTTAAAAGATGGAAAACAAGTCACTCAATTTAATGAAGGAATCTTGCCTTGGTCAATACAAAATCCTGTAGCTTTAGTTTTTGATGAATATGATGCTGGTAGACCAGACGTGATGTTTGTAATTCAGAGAGTCTTAGAGGCACAAGGCAACTTTACCCTTCTTGATAAAAACAGAGTTATAAAACAAAATAAATTTTTTAGATTATTTGCTACCTCAAATACTATAGGCTTAGGTGATACAACAGGATTATACCATGGGACTCAGCAAATAAATCAAGGTCAAATGGATCGATGGAATATAGTCTCAACTTTAAATTATCTTAGTCTTGAAAAAGAAATGGAAATTATTTTAGCTAAAAATAAAAATTTGAATAATGCAAAGGGAAAAGAAAAAGTCGCAAATATGATTAAAGTTGCATCTTTGACTAGAAAAGGTTTTATTGCAGGAGACATATCAACTGTAATGAGCCCAAGGACAGTTTTACATTGGGCAGAGAATACAGAAATTTTCAAAGATATTGGTTATGCTTTCAGAGTAACCTTTTTAAATAAATGTGATGAAATAGAAAAAAATACAATTGCAGAATATTACCAAAGATGTTTTGGGGAAGAGCTTCCAGAGTCTTTAATAAATATTCAAATTTAATGAGCAATCAGGACAAATCCTCAAATATAAAAGAAAAGTTACAACAAGCACTAACGTCTACAATAAAGGTAATTTCTGAGGATTTTAGATCAAATGACAATTTTGAAAAAAACAAAGATTCAAAAAAAACTGAGCCTTTTGAATTAAGTAATTTAAATAATAGGAATGACTTTATAAGAGCAAGAGCAAATGCAGACTCATCAGCTCTTAAAAAAAAATTTTCAAATGATGAGATTTATAAAAAAAATCTTCCTAAAAACTTTTCTTGTAAATCACTCTATTCTATTGCTGAAAAAATAAGGTATGAATTATTAGGTGCAAAAATGCTTAAGGGAATAGATAAAAATTTTAAAGAAAATTATTCTCAAATGATCAATCTTAAAAAAAAAGATCAAGCTAAAACCAAAGATGATACTTTAGTCACTGAAGCATTTGAGCTTTATATGCTTAAAAATTTTCATCAGATACAATTAAATAATTCATCAAATAAAATTTTAAGTTTTTGGGAAAAAGAATTTAATCAATCGATATCAAAACATATTAAATTTTTAAAAGATAATTTAGAAAATCAAGAAATTTACTCTTCTCTCTTTTCAAAAATTTTAGAAAAAATGGATATTTTTGAGACTGATGAAAACGATGATCAAAAAGAGAATAATGATGATCTACAAAACGATTCCTCTGAAGATAATGAGGAAAATAAATCTGATGAAAAGAATGATGGAAAAGAAGATAAGGAAAGTGAGTCCTCTTTAGATGCTGATTATGATATTGATGATTATAAACTTGATGATCAGTTGATAGACTCTGATACCGATGAAGAAAGTAAAGAAAAAATTCTTAAAAAGAAAAATTTAAATAATCTTAGTTTAGATTACAAAATTTTCACAAATCAATTTGATGAAATTATAAAAGCAGAAAAACTTGAAAATTTTGAAGAAGCAAGCAAACTAAGAAAAACATTAGATCAACAACTTATTGGATTTCAAGATTTAATAACAAAACTGGCTAATAAACTTCAAAGACAACTATTGGCTAAACAAAATAGGTCATGGGAATTTGATTTAGAGGAAGGCTTACTTGATAGTTCAAAATTACCAAGAATAATAATGGATCCTTATAATTCTTTATCATTTAAAAAAGAAAAAGATTTGGATTTTAAAGATACTATTGTTACTTTGTTAATAGATAATTCCGGATCAATGAGAGGAAGGCCAATTACAATTGCTGCGTTATGTGCTGATATATTATCGAGAACTCTTGAGAGATGTTCAGTGAAAGTCGAAATATTAGGGTTCACAACAAAAAATTGGAAAGGTGGCCAAAGTAGAGAATTCTGGAATAAAAAAAATAAGCCGAAAACACCTGGAAGACTTAATGATTTAAGACATATTATTTATAAAGGCGCTGATACTCAGTGGCGTCAGGCAAAAAATAATTTAGGTTTAATGCTTAAAGAAGGCCTATTAAAAGAAAACATAGATGGGGAGGCTATATCTTGGGCTTTTAATAGATTAAAAAAAAGAAAAGAAGAAAGAAAAATTCTTATGGTTATATCAGATGGTGCTCCGGTAGACGATTCAACATTATCAGTAAATTCTGGAGATTTTTTAGAAAAACATTTAAAGAAAATGGTTAAATTTATAGAGGAAAAAACAGAAATTGAAATTCTAGCAATAGGTATTGGTCATGATGTCTCAAGATACTACAACAAAGCAATTAAAATCACGGATGTGAATGAACTTGGAGATGTAATGATTTCTCAATTAAGCTCTTTGTTTAAAATAGAGAGAAAATTTCACTAAATATTAAATAACTCATTATTTTTCCATTTAATAATCACCTCTGCACCACTTCGTGTCTTAGAATTTCTACAATTAATTATTGCAAAATTTTTTTCTAATAAAGTTTTTCCAATAAAAATACCCAAGCCTAAACCTGAGTTTTTATAATTTAACACTTTATCTGTCTTCAAATACGGCTCTCCGATCTTGAGCAATATATCAAATGGATATCCATCACCATCATCTTCGATTATAATTTCGGTAAAATGACTATCACTTTTTAGAGTTATAAAAACTTTACTTTTAGAAAATTTATTTGCGTTTCCTATAAAATTTCTTAATCCATAAACAATTTCAATACTTTTTGTAATTTTTCTTGGATTTGAATCTTGAGATAGATTTAAAAAAAATTCCTTATCACTAGTTTCCTTGAAAGATCTAATAATTTCTTTTAAATATTCTCTAACAGGCAAATCTTCATCAATAAACTCATCTTCTTGATTAGGATTTAATGAAAGTTTTTTTAAAATTTGATTACACCTTTCAACTTGGCTTGATAGCAGATTTATATCCTGCATCACGTCATTTTGATTTTTAAATTGCTTTGTTAATTCTTGAGTAATAACCTTGATTGTTGATAAAGGTGTTCCTAATGAATGTGCCGCTGCTGCTGCTTGGCCACCTAATGATAATAACTCATGCTCTTTTGCCATAATTTCCTCCATTTTATTTAGAGCTTCTTTTCTCAAACGAGACTCTCTGCCAAAAATAACCGCAAAATAATTTAAAAAAAACAAAGCTATAATTAAAGATGTTGGTATTGAATAATAAAGATATGGACTAACATGATAATGCTCACCTAGAGGGATTGGTAAATTTTTCGAGTAAAAAGTAAGAAAAATTATGCATGATGTTGTAATCATCACTAAAAATATATTTGTCCTATAACCTAAATTAGTTGAGGCAAAAATACTTGGAATTATAAGAAAAATTACAAAAGGATTAGATATACCTCCTGTTAGATAAATTAATGAACCAAGCTGTAATATATCTATAATCAAAAATATCAGAGCTGATCTTTCAGTTAGTTGGGTTTTTTTATATATAAAAATCAAATAAAAGTTACTTAAAATTCCCAAAAAAATAATGAAATTTGATAAAATAAAATTAAAGGAAAAATCAAAATAAAAATAAACCAAATTTATTGATATTAATTGGCCGATAATACCTATCCACCTTAAATTAATATAAGTAGATTTTTTTAAAGAATAGTATCTTGAAGTTTCAAAAAACTTCATTATTAGATATCAAGATTTTCAACATTAATTGCATTTGAAATTATAAAATCTTTCCTAAGTGCAACATCATTTCCCATTAAGGTATGGATTAAATTTTGATCTTTTTGAAGGTCTTTAGAATATTTAACCTGAAGTAAATTTCTTTTTTTTGGATCTAAAGTTGTGCTCCATAGCTCCTCTGGGTTCATTTCTCCTAAACCTTTAAATCTTTGTATATTCATTTTTGATTTTTCTGCTTCCAATTCTCTCAAAAATTCTTTTGATCCCTTTTTAAGTTTTTTTAATTTTGAATTATTCAAAATTATAAATTCCTCAAGCTCTTTTTCATCTTTAATATATGTCCCTTTTGATCCTTTATTGATTTTAAATAAAGGTGGTTGCGCTAAATACACGTGTCCATTTTCAATTAGTTTATTAAATGGTTTATTATTAAAAAAAGTTAACAATAAAGCTCTTATATGTGATCCATCGACATCTGCATCTGTCATAATAATAATCTTACCATATCTGAGATCCTTTAAATCTATTTCATGTGCCTTAGGATCAAGACCAAGAGCATTAATTAAAGTTAAAATTTCATTAGAAGAAATCATTTTTGATAGAGCTTTTGTTCTTTGATCATTTCCATTTTTGACACCATTACCATTTTTTTTCGTTTTAAATTCCTCAACATAAGTATTTAATATTTTTCCTCTTAATGGTAAGACAGCTTGGTTTGTCCTGTCTCTTCCTTGTTTAGCAGAACCACCGGCAGAGTCTCCCTCAACTATAAATAATTCCGTACCCTCTTGTTTGCCAATTTGACAATCTGCTAATTTTCCAGGCAATCCACTTAACTCTAGCGCTCCTTTTCTTCTTACACTTTCTCTTGCTTTTCTTGCTACATCTCTTGCTAAAGCAGCTTGAATAATTTTTGCTAAAATAATTTTTGCTACTGAGGGATTTTGATCAAACCAAATGGATAATTTTTCATTTATGATTGTTTCAACAATCATTCTTACCTCTGAGGACACAAGCTTATCCTTAGTTTGAGATGAAAATTTAGGATCTGGTATTTTGATTGACAAAACACAAGTCAATCCTTCTTTTATATCATCTCCAGAAATAGTTAATTTATTTTTCTTAAGAAGATTATGTTCATTCGCATATTTGTTTATAACTCTTGTAAGTGCGCTTCGAAATCCCAACAAATGAGTTCCTCCATCTTTTTGAAAGATA
>CABZLS010000022.1 GCA_902526645.1 uncultured Pelagibacteraceae bacterium
AAAATTTCTTGAAGTGTGTAAGAAGCCCCGTAAGCTTCAAGCGCCCAAACCTCCATTTCACCAAATCTTTGACCTCCTAGTTGAGCTTTACCTCCCAATGGTTGTTGAGTAACCAAACTATAAGGACCTGTTGACCTTGCGTGAATTTTATCCTCTACTAAGTGGTGAAGTTTAAGCATATAAATTGTTCCAACTGTAACTGGTCTATCGAACTTCTCACCCGTTCTACCATCCCAAAGATATGTTTGGCCTGATCCAGGTAATTTAGCTAATTCTAGCATCTCTGTTACATTTTTTTCCTTAGCACCATCAAATACAGGAGTTGAGATAGGAATTCCATTTTGGAGGTTCTCACATAAATCTTTAAATTCTGATTTAGAGAGTTTATCTACTTTATTATTAAAAATTTCTTGTCCATAAACAGATTTTAAAAAATCAGATATTTTTGTAGTTTTTTCTACTAATTTGTTGTTCTCATTAACTAATCTTTTTACTTCTTCACCAAATTCTTTACATGCCCAACCTAAATGAGTTTCTAAAATTTGACCAACATTCATCCTACTAGGCACACCAAGTGGGTTTAAAACAATATCAACTGGTTTTCCATCCTCTCGATAAGGCATATCTTCAACCGGAACAATTTTACTTACTACACCTTTATTACCATGTCTTCCAGACATTTTATCACCTGGTCTTAATCTTCTTTTAATAGCTACAAAGACTTTTACCATTTTCATAACGCTAGGTAAAAGATCGTCACCACTTCTAATTTTTAAAACCTTGTCTTCAAACCTTTCGGTAATATCATCTCTAGCTTTACTAAATTGATCTTTTAATTGTAATAATTTACTTTCATCAATCTCTTTTTTGCCAACTGATATCTTAAATATTTCATTTATATTTAGTTTACCAATTACCTCTGGGTCTAACTTTGTCCCTGCTGCTACATCTTTTATTTTCTTTGATAGTGATTGACCTGATAAAATTTGTGATGCTCTTTGTTTAATACTTCGTTCCAAAATCTCTTCTTCAACAATTTTATCTTGTTGAACTTGTTCAATTTCAGCTCTTTCAATCGTAATTGATCTTTCATCTTTTTCGATACCATGTCTATTGAAAACTCTAACATCTACGACTGTTCCACTGCTACCTCGAGACATTCTTAAAGAAGTATCTGTTACATCAATTGCTTTTTCACCAAAAATTGATCTTAATAATTTTTCCTCTGGACCAGATGCGCTATCACCTTTGGGAGTTACTTTTCCAACAAGAATATCTCCAGCATTCACTTCTGCTCCTATATAGACAATTCCAGACTCATCTAAATTTTTTAGTGCTTCTTCATTTACATTTGGAATATCTCTTGTTATTTCCTCCTCACCTAATTTTGTATCTCTTGCCATAATTTCATATTCAACAATATGCACTGATGTAAATACATCGTCTGTGACACATCTTTCAGAGATTAGAATAGAGTCCTCAAAATTATATCCTTGCCATGGCATAAAAGCGACAGTAACATTTTTTCCTAATGCGAGCTCACCTAATTTTGTAGATGGTCCATCAGCAATTATGTCGCCTGATTTTACTTTGTCACCAACTCTAACTAAAGGTCTTTGGTTAATGCAAGTATTTTGATTTGATCTTTTAAATTTTTGTAGGTTATAAATATCAACACCTGATTTACTAAAGTCAGTTTCTTCAGTAACTTTTATTACAATTCTTTTACCATCAATTTTATCTACAATTCCATCTCTTTTTGCAACTATGGTTACACCAGAGTCTAAAGCAACATCACTTTCTATGCCGGTGCCTACCAATGGTGACTCAGGTTTTAATAATGGTACCGCTTGTCTCATCATATTTGATCCCATTAACGCTCTGTTAGCATCATCATTTTCTAAAAAAGGAATAAGAGACGCAGCAACTGATACAAGTTGTTTTGGTGAAACATCTATATAGTCAATCGTATCTGGCTTCGATAGTAAAAAGTTTAAGTTTTGTCTACAAGAAACTAGCTCCTCAGTTATTTTGCCATTCTTATCAATTTTTGTATTAGCTTGCGCAATCGTATATTTAGTTTCTTCCATTGCAGACAAGTATTCAACTTGATCCTGAACAACTCCATCCTTAACTCTTTTATATGGGCTCTCTATAAAACCATACTTGTTAATTTTAGCATAAGTAGATAAACTATTAATCAATCCAATATTTGGTCCTTCTGGAGTTTCTATTGGGCATATTCTTCCATAGTGTGTGGGATGTACGTCCCTAACTTCGAAACCAGCTCTTTCTCTAGTCAAACCACCAGGACCTAAAGCTGAAACTCTTCTTTTATGTGTTATTTCTGATAGTGGATTTGTTTGATCCATAAATTGTGAGAGCTGAGAACTAGCAAAAAAATCTTTTAAAGAAATTGTTAATGGCTTTGCATTGATTAAATCTTGAGGCATTGCTGACTCGACATCTAAGGTTGTCATTTTTTCTTTAATGGCTCTTTCCATTCTATAAACACCTATACGTGCTTGATTTTCAACTAACTCACCAACCGATCTAACTCTTCTGTTTCCTAAATGATCAATGTCATCAACATCATCTTTACCATCACGTAAATCGAGCATTTTATGAATTATAGCAATAATGTCATCATTTCTTAAAATTGTAATTTTGTCTGAGCATTCTAGATCTAATCTAGAATTCATTTTCACTCTTCCGACGTCAGACAAATCATAACGATCTGAGCTAAAGAATAAATTATTAAATATTTGAGTAGCTATTTCTATTGTTGGAGGTTCACCCGGTCTCAACATTTTATAGATTTCTGTAATAGCTTCATCTTTGTTGTTATTTTTGTCATTTAAGATTGTATTTAATAAATAAGGTCCTTTATTAATTGAGTTTGTAACTGATACATCAATTGAATTAATATTTGCTTGTAAAATTTTTTCTAATAAAGTTTCGTTTAATTCTGTACCAATTTTAATAATTCCATCTTCTTCTGCAGATACCTTAATTTCTTTATGTAAAAATTTTCCATATAAGGAATCCTTTGGTACAAGAATATCTTTCAAACCGTCATTTGCTAATTTTTTTGCATTTAAGAAATTTATTTTTTCACCATTTTTAATTACAACTTTTTTTGATTTTGCATCTATAACTTCTTCTGAAAAGTTTTTTGCTTTATAATTTTCAGGATTAAATTTTGTTTTCCATTTATTGCTCGATTCATCAAATGAATACTCTTCTTTATCATAAAATTCATTTACAATTTCAGATTTTGAATATCCTAATGCAAGAAGCAATGTTGAAGCTAAAATTTTTTTTTTTCTATCAATCTTAAAATATAAAAAATCTTTTACATCAAATTCAAAATCTAGCCATGAACCTCTATTTGGAATTACTCTACAATTAAACAAAAGTTTTCCACTTGCATGTGTTTTACCTTTATCATGATCAAAAAATACACCTGGACTTCTATGCATTTGATTAACAACAACTCTTTGAACACCATTAGTAATAAAGGTTCCACTATTAGTCATCATGGGAACTTCACCCATATAAACCTCTTGTTCTTTTGCAGATAAAATATCTTTTGTATTGTTTTCTTGGTCTATTTCATAAACAACAAGCCTTAATGTACATTTTAAAGCTGATGAGTAAGTTAAACCTCTAGCTATACATTCCTCAACATCAAATTTAGGTTTTTCTAATCTGTAAGAAACATATTCCAAAGTTGCTTTATCATTTAGATCTTCTATAGGAAAAATACTTTTGAAAACTCTATCAAAACCCTTTGTCATTTCTGAGGAGCTAACATTTAAATCAGTTAACTCCCTGTAAGAATTTTTTTGGACTTCAATTAAGTTTGGAATTGATAAACTCTCTTTTAGCTTACCGAAACTTTTTCTTATGTTTTTCTTCTCTGTAAAAGATATTTGCATTATAATTAAGCACTGATTAAATATTAATCAGTACTAGAAAAATCCTTATTTACTTATTTAAGTTCTACTTTTGCGCCCGCAGCTTCAAGTTTAGCTTTAATTTCCTCAGCTTCTTTTTTAGGTACACCTGTTTTAACTTCTTTTGGTGCTCCCTCAACTAAGTCTTTAGCTTCTTTTAATCCTAGTGATGTTGCTGCTCTCACTTCTTTGATGACATTAATCTTTTTATCACCTGCTGAAACAAGCATAATTGTAAAATCATCTTTGTCCTCTGCTGCTGCTGCACCTCCTGCTGCTGCTGGAGCTGCTGCTGCCATTGGAGTAACACCCCATTTTTCCTCTAATTGTTTTGAAAGCTCTGCAGCCTCAGCGACTGTCAAGCTTGATAAGTCTTCAATAATTTTATTTAGATCTGGCATATATACTACTCTTTAGGTTTTGATTCTGAATTTTCTGGGGGTAAACTACCCATTTTTTCTGATCGTGCAAGTAAAATACTTATCAATTTTGAAGCGGATGCATTCAAAATACCCACAATATTGGCTCTTGCTTCATCTAAAGTAGGTAAATTTGCTACATTCATTACGCCAGCATGATCTAAAACCTCATTTTCCATCATTCCACCAATGAGCTTCAAATTTTCATTATCTTTCGCGAATTTTGATAAAATTCTTGCTGACATTATCGCATCATCTCCAAAAGCCACTGCTGTTGGGCCTGTGAATAAATTTGATAAATCTTTACATCTTGTTTTTTCTAAAGCCAATTTAGTAATTCTATTTTTAGTAATTTTAAAAATTATTCCATGTTCTCTCATTTTATCTCTCAACTCGTCTAATTGAGTCATGGTCAATCCTTGATAATGAGTGACCATTATTGCTTTACTATTTTCGAATTGAGTTGACATTTCTGAAATATAATTTTTTTTTTGATCTTTATTCATCATAATTAAATATTTTTTCCAATCTTAAGTTTATAAGAAACACCCATTGTTGATGTAACAAATGATGATTTAATTAAATCACCTTTAATAGTATTATTAGATTTCTCTTTTTCTAAAGTTTCAATAATTGCATTAAAATTTTTAACAAGTTTATCATCACTAAATGATTTTTTTCCAATACTCACTCCAATATTGCCATCTTTATCATTTCTTATCTCAACTTGACCTGATTTTGCATCAGAGACTGCTTTTTTTAAATTTTCTGTGACAGATCCTAATTTTGGATTTGGCATTAATCCTTTAGGTCCTAAAACTTTTCCAAGTTTTGATAATTTTACCATCATGGCCGGAGTACAAATAAGTTTTTCAAAATTAATTTCTCCACCTTTAATTTTTTCTATTAAATCTTCACTTCCCAC
>CABZLS010000023.1 GCA_902526645.1 uncultured Pelagibacteraceae bacterium
AGGAAAAAATTTCTTTTGATGGAAGAAAAGTAATTTTAGTTCCTGTATTTTTAGACTTTCCGATTACTTTGAGTGGAGCTTTAGCCTCTCCATTATTAAATTCTATGAAATATTTTTTTCCATCTCTATCAATTTCTAATTTTAATTTTTCTGATAATGCATTTACGACTGAAACACCAACACCGTGCAAACCACCGGATACTTTGTAAGAGTCATGATCAAATTTACCTCCAGCATGTAACTGTGTCATTATCACCTCTGCAGCAGACTTTTTTTCTCCTTTATGAATGTCAACAGGAACTCCTCTACCATCATCATTAACAGTTACAGTTCCATCTGAATTTATTCGAACACTAATATTTTTACAAAATCCCGCTAAAGCCTCATCAATTGAATTATCAACGACTTCATAAACCATGTGATGTAATCCAGTGCCATCATCCGTATCGCCAATGTACATTCCTGGTCTTTTTCTTACGGCCTCAAGGCCTTTTAAGACCTTGATTGAATCAGCTTGATATGTTTTTTTATTTGCCATTTTTTAAGATTGGAAAGTAATAATCATACCATTTTTTAAAAAAAATTGTTTAGTTATATTCGTATAACAAAATTTGAAAGGTCAAATAAACCCCTTATATCAACACTAATTGATCAAAATTTAAAATAGTCACGACAAATTGACGACAAACTAAAACCGACCATTTAATTCTAACTTTGTGCATATATTTTTTAAAATAATCTCTCCAATAGTATCTTCATTTGGAGGGATCCATTTAATTTCACTATTTTTAAATTTATAATTAGGATCAAATAATAAAGCTCTTACAAAACCCTCCATCATTCGATCACAATCATAAATATCACTGGACTCAACTTCCATATTGAAATAATCAATATCTTTGGAGATTAGCTCACTGCGCGTATAAAATTGAGATGTATTACCTTTAGCTTTTTTACAAATAACATAAAGATAGGGCATTGTTTGTTTGTTTTCTCTGAAGGCTATACTTAGAAATTTTTTGTAAGGTGTTTTATACTCAACTACATTATAATCATAACTATTGTTAATACCTTTCATGAATTTTACTTTAACTGGGTAATCGTCATAATCCAGTTTGCCAAAACTAATCATTTCCTTAGTGGCAGTGTAATTACCGGGAGATTTATCACAATATACATCGTGGAAAGTTCTCACAAGTAATCTGTTGTATCGTATTCTTTCTTGAGTTTTTCTGTTAACATTTTTTAAAAAAAATTGTTTATACCCAATCTCTTTAGCATTTTTTAGATCCCAAACTAATTGAGTATTATCTGAAAAAGTCCTTACATGATAATTTTCGGAATATACTATTTCACTCAATAAAAAACTTAGAATAATCAAATAAAAATACTTTTTCATATTTAGTGACGACAAAAAAGATCTTAACGTGGTTTAAAAAAGAATAAAACCTCTAAAAAATGGCGGAGAGAGAGGGATTCGAACCCTCGAAAGAGTTGCCCCTTAACACGCTTTCCAAGCGTGCGCCTTAAACCACTCGGCCATCTCTCCTTTTCATTTTTTTATTTATAATGAGAATCCATCTCTTTGATAATTTTTTTTAAAGAATATCTTATATTCCATTTTGGATAGTGTTTTTTAAATTTACTATTATCAGTAATATACCACATATGATCTCCAACACGATTTTTTTTTATGTATTTAAACTGTAACTTTCTTTTAGTTTGTTTCTCTATAAGATTTATAGCTTCTAAAATTGAACATGAATTATCTCTACCACCTCCGATATTATAAACCTCGCCAGCCTTAGGTTTTAAATAAAAATTCCAAAAACAATTTGCTAAATCTTTTGCATGAATATTGTCTCTTACTTGTTTACCTTTATATCCAAAAATTTTGTATTTTTTCCCTTTTTTGGTAACTTTAAAAAGATAACTTAAAAAACCATGCAGTTCCGCTCCAGCATGATTTTCACCTGTAATACAACCTAGTCTAAAAATACCCGTTTTTATTTTCAAATTTTTCCCGAATTCTTGTGTTAATAAATCTCCTGATGTTTTTGAGACACCAAATAAACTATGTACTGATTTATCTATTGACATTTTTTCATTTATACCTTTATAAAAATTATGACTACTTTTAATCTCATATCGTTTTTTTTTTTCCTGCAACGGTAAAAAGTTTGGTAAATCACCATAAACTTTATTTGTTGATACATAGATAAAAACACTTTTTTTACAATATTTATTTGTTAAATGTAAAAGATTTAAGGTTCCATTAGCATTTATAGAGAAATCTGTTAAAGGCTCTTTTGATGCCCAGTCGTGAGAAGGTTGTGCTGCACAATGAATTATGCATTTAATTTTTCTATTATATTTTCTAAAGATGTTTTCTAGTTTTTTTAAATTTCTTATATCAATATTATAATGTTTAAAAGTTTTAATATTATTTTTTAAATTTTTTGTCATTCTTTTTGTACTTGCTGTTTTTCCAAAAAAATAAGATCTGCTATCATTATCTATTCCTAAAACTTTAAAGTTTTTTTTATTAAAAAAAAATGCAGTTTCAGAGCCTACTAATCCTGATGATCCTGTTATTAAAACATATTTCATTAAAAAAAATTCCTTATTCTATTTTGATTTAGTTTCATCCATTTATAAATTTCATTTAAACCTTTTTCTAAACTTATTTTAGGCGTCCAATTTGAATATCTATTAATTTTATTAAGCGAGGTTACATAATACGGAATATCATAAATTGAAGTTTTTACTTTTTTAGAGATCTTTAACTTATTACCAGTTATTTTTTCACACATAAAAGTTAGTCTTTTCAAATTAATAGCATTCTTAGCACCACCACCTATACAGAATAAATTATTTCTAAATCTATTAAAATTTTGAGTTTGTTTAAGCACAAGTCTACAAAAATCATCAATAAATAATACATCTCTTATTTGATCTCCTGTTCCTTTATATCCTATATATGAGAGTTTCCTTTTATTCATATGGTTCCACATCCAAAGACTAATTAACCCTTGCTCAACTTTTCCATATTGTCCAGGGCCTGAAATTAATCCACAACGATTTATTATATAATTTAAATTTTTTGAATAATTATATTCTTCAATTAAATTTTCAGAAGCGAATTTTGTGAATCCATAAATAGTTTTTTGTCCATTTAAATTTAAATTTTCATTGAATGTTTGATGTTTTTTAAATCTTTTAAAAGTTTTAAATTTTTCATACGATCTTTTTATTGGATAAACCCTACTGCTAGAAATAAATATTATTTTTGATTTATCTTTTTCCGCCTTTTCCAAAATATTAAATGTGCTTAAAAGATTACTTTTAATAACTTTATTAATTTTTTTTCTAGATATTTCAACTGCAGGTTCAGCTGAGCAATCAATAATAATATCTGCTTTAAATTTTAAATTATCTAAAGAATTAAACTTTCCAAGGTCAATATTTTTATTAGGAATTTTTTTTTTAAACAAAATTTTTTGATTAAATTTAGAATAACTTTTACTTAAATTGTCTACACTTAAAATTTTAGATTTTTTTAATCTTTTTTAAAAATAAACAAAGAGAGCTTCCTACAAAACCACATCCTCCGGTAATTATTATATTCATAATTTAATTTTTGGTCTATAGTTAGGTTTTAAATTTAATATTGAAATTAAAGCACCATAGGCTTTTGCAAAATGTGTGATTGATTTAGATCTATTAAAAATAAAATATAAAATGGATTTTATAGATGATGTTAGAATTAATGAAAAGCCAAATAAAAAAGCTTGGAATTGCGAGGTGTGTTTTTTGAGAAAATAAATTCTTGACCATGAGTAATGCCAATTTCTTGAAAAATCCATTTCTTTTAAATAAATATCATCATGAGAGGCAAAAGCATTATGATCTACTTCGGCATCACTTATTTTTATAATTTCAAAACCTTTTAACCGAAATCTTAAACATAAATCCATATCTTCAAAGTAATTAAATATATTTGTATCCCAATCATCTATTAACTTTAGCTTGTCCCTATCAATCAACATTGCTGTTCCTGTAACACCATCAACAGATATATCTCCCTCTGGTGGTTTTTCATAAGCTTTATGAATTTTAAGTTTTTTTGTTTCCATATATTTTTTATTTTTAATCTTTAAAACTTTATAATCCCCCTCTACAACGTATAATTTATTATGAAATATTGTAGGACTTAAAATTGCAAAATTTGGATAAATTTTTGTTTTTTTTAATAAGTTTTCAATACAATTTTTTTTAACAATAACATCTGGTTGAGTATTAAACATATATTTTGTTTTAACAATCTTGTTTGCAAGACTATATGACTTTGGAACACCCAAATTTTCATTCGATACATAATAATTAAGGTTTTTAAATTTACTTTCAAAATATATTTTTTTATCCTTTTCACCACCATTATCTATAATTAATATGTTAAAAATCTCTGGAATATTTTTAATACAAGACTCTAATTTTTCACCAGCAAAGAAGGTAGTTATTACAACTGTGCAGTTTTTATTTTCTTCAAACATTTATTTAATCGTATTAATTCAAATTCTGTTATTTAGAAAGTCATGATTTAATTTGTTCAAATATAATTTGGATTGTTTTTTTGCCATTTCAAGAAATTTAGGATAATTATCAATAATTTTTTCAATACTTTTAGAATAATCGTCAATACTTTCTGCCTCTAAAAAAGAATCATACTTAAAAAAACTCCTTACAAATCTAGCATTTTTAGGTATGACCATCGGAATTTCATTTACCATTGATGAAAAAACTATTCCTGATCCGCAATTTTTTAATTGATCCAATTCATGTAATAACGGAATTATATCAATCTTCTTTAATATTTCTCTATATTCAAAAAAATTAATGTAACCGTTAATTAATTTTACGTTATTAAACTCTTTCGCCAGTTCTTTTAGTTCATGTTTAGTTTTATTTAGATTGGGAGGACAATTATTTATTTGAATTATAAAATCTATTTTATTTGATATTTGATTATTTAAATTTTTGATCAACTCAGGAGTTTTATAAAAACCTTTATCAAATCTAGATTCACCAAGAATACCGATTGTAAGTTTGTTCTTTTTTTCATTTTTTTTAGAAAATGATAAATTATTAAAAAATAAATCAACTTCAATATTTGTTAATTTTTTTATTTCTTGTTTTTGGAAGTCCGTTTCAGTATAAACAAAAACACTAT
>CABZLS010000024.1 GCA_902526645.1 uncultured Pelagibacteraceae bacterium
AAATATCATCTAGAAATTGATATTTTTTATTTATTTTAAATTTTTTTGAAGTTGGAATATTTTCAATGTTTTCTCTAATATATTTACTATGTTCTTGAATATTTAAAAAAGTATAACCTGTGCTTAATCTTGTCATACCACCAGCAGTTCCAATATTTATTTTATTTTTTTCTTTTTCACATAATGGATAGAATAGAGGGATTGCACCATCTTCTTTATAGGTGATTTTATAATCTTTTATTTTAAGATGTTTTTCAATGTAATCTTTAATTTGTGTATCATAATCTTTTTGTGAGTTATCATTCATTTTTGATAGCCAAGTAGTTTCAACTAGAGCCTTATTTTTTGAGTAAGGAAGAGTATAAAAGAAATGAACACTATTTCTTTGTTCACAATCAAAGTCCATCAGATTAAAAATTTCATCATCAAAAAAATTATTCTTAGTCTCAATTTCTACACCACAAAAATGTTGCCAGAGATTAAGATAATTTTTTTTTATATTTGGAACACTATTAAAGATAAACGAATTTTTTGTATTTATCTCTTTTATATTTTTAAAAAAGCAAATATTTTTATTTTCTTTTAACCTTTTATTTATTTTTTCATAAAATAAACCACTATCGATACTTTGGTATGGATAATTTTTACAATCTAGATAATTGGTTTTACCTGGAATGTTGATTGAAAAATTATCCCAGCTTTTTTTAACACAATCCTCAAAATTGTGGGGCACTACTTTCCAAAAAGACCATGTTTTATCCCTTTTATATTCTTGTCTTGGCTCAATAATTGCTAAAGTTTTATTTTTTAATTTTTCATTAATTTCTAATTCATATGCAAGTGATAATCCAGCACAACCACCGCCAACAATTATATAGTCAAATTCTTTCATCTAAATTTATTTCTTCATTTATCAAATTATGATCATGTTGTATTTGCTCACCTTTTTTATAAATGAATGAAAGTTTAATTAAGTCAAAAATTGAGAGAAAAGTCTCTAGAATTTTCTCTACATTTGAGACATATATTTTTCCGGATTTCTCATAATTATCTAAGTTTTTTTTATTTAGAATTTTATGTCCTATTTTTCTATAAATTCTCCTAGCAACCAAAATAGAAAAACGAAAACTTATTGGTATATCTTTAATAGAATAAAATGAATTTTCATAGAAAGCTTCAGCTAAATTAATAGTTGATAAAATTTCATGAAAATTTTTATCTATGTAAAAACGATTATTTTCATAGTCCTCAACCACATCTCTTGATATATTAGTGAGTTGCATTGCTATACCAAGATCGATTGCTGATTTGAGTGAACTTTTTTTACTAACTCTTAAAATTTTTGCCATCATTAATCCAACAGTTCCGGCTACTCTGTAAGAGTAAATTAGCAAATCTTTTTTTGAATTTAATTTAACATTATCTTTTATATCTGATTTAATTCCAATCAATAAATCTTCAACAATTTTTAAAGATATATTACATTCTTCAATTAGACCCCACATATTTTTGATAATAGGGCTTTTAAAGTTTTTTTGATAAAAATCCTTCTCAAATTGATCAAATTTCTTTTTTTTATTTTCAACTCTATCATGATCATCTGCTAAGTTGTCTGCAACTCTACAAAAATCATATAAAGTTGAACATTTATTGAGAGTTTCTCCTGGTAAAAAAAAACCAGCCCAATTAAAAGATTTAGCATAAACAGATAGGTAACTTTTATTAGACATTATAAAATTTTATCTAATACTTTTGCTGATGATAGAACCCCAGGTACACCAGCGCCTGGATGAGTACCCGCTCCTACAAAATAAAGTCCATTATATATTTCAGATTTGTTGTGAAATCTAAAATAAGCTGATTGAGAAAATTTTGGCTGAATTGAGAAACCTGAGCCATATTTAGTGTTTAAATCTTTTTCAAAGTAATCTGGAGTTAAATAAAAATCCTCAATAATATTTTCTTTTAGATCAGGCATTAAATCATTTTGCATTTTATCAATTACTAGATTTTTCATTTTTTCTCCTTCAATAGACCAATTGATATTTGATTGGTTATTTGGAACAGGTACAAGAACATAAAAACAATCTTTTCCATCAGGAGCCATCGATTTATCTGTTGAAGATGGTCTGTGTAGATAATAGCTAATATCATCGTTTAATTTTTTGTTATTAAATATGTCGTCTAGATGTTCTTTATATTTGTTGCCAAATTTTATTGTATGATGCTCTACATTTTTATATTTTTTTTTAGTACCAAAATAATATACAAATAATCCCATTGAGTATTCCATTCGTCTTTTCTTCCATTTAAATAAAAATGATTTATTCACATCATTGCTTAACATTTTTTCATAAACTGCTGGCGGATCAGCATTACATATTACATTATTTGACTCTATTATATTTTGATCATTTAGTTGTACTCCACTAATTTTATTTTTGTTTGATATTATTTTTTTTACTTCATTTCCTTTTATAATTTTAATTCCAACCTCATTCATTAATTTTTCAAAACCATTTATAATATTTCCAGTTCCTCCCATCGAGTAGTGAATTCCCCATTTTTTTTCTAAGTATAAAATTAATCCGTAAATTGAAGTTGTAGTGAAAGGATTACCTCCAACTAGCAATGGATGCATACTAAACATTCTTCTTAATTTTTCATTTTTTATGTAAGATGAGACTAAAGAATAAACTGATTTATAACTTTTGAGTTTTAGAAGTGCTGGTAGTTGTTGTATCATCACAAAAGGTTTATCAAACGGGACATCAGCCAATTCTGTAAATCCTTTGTCAAAAATTTTCTTTGTAAAATCTAATAATTTTTCATAGCCAATGACATCATCTTTATTAATTTTCTCAATTTGTCTTTTCATTTCTATTTCATCGCCTGAGTAATTAAATTTTGTTTTATCCTCAAAAATAAATTGATACCAAATTTTTAGAGGAGTAAGTTCTATGTAATCTTTTGGATCTTTTTTAAATAATTCGAATAATTCTTTAATTAAATGTGGCGCAGTAATTACAGTTGGACCCCCATCATAAATAAATCCGTTTTTTTTAAATACTCGCGCTCTACCACCTAGATCTTGATGTTTCTCAATTAGCGTTACTTTATGCCCCTTAGCTTTAAGTCTAAGCGCTGCAGCTATTCCTCCAAAACCAGAACCAATTACAACAGAATTCATTGTGATAATTTATAGTTTTTTAAAAAAATTGTAAGAGTATTATGAGTTAATTTTTTTTAACTCTTCTTTAGTTTCTTCTAAATTTTTTTGAAATAGTGTATCTAATTTTGATTTGTCTATGGATGTAGTAATAATTTTTTCTACAGAGTCTATAGCAATTTGAACTGATGCATTTTTGATTTCTTTAATTGCATTTTCTTTCATCTGAAAGATTTTATTTTCAGCAGAATTTTTTTTAATTTCGGAGGATTTATGAAACTTATCATTTAATTCAATGATTAATTTATCGCCGTCTTTCTTTGCTTGCTCTAAAATTTCATTACTTACAGATTGAGCAGTATCAAGTTTTTTTTGAGCGTTCTCTAGTAATTCCTTCGCCTCAGTTCTTAATTTTTCACTTTCATTTATCTCATTTTTAATATCTAAAATAAGCTTATTAAGTATCTCATTTACCTTTTGTGGCACTTTAAGATAAATAAGACCACCAAAAAATATTATGAAAGAAACTGCAACCCAAAAAGTAGAATCAATTACCATAATATTTATTTCCATTTTTTTTTGAAAGATCATCAACTATAGCTGATATACTACTATT
>CABZLS010000025.1 GCA_902526645.1 uncultured Pelagibacteraceae bacterium
ATTTAATTTTCTTTTTTTATAAGCTAGCTGACCTTTTGGTCCATGTGCTATACCACCGCCAACAAAAATAGGTGCTTTTCTACTTGCATGTCTCGCATTACCAGTACCTTTTTGAGCATAAATTTTAGAAGTTGGACCTGAAACTTCATTTTGTTGTTTAGTCTTAGCGTGACGTCCTTTGTAATTCGCATTTGTAATGTATAATACATTATTAATTAATTTTTTATTAATCTTAGCTGAAAAAATTTTATCAAGAACTTCTAATGATTCTTTTTTTCCGTTTATATTTATTTTTTCTATTTTCATTATTTTTTCTTTTTCTCTGGTACTTTTTTAGCAAGTTCAGCTGCTTTTATTTTTTCATCAATAGTCTTCTTTTTAATATTTTTGATTGATTTTTTAACAAGAACTTCAGAATTTTTTGACCCGGGAATTGAGCCCTTTAAATAAAGTAATTCATTTTCAAGATCGGTTTTGATAATTTCAATATTTTGCATTGTTCTTAACTTATCACCCATATGACCTGCCATCTTTTTTCCTTTAAACACTTTACCTGGATCTTGTCTTTGTCCGGTTGATCCATGTGATCTATGAGATATTGATACCCCATGGGTTGCCCTTAAACCTCCAAAATTATGTCTTTTCATTGCTCCAGCAAAACCCTTACCTATTGTTTTAGATCTTGTGTCAACAAATTTAACATCCTTAAATATCTCTAAACCAAGTTCATTACCCTCTTTAAAGTCCGAAATATTTAAAACTCTATACTCTTTAAGTTTTTTTTTGGGTTCAGTGTTTTTCTTTGAAAAATAACCCTTCATAGATTTTGTCAATTTGGAATTTTTTATTTTCCCGTATCCTAATTGAACAGCATTGTAGCCTCTTTTTTCTTTATCAATAATATTTATAACTCTAGCTTTTTCCATCTTCAAAACAGTTACAGGTACTAATTGGCCAGATTTATAAAATTCTCTAGTCATGCCAATTTTTTTTCCAATTAATGCTATTTCGCTCATTTTTAAATCTTTATCTCCACATCTACACCCGATGCTAAATCAAGTTTCATTAATGCTTCGACTGTTTGTGGTGTTGGTTCAATTATATCAATTAGTCTTTTATGAGTTCTTGACTCAAATTGCTCTCTACTTTTTTTATCAATATGTGGTGATCTTAGTACAGTGTATCTTTCTATTCTTGTTGGTAATGGAATTGGGCCTTTAATAGTTGCTCCAGTTCTTTTGACAGTGTTTACAATTTCTTCTGTTGATGCATCCAGTATCTTATTATCATAAGCCCTAAGCTTTATTCTTATATTTTGTTTTTCCATTTTAACCTGCTACCTTTTTTGTAACTTCATCTTGAACATTTTGAGGAACTTTTGAATAATGATCAAAGAACATTGAATATTGTGCTCTACCTTGTGACATTGATCTAAGACTATTTATATAACCAAACATATTAGCTAATGGAACCATCGCGGTTATAACAGTCGCATTTCCTCTTTGTTCTTGGGTACTTATTTGACCTCTTCTACTATTAAGATCTCCGATAACATCACCCATATAATCTTCTGGTGTAACAACTTCTACTCTCATTATTGGTTCTAAAAGTTTTAAACCTCCTTGAGTACAGGCTTCCTTAAAACAAGCTCTACTAGCTAATTCAAAAGCCAAAACACTAGAGTCAACATCATGATGCAAACCATCAACAATAGTTACTTTATAGTCAATCATCGGGAAACCAGCTAATATTCCACTATCAGATATTGTTTCTATACCTTTTTCAACACCTGGAATAAATTCTTTTGGTATCGCTCCACCTTTTATGGCACTCTCAACCATTCTGCCTTTACCAGGATCTTGTGGTTCGACTAAAAGTTTCACTTTAGCAAATTGTCCGGCACCACCACTTTGTTTTTTATGGATATATTCAAATTGTGCAGATTTTTCAATCGTCTCTCTATATGCTACCTGAGGTGCACCTACGTTTGCTTCTACTTTAAATTCTCTTTTCATTCTATCAACTATAATATCTAAATGGAGCTCACCCATGCCTTTAATTATTGTTTGACCAGACTCTTCATCTGAGGAAACTCTGAATGATGGGTCTTCTTTTGCTAATCTTGCTAAAGCCTCTCCCATTTTTTCTTGATCACCTTTAGTTTTTGGTTCTACAGCTATTTCAATTACAGGATCTGGGAATTCCATAGGTTCAAGTAAAACAGAGTTATTTTTGTCACAAAGTGTGTGTCCCGTCATAGTATTTTTTAACCCTGCTAATGAAATTATATCTCCAGCATTGGCCTCTTTAATGTCTTCTCTAGAATTAGCATGCATCAATAGCATTCTACCCACTCTTTCCTCTTTATCTGTGGATGAATTGTATATAGCTGTTCCAGATTTAATAGTCCCTGAATAGACTCTTATAAAAGTCAGAGAACCAACAAAAGGATCATTGGCAACTTTAAAAGCTAATGCAGAAAATGGTGCATTATCTTCAAACTTCATATCAACTTCGTCTTCTGAACCTGTTTTAGTACCTTTTATCGAACCAATATCTACTGGACTTGGAAGGTAATTTACAACAGCATCTAATAAAGGTTGGACACCTTTATTTTTAAAAGCAGAGCCAGTTAAAACTGGTACAAAATCAAAACTCAAAGTTCCTTTTCTAATACATTTAACAAGATCTTCCTCTTTAATTTCATCTCCATTTAAGTAATTTTCCATAAGTTTTTCATCTTGTTCAACGGCAAGCTCTACAAGTTCTGTTCTATATTTGTTTGAAATTTCTTTTAGATCGTCTGGTATATCTTTATATTCCCATTCTGCTCCTAGTGCCTCATTTTTCCATATTTGAGCTTTCATTTTAACAAGGTCAATCACACCAGTTAATGATGATTCAATTCCTACAGGTACTTGTAAAACTAAAGGCTTAGCTCCAAGTCTATCTTTTATCATATCGACACATCTAAAAAAATCAGCTCCAGTCCTATCTAATTTATTTACAAAACATATTCTTGGAACTTTATATTTATCTGCCTGTCTCCATACTGTTTCTGATTGTGGTTCTACTCCCGCAACACCGTCAAAAACGGCTACAGCACCATCCAAAACTTTAAGAGATCTTTCAACTTCAATAGTAAAATCAACATGTCCAGGTGTATCTATTATATTGATTCTATGATCTTGCCAAAAGCAAGTCGTTGCAGCCGAAGTAATTGTTATTCCTCTTTCTTGTTCTTGCTCCATCCAGTCCATTGTTGCAGCACCATCATGAACCTCACCAATTTTGTGACTTTTACCAGTATAATAAAGAATTCTTTCTGTAGTAGTCGTTTTGCCTGCATCTATATGAGCCATAATTCCAATGTTTCTATATTTATCTAATGTATGAGTTCTTGACATTTAAATTACCATCTAAAATGTGCGAAAGCTTTATTAGACTCCGCCATTTTATGTACATCCTCTCTTTTTTTTACAGCTGCTCCTTTTTTTTCATAGGCATCAAAAAGTTCATTAAAAATTCGATCAGACATATTCTTATCTTTTCTTTTTCTTGCAGAGTCAACTAACCATCGAATGGCTAGAGCTTGAGCTCTTTTAGTTTTTACTTCTACTGGAACTTGATAGGTAGCACCACCAACTCTTCTTGATCT
>CABZLS010000026.1 GCA_902526645.1 uncultured Pelagibacteraceae bacterium
CAAATTTCTTTATAATCTGAATTAATAATTTGATTTAAAATTATTTGTTCCTCATCTTTTTTTCCAGTCGCTAGAAAAAAATTACAATCTTTTATTTTAGTTATTTTTTGCATGGCATTTAAGAAAGTATTTGCTGGAATTCTTTTCGTAGGGCCAGATCCACCAATACCAAGCAATATGTTTATTTTACTTTTATTAATTTTGAAATTTATGGATGCTTTCTTTATTAATTCCTCATTAATTTTAATTTCAGGATCATCATTTACATTAATACCTAGATTATCTTTAATAAATTTTTTTGGAGTTTCAGTGATATGTTGGTATTTTTTTTTAAAAAGTGGATATTGATAAACTTCGGGTATACCAGAAAATTTTGCTATTAAATTATATCTCAAAGAAGAATTAAATATAAAAATTTTATTAAAGTTATATTTTTTTAAATCTTTAATTAAATTTATACTTCCAAATAAACCACTATGTCTGCTATTAGTCTCTTTTGTTCTGTCTAAAATAATTATTTCATCTATGTAATCTGCATCAAATAAATATTGATCAGCTTTAGAATTATCCTTTACAAGTATACTTACAGGAGAATTAAATTTTTCAGAGATTGCCTTTATAAATGGTAAGAATATTACAGTATCACCAATGCCCATTCTGCTTTGTATAGCTAATATTTTCATAAGATATTTATAAACTTTACTAAATGTTTTTTTTAGATAAATTTTAAGTATGACAAAAATAAGTGGAATTTATGCAGCTTCTATGTCGGTTTTGAATCCGAATTTAAGCCTTAATATACCCGAAACTATCAAACATGCAGAAAAACTCATTGATGATGGATGTCATGGTACAGCAATTTTTGGAAGCACTGGTCAAGCTCAGTTGATACCAATTTCTGAAAAAATAGAACTTTTGAATAAACTCTCTGATACAAAATATAAAGATAAACATTTGATTGGTACAGGATTAAACTCGCTGAGTGAAACAATCAATTTTTTAAAAATAGCAACTTCTTTGAATTTTGAAAAATTTCTTATTATGCCACCAGCATATTACAAATATGAAGATGAAGATGTTATTAAATTTTATTCCAAAATATTAGATAATTTACCAGATATAAAAATTGTTCTTTATAATTTTGAGAAGCTATGTGGTTATAAGTTTAGTCTCGATTGTATTGAAAAATTAGCAAAAAGATTTCCTAAACAAATTATTGGAGTAAAAGACAGTTCATATAATATTTTCGAGAGTTTGAAATTAGAAAATTTTTCTATTTTTCCTGGCTCAGAAACAAAATTATTAAAAGGTTTAGAAATAGGATGTTCAGGTGTAATCACTGCAACATGCAATATAACTGCAAAATTATCTAGAAAAGTTTATGATGATTTTTTTGCTGGTACAAAGCAAACATATAATAACAAGCTAATTAATGTAAGAAGTGTTTTCGATAAATATAACCTAATCTCTGCTCTTCACACAATCTTCTCTAAAGAAAATAAAATTTATGAAAACATATTACCTCCATTAAGACTTTTAAATGAATTTGAAGAAAAAAATTTAATTAAATCTTTAAAAGATTTGGATTTTTCAACAAAATCATCTCTGGCAGCTTAAGATGCAATTAGCAAGATTTTTAAATAGAATTATTAAAAAAGGAGGGTTTATTTTAACTGATGCAAACTCAAAGGATTATATTATTGGTAATCCTAATGAAAAATCTCTTAGATTAAAAATTTTAAATAAAAAACTTCATTACAAATTATTGTTTCACCCAGATTTATATTTTGGAGAGGCTTACACTAATGGAGAAATTATTATTGAAAATGGTAATTTGACTGATTTTTTAGATTTAGCGTTAATGAACATAGGTAGAGGTGAAGTCAATTTTTTTAGTTATTTAATGAATAAATTAAGGGGATCTTATAGATATTTTACCAATTTTAATTTTATAAAAAAATCTAAAATGAATGCATCTCATCACTATGATATTTCGGATGATCTGTATGATCTATTTTTAGATCCTAAAAGACAATATTCATGTGCATATTTTAAAAATGAAAATGATAGTCTTGAGGAGGCACAAAATAATAAAATAAAACATATTATAAAAAAGTTAAATATTAAACCTAATCAAAAAGTATTAGACATTGGCTGTGGGTGGGGATCTCTTGCAATTGATATTGCTAAAAGTGAACAATGTGAAGTAACAGGTATTACTTTATCAGAAAATCAATTTAATTACTGTAGTAAAAAAGCAAAAGAGCTGAATTTAGAAAATCAAGTTAAATTTAAATTAATAGATTACAGGGAATTAGATGAAAAATTTGATAGGATAGTAAGTGTTGGAATGTTTGAACACGTGGGTAGAAAATTTTATAAAAAATTTTTTAATCAAATTGAAAATTTACTTAAAGATGATGGAGTCTCTTTAATTCATACTATTGGATCTGTTAATCCACCAAGAGACCCCCATCCTTGGATTACAAAATATATTTTTCCTGGAGGATACACGCCAAGCTTGAGCGAGGTTACTACTCCTATTGAGAGAGCAGGGTTAGTTGTGACAGATATTGAAGTATTAAGAATGCATTATTCTTATACGTTAAGACATTGGAAGGAAAATTGTATAAAAAATAAAGAAAAGATAGTTCAAATGTTTGATGAGAAATTTTTTAGAATGTGGGAGTTTTATCTTGCAGGATGTGAGATGGCATTTAAGTGGGGTGATCAAGTTGTATATCAATTTCAACTGACAAAAAATTATAAATCTACTCCCGTGACTAGAGACTATATTTATCAATAAATTGTTGATAGTATCATTTCTTCTCAGAAATGAAAAAAAAACAAAAAAAATCAGGAAAAAAGAAAAAAGTCAAAAAAAAAGCCAAAATATATAAGTCTCAGAGTAAGAGAACAAAAACTAAAAATAGTGTAAAAAAATTTAAAAAAAAAAAAATTATTAAAAGAAAAAAAAATAAAGTTAAAAAATCAATCAGAGTTAAAAACCAAGCTCAAATAAAAAAAATCAAAAAGGAAAGTATAGTTTTAAAATTTGTAAAATTTCAATTATCTTTAAAATCTCGCTTTAATTTCAAATTAAATTTTAATTTAGAAAAACATATCCAAGGCTTTTTTGACAGAATTTCAGAAACTATTTCAAGTTATAAAGTCTTAAAACGAGATGAAAAAAGAAGAATAAAAATAGAAAAAATTGAACAAGAAAGAGAAGCGAAGATTATTTTAGCGAGGCAAAAAAAAGAGCAAGAAAAAATCAGAACCAAATTGAAAGAGCAGGCACTTAGAGAGGAAGCAAGATTAGAAAAACAAAGAACAAAAGATATAAAATTATTCCTAAGAAAAGAACAAGCACTTTTAAGAATTGAGCAAGCAGAAAAACAGAAACAATTTTTAAAACAATTACGATTAGATAAACAAATTGAAAAATTCAGAATTAGAGAAGTAAAAGAATTAGAAAAACTTGAAAAAATTTCGCTTCA
>CABZLS010000027.1 GCA_902526645.1 uncultured Pelagibacteraceae bacterium
TTAATATTCCTTGCACATTCTTATCTGATAAAATTATTTTAAAGGCTGCTGAAACTTTCTCTTTCGAGGCACCACCACCAACATCTAAAAAATTTGCTGGCTCTTCGCCATGCAACTTAATTATATCCATTGTTGCCATTGCTAAACCAGCACCATTAACCATACATCCAATACTTCCATCTAATTTAATATAAGCTAACTCATACTTACTAGCCTCTATTTCAGCTGGGTCTTCTTCATTTAAATCTCTAAGTTCTAAGATTTCTGGATGTCTAAATAAAGCATTGCTATCAAAATTAACCTTTGCATCTAAACAAATAATCTTTTTTTCTTTGGTGAGTATTAATGGATTAATCTCAACCATGTTTGCGTCAGTTTTTATAAACATTTTGTAAATTGATTTAATTAAGGAAATTGCTTCAATCTTTGGATTACCTTCTAAGTTAAATATTTTTATAATCTTCTCACATTCTTCATCTGAAATTTCTTCAGTCAATTCAACTTTATTTTTTAAAATTTTATCAGGAGATTTAATTGCTACCTCTTCAATATCCATTCCACCCTGATTACTTGAAATAAATGCTATTTTTGAAGAAGCTCTATCTACTAAACATGATAAATAAAATTCTTTTTCGATATTTGACGAAACCTCAACATAAAGTCTTTTTACCTCTCTACCTTCTGGGCCTGTTTGATGAGTAACTAATTTTTTTCCCAACAATTCTTTTGCGGATTTTTCAAGATCATTTAAATTATCTAAAATTTTCACACCGCCTGCTTTTCCTCTTCCACCGGCATGAATTTGAGCTTTTAGTACATACTTGTCTGTTTTTAAAGATTTACATTTTTCTAAAAGTTCTTCAATTGTGAAACCATAAACTCCTTCAGGAACTACTGCACCAAATTGTTTTAAAATTTGTTTAGCTTGATGTTCGTGAATATTCATTATTTAGTTAAGTCTGGATCTATTTTAGATGCTACGTCCCAAAGTTTTTTTACAGCATCAATAGAATGAAGAAATTCAGCTTTTTCTTTATCATCTAAATTAATTTGCTCAATTTTTTCTACACCATTTTTGCCAATAATGATTGGAACACCAGCATAAATATTTTTAATTCCATATTCACCATTTAAGAAAGCAGCACATGGAAGCATTTTTTTTTCATCTTTTAGATAAGCTTTAGCCATCTCAACTCCTGAAGCTGCTGGTGCATAGAAAGCTGAACCTTTTTCCAAAAATTTTACAATTTCAGCTCCACCATCTCTTGTTCTTTGATTTATTTCTTCCAATCTTTTTTGAGAAATTTTTCCTTCTTTAACCAAGTCTAGCAAGGGCTTTCCAGAAACTTTTGTAAGTCTTGGCAATGGTACCATTGTATCTCCATGTCCCCCCATTACCATTGCATCTATTTCTCTTACAGGAATATTAAATTCTTCAGACAAAAATAATTTAAATCTTGAGGTATCTAATATACCAGCCATTCCCACAACTTTGTTTGGTGAGAGGCCT
This sequence comes from uncultured Pelagibacteraceae bacterium, assembly GCA_902526645.1. GTDB lineage: Bacteria > Pseudomonadota > Alphaproteobacteria > Pelagibacterales > Pelagibacteraceae > Pelagibacter. The sequence continues at coordinate 1,511 of CABZLS010000027.1, forward strand.
GAAAATTTTTGAAATGCCATTACCATTACATCTAAAGGATTAGTAATACATATTACAAATGCATCTGGGGCATTTTTTTTTATTCCATCAGCAACCTGTTTAATTATTTTTAAATTAATTCCAAGTAGATCGTCTCTACTCATTCCAGGTTTTCTTGGTACACCTGCTGTGATAATAATTACATCTGAACCTTTGATATCTTTGTAATCATCAGTCCCTGAAAACTTAACATTAAAACCATCAACTGATGATGATTGAGCAATATCTAGGGCTTTTCCTTTAGCTATTCCACTAACGACATCAAATAAAACTACTTCATTAACTAATTCTTTAATTCCAATTAAGTGTGCGAGAGTTCCACCAATTTGGCCTGCTCCAATTAACGATATCTTGCTCATTTTCTCCTTTATTTCATTGTTGGCATCACAAATTCGGCATTAGAACGAATACGAGAAGGCCACCTTGAAGTTATAGTTTTTAATTTAGTATAAAATTTTATACCTTCCATACCATGCATAGCACTGTCACCAAATAAAGATCTTTTCCAACCTCCAAAACTATGAAAAGCCATTGGAACCGGTATTGGAACATTTATTCCAACCATTCCAACTTGAATTTTACTCGCAAAAGTTCTTCCAGCATCACCATCTCTGGTATAAATACTTACTCCATTTCCATATTCATGATCATTTATTAATTTTGTAGCTTCTTCGAAAGTTTTTACTCTAACAACAGATAAAACGGGTCCAAATATTTCCTCTTTATAAATTCTCATTTCCTTTTTTACATGGTCAAATAAACAGCCACCAATATAAAATCCATTTTCATATCCTTGTAATTTTAAGTTTCTTCCATCAACTAATAATTTTGCTCCCTCTTTAACTCCTAAATCAACATAACTTTTAACTTTTTCTAAGTGTTCTTTTGTCACTAAAGGACCCATTTCAGAATTTTTATCCATTCCAGGACCAACTTTTAAAGCCTCTGCTTTTTTTGATAATCTTGATACTAATTCATCTCCAATATCTCCAACAGCAACAGCAACTGATTGTGCCATACACCTTTCACCTGCTGACCCATAAGCTGCTCCCATCAAACCATTTACAGCACCATCTAAATCACAATCTGGCATAACAACTAAATGATTTTTAGCACCACCTAAAGCTTGAACTCTTTTTTCATTTTTTGCTGAATTTTCAAATATATATTTTGCTATAGGAGTTGAGCCGACAAAACTTACAGCTTTAATATCTTTATTTGTAAGAATTGAGTCCACAGCCTCTTTATCCCCATTTACAACATTAAAAACACCATCTGGTAAACCTGCCTCTTTTAACAATTCTGCTAACCTTATTGAACATGATGGATCTTTTTCTGATGGCTTTAATATAAAAGTATTTCCACAAGCAATAGCTATAGGAAACATCCACATTGGAACCATGGCTGGAAAATTGAATGGTGTAATTCCTGCAACGACTCCTAAGGGTTGTCGTATAGACCAACTATCAACGTTAGTTCCAACATTTTCTGAAAATTCTCCTTTAAGTAAGTGTGGAATACCACATGCAAATTCAACAACTTCAAGTCCTCTGGTCAAAGATCCTTTTGCATCTTCATAAACTTTTCCATGTTCTGCTACAATTAATTTTGTCAGCTCATCTGAACTTTTTTCTATTAACTCTTTAAATTTAAACATTATTCTAGCTCTTTGAAGAGAAGGTTTTTGTGACCACTCATCAAACGCTTTTTTTGCAATTATAACTGCTTGATCTACATCTGCTTTAGAGGCTAATCTTACTTCTTTCTCTTGTTCTCCAGTCGCAGGATTAAATACTTTGCCTTTTTTGTCAGAAGTCCCTGGAATTATTTTTCCGCCTA
>CABZLS010000028.1 GCA_902526645.1 uncultured Pelagibacteraceae bacterium
GAAAAAGACCATTAAAATCTTTAGCAGAAATGTTGAAAGGTAAACAAGGAAGATTTAGACAAAATTTATTAGGTAAGAGAGTAGATTATTCTGGTCGTTCAGTAATTGTAGTAGGACCAGATTTAAAACTTCATGAGTGTGGTTTGCCAAAAAAAATGGCTTTAGAATTATTTAAACCTTTTTTATATGCAAGGTTAAACAAATTAGGCTTGGCTTCAACAATTAAGCAAGCTAAAAAACTTGTGGAAAAAGAAACAAATGCAGTCTGGGACGCGTTAGAATTAATTGTCAGAGAACATCCTGTATTACTTAATAGAGCACCAACCCTTCATAGACTTGGTGTACAAGCTTTTGAACCAAAGCTCATTGAAGGTGATGCTATTGAATTACACCCCTTAACTTGTGCAGCATTCAATGCCGATTTTGATGGTGATCAAATGGCAGTTCATGTTCCATTAAGTTTGGAAGCTCAATTAGAAGCAAGGATTCTAATGTTATCCACTAATAATATTTTATCTCCTTCAAATGGAAAACCAATAATTGTTCCAAGTCAGGATATGATTTTAGGTATTTATTATCTTTCTCAGGAACCTATATCAGAAAAACCATTAGGTTACTTTGTAGATGCAGATCAGATTGAATTTGCTTTATCTACAGGACAAATAAAAGTTCATAGCACTATAATTTCAAAATTTGAAACTATGGATGAAAATGGAAATAAAAAATTCGAAAAATATACATCAACCGCAGGTAGATTTTTACTTGCCAACTTACTACCAAAAAACCATAACATCAAATTTTCGTTAGTAGATAGACTCCTACCAAAAAAGATTGTTTCTGAGATTATTGATATTGTATTTAGATTCTGTGGTCAAAAAACTACAGTTATTTTCTGTGATAAATTGAAAGATCTAGGATTTAAACATGCTTTTAAAGCCGGTATATCATTTGGAAAAGATGATTTAATAATACCAGCGAACAAAACGCAATTAATAGACGACACTAAAAAATTAATTGCTGATTACGAAACACAATATGCCGAAGGTTTAATAACTAGAGGTGAAAAATATAATAAAGTCGTTGATGCATGGTCAAAATGTACAGACAAAGTTGCAGGTGAAATGATGAAAGGTATTTCAGCCACTGAAAAAAGCAATGATGGCCTAAAAATAAACTCAGTTTTTATGATGGCAGATAGTGGTGCAAGAGGTTCGGCGGCTCAAATGAAGCAATTAGCCGGAATGAGGGGTTTGATAGCTAAACCATCTGGAGAAATTATTGAAAGTCCAATTACATCAAATTTTAAAGAAGGATTGACCGCGTTAGAATATTTTAATTCAACTCACGGAGCTCGAAAAGGTTTGGCTGACACAGCTTTGAAAACTGCAAGTTCAGGATATTTAACTAGAAGACTTTGTGATGTTGCGCAAGATTTAACTATTACAAAAGTAAAATGTGATAATCCAGGATTCATCGAACTTTCAGAAATATTAGAGGGAGGAAATGTTGTGGTAAGTTTATCTGAAAGAGCATTAGGTAGAATTACTGCAGCTGATATTAAGAATCCAATAACAGGAGATGTAATAATCAAAAAATCTGAAATGATTGAGGAAGCTGGCTGTGATAAGATAGATGCTGCAGGTGTAAAATCTATAAAAGTTTACTCAGTGATGACATGTAGCTCTAAAGAAGGGGTATGCGCGACTTGTTACGGAAGAGATCTATCAAGAGGTAAAATGGTTCATGTCGGTGAAGCAATAGGAATGATATCTGCACAATCAATTGGAGAACCTGGAACACAATTAACTATGAGAACCTTTCACGTTGGAGGTACTGCTTCTGTCAAACAAGAGTCTCAAATTGTAAGTAAAAGTAATGGAGTATTGAAAATCTTAAATTCAAATATTTTAGAGGACTCAAAAAAGAATTTAATTGTAATGGGGAGAAATACTCAATTGTCTATTGAGGATGATAATGGAGTCCAAATAGCCGTTTATAAAGTAGCTTATGGATCAAAATTATTTTTTAACAATGGAGATAAAATTAAAGCAAATACAAAAATTTGTGAATGGGACCCATATACAACACCTGTTATTGCAGAAAAAAGTGGTATTGCAAGTTTTGTAGATTTAATTGATGGCATATCAATTCAAGAAACAACGGATGACGCCACTGGTATTTCTTCTAAGTCAGTTATTGATTGGAGAGCACAATCAAAAAGCACAGATCTTAAGCCTAGAATTACTTTAAGAGATGAAAAAGGAAACGTTATTAAAAAAGCAGATGATAATGAAGCCAGATACTATTTAGTTCCAGACTCTATACTTTCAATTAAAGATGGCCAAAAAGTTTTTGCTGGTGATGTTATTGCTAGGTTACCAAAAGAAACAACTAAAACAAAAGATATTACAGGTGGTCTTCCAAGAGTTGCTGAATTATTTGAGGCAAGAAAAGCTAAAGATAGTGCAATTATTGCAGAAAATGATGGACAAGTTATTTTTGGTAAAGAAGTAAGAGGAAAACAAAGAGTTTCAATTGTTCCTGAAGATGGAACAGAACCTTCTAATTATCTAATTCCAAAAGGAAAACATATAAATTTCAATCAAGGTGAAAAGATTAAAAAAGGTGAATATCTGTTAGACGGACAACCCTTACCGCATGACATTCTTAGAATCT
>CABZLS010000029.1 GCA_902526645.1 uncultured Pelagibacteraceae bacterium
GATATTGATACTGTTTTAGAGGAAAATATGGTGATTTCCATGGAGCCAATGATTTTAATTCCCGAGGGAAAACCAGGTGCAGGTGGCTATAGAGAACATGATATTTTAGTTATAAAAAAAAATGGTGCTGAAAATTTAACAAAGTTTCCATTTGGACCAGAGCAAAATGTAATAAAAGCATAAATGAAAAAAAAAAATAAAATTGTTAATAGTTGGAATGAATGGGACCCACTTAAACATGTAATAGTTGGCAGAGCGGATGGAACTTGCATACCTTCTCCAGAGCCAGCTTTAGATGCAAAAGTTCCTGAGAATTCAGATATGAGAGGCCAATTTGGCCCAAGAACTAAAGATAGTGTAGATAAAGCAAATCAACTTTTAGATGACTTTTCAAATATGCTTGAAAACAGAGGCATAAAAGTAGACAGACCAATACCAATTGATTTTAATCAAAAAACATCAACGCCAGACTGGGAAGCAGAAACTATGTTTGGATGCATGCCTCCTAGAGATGTTCTTTTAACTGTTGGTAATGAAATTTTAGAGGCAACAATGAGTTATCGATGTCGATGGTTTGAGTATTTATGTTATCGACCTCTTTTAAAGGATTATTATAATAATGATCCTAATATGAGACATGAATCAGCGCCAAAACCAAGACTTACAGACGCTGATTATCGTAAAGATTATTTATCTGATAAAATAGGAATTCAAAAAAGACTTAAATGGACAGAAGATAAATTTTTTGTAACTACAGAGGAAGAACCACTATTTGATGCAGCTGATGTATTAAGATTTGGAAAGGATTTAGTAGTCCAACATGGTTTTACAACAAATTTAAAAGGTATTGATTGGTTAAAAAGACATTATAAAGATCACAGAGTACACGCAGTAAATTTTCCTGGTGACCCTTATCCTATACATATTGATGCAACATTTACTCCAATTAAAGAAGGTTTAATAATCAACAATCCTCAAAGAAGATTACCGAGAGAACAAAGAAAACTATTTGAAGATAATGGATGGAAAATAATTGATGCTGCTCAACCCGCACACAATGAACCACCACCACTTTGTTATTCATCAGTGTGGCTTTCAATGAACGTTTTAGTGTTAGATCCAAAAACTGTTTGCGTAGAAAAAAGTGAAAAATATCAGGCAGAACAACTTGATAAACTTGGAATGGAAGTTGTTCTAGTAGAATTAAGAGATGCCTATGCTTTTGGAGGAGGACTTCATTGCTGTACTGCAGATGTTTATAGAGAAGGTGAATTAAAAGATTATTTTCCAAACCAAAAAGTTTAACTTGGATTTTTTTTTAAATATTCAATATAGTTTATAACTTCGTTTAAGCTTTTATCGGGTATTTCTTTATAACTTGCATTAAATTTTTTTTTGACGCAAATTGCTACATGAGCATATGGGTTTCTCCCTTGAGGATGGTTTGGATGATCTGGTAATTGTCCTTGTAAATAATCGCCAGCTTCCTGAATAATTTTCCAGAGTTTACTTGCGTTTTCTTTGTTCATTTAAATAAAAATATAATAATGTTATTCTTAAATATCAAATTATGTCAAAAGTTTTAAAATTAGGAATAACAAATTTTAATAATAAAAAGATCGTAGAAGTAAATTCAATAGAAGTTTTAGCAAATAAAGGAATAGTTGGTGATAGGCATTTTAATGATTATAATGATCCATATTGTCAATTATCCTTGATTGAGTCAGAAAATATAGATTATTACAATACTAAATATGGACTGGATATACCTTATGTAGATTTTAGGAGAAATATAATAACCATAGGCGTAAATTTAAATGATTTAGTAGGAAAAAAATTTCAAATTGGAAAAGTTAAAGTAGAAGGCATTGACTTATGTAGACCATGTAAACATTTAACAGAAATGTTAAATCAAAATAATATTCTTAAAGAATTTTTAAGAAGAGGTGGTTTAAGATGTCAAATTTTGTCATCATCAAAAATTTATATTAATGATGAAATTAAAATATTGATTTGATTTAGTTTTCTGTAGATTTGTCTATATCTAATTTTTCTAGCCTAGATGAGAAATTTTTTTCTACAGATTGTTCTTCCTGTTCTTCCATAATTCTTTGTTTGTCTAATTCTCTCTGCAACAATCTCTGTTCACGTTTTCTCTCATTAGCTTCTTGAAGTTTTTGATCTCTATCAAATTTATCTTCCCATTCTTTAATTTTTATATACTCAAGTTCTTTTTGTTTTTCTTCCTCTTCTTTAATCATTTTAAGAAGTTTTGCTTTTTTTCTTTGTTCTTTAAGCTCTTTTTGTTTTTGTTCATCTTCTCTTACTTTAAGATCTATATCCTTCCTATTTTGTTCTTCTTCTCTTAATTTTAAGGTTCGTTCTTTTTCTCGTAAATCTGTATTTATTTGAGTTAAATTTTCGTCTTTTTTGATTAGTCTTTCATTTTCAATTTTTTGCTTTTCTTCTCTGGACTTAATCTCTTTTTCTCTAATTTTTAGTTCTTCTTCT
>CABZLS010000030.1 GCA_902526645.1 uncultured Pelagibacteraceae bacterium
CTGATATATCTCAATGAAAAAAAATATTAATATTGCAATAATAGGCTTAGGTCAAATAGGTATTTATCTTTATAACGAAATTAAAATTAAAAAAAAAGAAATTGAGGAAAAAACTGGAACAAAAGTTAATATTGTAGCAATTTCAGCAAAAAATAAAAATAAGAAAAGAAAATTTCCAATAGAAAGAAATATTTTTTTTAAAAATCCATTTCAAATTTTTAGCACAAAAAAAATTGATATATTATTTGAATGTATTGGTTCATCAGATGGTATTTCAAAAAAGATAGTCGAAAAATCTTTAAAAAATAAAATACATGTAATTACACCTAACAAAGCTTTGATTGCTAAGCATGGAGATATGCTTGCTAAACTTGCAGAAAAAAACAGAGTTAATTTAGAATTTGAAGCATCTGTTGCGGGTGGTATTCCAATTTTGAGAACTATTAAAGAGGGTTTAGCAACAAATAAAATTAAAAAAGTTTATGGAATTCTAAATGGAACAACTAATTATATTTTATCAGAAATGGAAAATAGTAATGAAAATTTTAACGATGTTCTTAAAAAAGCTCAAAAACTTGGTTATGCTGAACCTGGAAATCCTAAATTAGATCTGAATGGATTTGACGCTTTTGCAAAAGTGAGAATTCTTTCCGCTCTTTCATTTAATACAAAGATTTCCAAAAGTAATTGTATAATGGAAGGGATAGAAAATATAAAATTAGATGATATTAAAATTGCAAACCAATTAGGTCTTAGAATTAAACTTCTTGGAATTTCTCAATTAATAGATAATAAATTATTTGAAACTGTACATCCTTGTTTGGTTAATAAAAATAGCTATATAGGAAATGTCAATGGTGTAATGAATGCAGTTATTACTGAAGGAAAGCCAGTAGGGGAAAGTATATTACAAGGTGAAGGAGCTGGCCCAGGTCCAACATCGTCTTCTTTATTATCTGATCTATTGTCTATATTAAGAGGAAATATTAAATACCCTTTTGGTATATCTTCGTTGAAAAGAAGGTCTGTAAAAGCATTTAATAATGACAATTATACAAACTCCTTATATCTTAGATTTGAAGTTAAAGATAAACAAGGTGTTCTTTCTTCAATTACAAACCGATTAACAAAATTCAAGATTTCTGTTAAAAGAATTATTCAAACACCTGATAAAAAAAATAAAAAAGCTACTATTGTTATTATTACTCATAAAACAACAGAAAAAAATTCAAGAAATTGTCTATCAATATTTAAGAAAAATAAAAATATTCTTAAATTTCCAACTTTAATAAGACTCTATAATTAATGGAAATATACCTAAAACTTTTTGAAGTTTTATTTCCAGTTTTTTTTGTTGTAGGAATTGGATATTATTTAGGAAAAAAAAATCCTAATATTGATACCACCTTTATAACTAATTTTGCAGCCAATGTTGGTACGCCTGCTATGATTATTTATGCTTTAAATCCAGTTAATATATCGTTTAATATTTTTATTAATTACTTTTGGTATTATGCAATAGCTATTATTGGATTTATGATTACTGGAACAATAATATTATATCTTTCAAATACCAAGGATATTATTAGAGAACTTCCACCATTAACTATGCCTAACACAGGTAATATGGGTTTACCGATATGTTTATTTGCATATGGCTCACAAGGTCTAGGTGTATCAGCTGCTATATCTGCTTTAATAATCTTATGTCACTTTACTTTAGGTGTTTTTTTAGCAGATAGAAAGTTTAGTTTAGACGTTATAATTAAGAGCCCACCTTTTTACTCTATTATAATAGCAATTTTTTTGCTTTATTATGATTTAGAACTTCCTGGATTTGTTGAAAATACTACATTTCTTTTAATGTATGCAACCATATTTCTTATTTTGATGTCTTTAGGAATTGCTTTAACTAGACTTAAAATTTTTTCACTTTATAAAGCAATATTTTCTTCAGTAGGACGGGTCATTATAGGACCAATAATTGGATATTTATTGATATTATATTTTAATTTGGAGGGATTTGCTGCTGGTGTCTTATTGATACAATGCTCAATGCCTAGTGCTGTTTTAAATTATCTTGTAGCATCAATATATTCACCAAAAAAGATTGTTGATAGTGTTGCTAGTACAATAGTTGTTTCAACTTTAATGTCTTTTATAACTATTCCGATTGTTGTATTCATTGCTTTAAAATATTTTTATTAAATTAGATTTTAACTTTATTTAAAGCGTTATTTTTGAATATGTTTGCTTCTCTAATATATCTTCTAACCATTTGAGTTGATTTATGGCCAGTCATAGCCATAATACTTCTTTCATCGGCACCAGATTCTGCGGCTACAGTTGCAAAACCAGATCTTAAACTATGACCTGCAAAATTTTTATTCTCAATCCCTGCTAAATCTAAATATTCTTTCATCAATAAAACTACCGATTGGTCGGTTAATCTTTTTTCTGTAAGTGATAAACCTTTAGAAAATCTTCTAAAAATAGGACCAGATTTAATT
>CABZLS010000031.1 GCA_902526645.1 uncultured Pelagibacteraceae bacterium
CGAGGTCAATGATTGTGAAAATCTCAATGCTGCTCCAACTTGTTTGCTTGAAAAAATTTCATTATTATTTAAAAAAGTTAGATACTCCATCTTTGGATTATACTTGATACTACAGTACCGCCAATAACATGACAAAGCTAATTGTATTCTTTCTTTATGAGTCAATCTAAGTAAAGGAGTATTTATTGTTTCTTGAAATACCAATTCAGCTTTTTGAAATGCTCCTAATCCCCAATCCATATGACTTAATACACATGCCAGATATAATAATTTCTTATTAAAATGTTCATTGCCTTCAAAAACTGGCTGAATAAAATCATAATATTTTTTATAGTTCGATCCTAGATCACCTCTTTTTTTTGCAATATTCTCAAGTGCTTTATGAAAAATTTCTGATTCTTTTACATCTTTAAAATAGTCAATTGATAAAGAACCTTCACGCAAACCGCTTATAGAACAAATTATATTTCTTGGATTTGTAACTCTCATAATTTCATCAAGTATAATGCAACTATAAGGTAAATACGCTGTTCTAGATTTTGAAATATACTCAACTGTTTTAAGTTTAGATTTATTAAAAGATGAAATTTTTTCAACAAACTTAGATAAAACATTGTTATCAATACTATATTGATGAATTATATGTACCGGATGATTATTTTGAAAAAGATGTAATTTAAATAATGCTCGCCAGGTACCTCCAACTAAATATAGATTATTAAATTTCTTTTTTGAAAGCCATTTTTCTTCTCTTAATAATTTTTTGATATATTTTGCTAAATTTCTTTTTTTAACTATAGGATTATTTAATAATCTTAAAACTCCAACAGGTAATGAGGTTTTATTAGTAACTATATTATTTTCAACTCGAGCTAATTCTAAACTTCCACCTCCAAGATCAGCAACTAATCCATTGACATTTTCAAAGCCTATTTTTACTCCCTCAGCTGAGCATTCAGCTTCTTCTTCACCAGATAATATATTAATCTTAGTTTTAAAAAGTTTTTCAACTTCATTAATAAATGGTTTTGTATCAGTTGCTTCTCTTAAAACTGCTGTTGCAATGATTTTAAGATTTGTGATTTTTGAAACATTTAAAATTTCAGAGAATCTTTTTAAAACTTTTAAAGCATATTCGGTACCAGATCTGTTAAGTTTTTTGGATTTATCTAAATTTTTTCCAAGTTCACAAACTGCTTTTTCATTAAAAAAAGGCACACGAGAAGAACTGAAATCTTCATAAATTAGCATTCTTATAGAGTTTGATCCAATGTCTATTATAGCTAATTTTGCCTGATTTAATTTTAAACTATTTTTACTTTTAATTACTTCCACTTTTAATCAATCTTAAGTGCAGTTGTTTAGGCTGCATTCTTAGTTTAGCTTTACCTCTTCCAGATAAGCTCGGATTATTCATAAAATATTCATGAGCTGAAAAGGAATCGCTCTTACTATATTTAATTTTTTTATAATTACCATCAGCTTCAAGTTCCCAGCTCTGATTAGTATCAAGATAATTTGCCAACATTATTTGATCTAAGATCTGTTCATGAACAGTCTCATTTTCAATTGGGACTAGAAGTTCTACCCTTCGATTTAAATTTCTCGGCATTAAATCAGCTGACGAAATATATACTTTTGCATTTCTATTAGGCATTTTTTTTGTACCATTACTAAAGCAGTAAATTCTAGAATGCTCTAAAAATCTTCCTATGATACTTTTTACAAATATGTTTTCTGATCTATCTTTTACTCCTGGTCTTAAACAACAAACACCCCTTACAAATAAATGAACTTTTACACCAGCATTCGAAGCTTCATAAAATTTATCAATAATTTCTGGATCTACTAAAGAGTTCATTTTTGCCCAAATAGCTGCAAATTTTCCATTTTTAGAATTTTTAATTTCAGCATCAATATTTTCATTTAGGGTTTGTCTCATATTTACTGGCGAAATAGAAATTTTATTTAAATTTTTTGGTTTTGCGTATCCTGTTACATAATTGAAAAACTTTTCAACATCTGATGCTATTTTCTTATCACAACTAAATAAAGACAAATCAGTATAAATTTTAGCATTTACTGGATGATAATTGCCAGTTCCTAAATGAAAATAAGTTTGTATTTTACCCTGTTCTCTTCTTAAAACTAATGATGATTTTGCATGAGTTTTATATTTAGCAAAACCATAAACAATTTGAACACCTACTTTTTCTAAACTTCTTGATAGTTGAATATTAGCTTCCTCATCAAATCTAGCTTTAATTTCAATTAAAGCGGTAACTGTTTTTCCGTTTTCTGCAGCTGTTATTAAAGCTTTAACAATAGGTGAGTCTAGAGTTGTTCTATATAGAGTTTGTTTTATAGCTATAACTTTTTTATCATTTGCTGCTTGGTTTA
>CABZLS010000032.1 GCA_902526645.1 uncultured Pelagibacteraceae bacterium
TTATTAAACCTGTTTTTAAAGCTTCAGTCTTAAGTGTTGTTTTATTTTTTAGAGCTGATTTAGCGATCTTTGCAGCATTATCATAACCAATTTTAGGTGCTAAAGCTGTAACTAACATTAAAGAATTTTCTAAATAGTATTTAATTTTATCTTTATCCGCTTTAAGTCCTTTTATGCAATATAGTGCAAAATTTTTAGAGCTGTCAGCTAAAAGATCTATTGATTGCAAAATATTATGCGCAATTAAAGGCTTAAATACATTTAATTCAAAATGACCGTGTGAGCCAGCCATTGTTATACCATTATGGTTACCAATTACTTTAACACAGACCATCGTAACTGCCTCAGACTGAGTTGGATTAACTTTTCCAGGCATGATTGAGGAACCCGGTTCATTCGCTGGTAGAATTAATTCACCATAACCTGCCCTAGGGCCCGAGCCTAAAAATCTAATATCATTTGCAATTTTCATTAAGCAAACTGCAGTGGTGTTTAATGTCCCTGAAAAATTGACAATTTCATCATGTGCAGCCAATGCTGCAAATTTATTTTTAGATGGTTTAAATGGAATTTTAGTTAATTTTTTTATTTCATTAATAATTTTTTTATCAAAGCCTTTTTTGCTATTTATACCTGTGCCAACAGCAGTTCCACCTTGAGCTAAAAAATATATCTCATTTAAAGCACTCTTTATTCTCAAAATACAATCAGATAGTTGAGCTTGATATCCTGAAAATTCTTGTCCTAGAGATAATGGAGTTGCATCTTGGAGATGAGTTCTTCCAACTTTAACAATTTTTTTAAATTGTGATACCTTTTTTTTTAATTCTTTATCTAGTAATTCTAAAGATGGTAACAATTTATTTTTGGTCTCAATAGCTATTGCTATATGCATCGCAGTGGGAAAAACATCGTTTGTGGATTGTGATTTATTCACATGATCATTTGGATGAACAGGTTTTTTGGATCCTTTCTTTCCACCCAAAATTTCAATAGCTCTATTTGCAATAACCTCATTTACATTCATATTAGTTTGAGTACCCGATCCTGTTTGCCAAACTTTTAAGGGGAAGTGCTCATCTAATTTCCCAGAAATCACCTCATTCGATGCTTTTATGATAGCTTTACATACGTTAGGTAAAATTTGTTTTTCTCTACCATGCACTATTGCTGCAGCTTTTTTTATAATAGCTATAGATTTAATTAGAATCGGTCTCACTAAAAATTCACCTATATCAAAATATTTTTTTGATCTTTGAGTGGATGCACCCCAATATTTATCATTTGGAACGCTTATTTTACCAATGCTATCGAATTCTTTTCTTAATTTCATGAATATTTTTTCTTAAAGTATATACTATAGATATATATTAATTTTATTTAAACTTACAGGAGCAAAATGACAAATTTTGATAAAGTTGGAACTTTCATGAAAACTTTTGGCCAAGAAGTCAAAACAAAACCTTCTTTTAGCACAGATAAGATTAATAAACTTAGGCTAGATCTAATTAAAGAGGAACTTACGGAACTTACAGAAGCAATGAGTAATAGAGATTTATTAGAGGTAGCAGATGCACTGACTGATATTCTTTACGTTACATATGGAGCAGGACATGCATTTGGTATAAATTTAGATAAGTGTTTTGATGAAGTTCAAAATTCCAATATGAGTAAATTAGATAAAAATGGTAAGCCAATTTATAATGAACATGGAAAAGTAATGAAGGGCCCAAATTACTTTAAACCTGATTTATCAAAATTTGTTAGTTAAATTTCTAATTTGAAATCTATAGCTGGAGCGCTATGGGTAATGCTTCCAACAGAAATTCTATTTACACCAGTTGCAGCAACTGATTTAATAGTTTTAAAATTTATATTTCCTGAAGCCTCAGTTTTATAATATTTTTTTACAAGCTTTACCCCTGTTCTAAGATTTTTAATGCTCATATTATCAAACAAAACAGTATTGAATTTAAGCCCAATTATCTCTTTTAATTGATTTAAATTATCGACTTCAACAGTAATTTTTTTTCCCCTTTTATTTTTTATAGCCAGTGAAACCAATTCTCTTAAACTAGAACTTGCAATATGATTATCTTTAATCAAAAATTCATCACTTAAATTAAATCTGTGATTAGTACCACCACCTAATTTCACTGCATATTTTTGAATAACTCTGTAATTTGGAATAGTTTTTCTAGTACAACAAATTTTACATTTTTTTCCAGCTAGCTTAACAAACTGATTGGTTTTTGTAGCTATACCAGAAATATGAGATAAAAAATTTAAA
>CABZLS010000033.1 GCA_902526645.1 uncultured Pelagibacteraceae bacterium
GTGAATAATCATTAAAAAAACTTAAATCACCTATATTTTTTTTGATAATTTGACTAATATCTAAAAACTTCCAATCTTCTTGTTTTCTATTTGGAAAACCATTTTCTATAAACTTATTTAAAAAATTTTTTTTAATTGAAGTTTCTTCTTTAGAAATTTTTAAGGTCTTTATTATTTTATCGAAATCTGATTGTAATTGTTTTGTCATTTAATTAAAACTTTCGTATCCTTTTTTTTCTAACTCTATTGCCAATTCTGGGCCACCAGATCTAATTATTTTTCCATTCATCAAAACATGAACAAAATCAGGTTTAATGTAATCTAACAATCTTTGATAGTGAGTTATTATTAAAAAAGAATTATCTTTATTTCTTAAAGTATTGACCCCATCAGCGACTATTTTAAGTGCATCTATATCTAGACCTGAATCTGTCTCATCTAAAATAGATAATTTTGGTGCCAACATAGACATTTGTAAAATTTCATTTTTCTTTTTTTCTCCGCCTGAAAATCCAACATTCAATTGTCTATTCAGTTTTTCCTCATCAAATTTTAATTCTTTTGCTTTTTGTTTAACAAGTTTTAAAAATTCTATTGCATCTAATTCTTTTTCACCTCGTGCTTTTCTAATTGCATTTAAAGAGGTTTTTAAAAATATATTTGTATTTACGCCTGGAATTTCTATAGGATATTGGAAAGCTAAAAATATTCCTTTGTGCGCTCTCTCTTCTGTTTCAAGATCAAATAAATTTTTATCTTCAAATAAGATTTCACCTGATATCTCATACCCTTTTTTTCCTGATAAAATATTAGATAATGTGCTTTTTCCTGAACCGTTTGGGCCCATAATAGCATGTACTTCGCCAGGATTTATATTCAATGAAAACCCCTTTAATATAGATTTATTTTCAACGTTCGCATTTAAGTTGCTAATTTTAAGCATTAACCAACACTCCCTTCTAAGCTAATACCCACAAGTTTCTGAGCTTCGACTGCAAACTCCATTGGTAACTGTTGTAACACCTCTTTACAAAAACCATTAACAATTAAACCTACTGCTTCCTCTGGATTGAGTCCTCTTTGTTGGCAATAATGTAGTTGTTCTTCGCTGATCTTTGATGTAGTAGCTTCGTGAGCAATATTTGAGTCAAAATTTTTATTTTTTATATAAGGTACTGTGTGAGCACCACATTTATTTCCCATTAATAAGGAATCACATTGTGTATAGTTACTAGAATTTTTTGCTTTTGAGTTAATATCTACTAAACCTCTATAAGTCATATCAGAAAACCCAGCACTTATACCTTTTGAAATAATTTTACTTTTAGTATTTTTTCCCAAATGAATCATCTTTGTTCCAGTGTCTGCTTTTTGATGATTATTTGTAATTGCTATAGAATAAAATTCACCAATTGAGTTATCACCTTTTAGTATACAGCTTGGATATTTCCAAGTTATAGCTGAACCTGTTTCAACTTGTGTCCAAGAAATCTTAGAATTATTTCCCTTACATAATCCTCTTTTAGTCACAAAATTATAAATTCCTCCTTTGCCATTTTCATCACCTGGATACCAATTTTGTACAGTTGAATATTTTATTTCTGCATCGTCCAGAGCAATTAATTCAACATTTGCTGCGTGTAATTGATTCTCATCTCTCATTGGAGCAGTACATCCCTCAAGGTAACTCACATAACTTCCTTTATCAGCAATAATTAATGTTCTTTCAAATTGTCCTGTCTCTGATGCATTAATTCTGAAATAAGTTGATAGTTCCATTGGACACTTAATACCTTCAGGAATATAAACAAATGATCCGTCAGTAAAAACAGCAGAGTTAAGTGTAGCAAAAAAGTGATCGGTAACTGGTATTACTGTACCTAAATATTTTTTTACAAGGTCAGGATATTTTTGAATCGCTTCTGACATTGAACAAAAAATTATTCCATGTTTAGTTAATTCACCTTTAAAGGTAGTCGCTACTGAAACAGAGTCAAAAACAGCATCGACAGCAATTCCATTTAATCTTGCTTGCTCTTGTAATGGAATACCAAGTTTTTTATATGTCTCTAAAAGTTTAGGATCAAGCTCGTCTAAACTTTTTGGTTTATCCTTCATGC
>CABZLS010000034.1 GCA_902526645.1 uncultured Pelagibacteraceae bacterium
TTGGATTAAGTTCAATTCCAGCAGGGGTAATAGTTTGAGGCATGGCTACAAATTGTGAGTCAGGGTTATCTTTTGATTGTCTTACCTTCATTCTATAAATCCCAAAAAATCCAATTACAGAATGAAAAAAAAATAGAAACACAAAAAAGCCATTTGAACCAACAAGGTCCATAAAAATTGAGCATAAAAAAGGACCACTAATTGCACCTAATCCAAATGCAAATTGAAGCCCAGCGCCAGCAGCAACAAATTTATCTTTTGAGATGAAATCGTTGGTATGCGCTAAAATCAAAGAGAACATTGGTAAACTGCAAAAAGAAAATAAAATAAAAAATATATAAAACCATGTTTTACTAGTTGCAAGACCACCTGGTAAATACATTTGCCTTGATACAACGATTGCAAAAAGAGAGAATATTGCTGCTCCAAAGGTACTGAATACTATTACTTTTCTTCTGTCATAAATGTCAGATATTTTTCCTATAGGAAATTGTGCGATAGCACCTGAAATTGCTAAAAGAAAAGTTACGATTGAAATTTCTAAAATCGTAAAATTCATAGAAGTTGCATAAACTGCTAGCAAAGTAAAAAGTGCCGATTGAATTGTACCATAAAAGAGAGAACTGACCATCCCAAATGGAGATGCCACATATAGATCTTTTAAGCTCATTGCTTTAATCTTTTTAAATGTAGGTGGTTTTTTTTTAGTAAGTAAAATTGGTATTAGTGCTGCTGAAGTAATCACCGAAACTAATATAAAGGGTTGGAAATTCTTAGGACTACTAAAATTAAGTAAAAACATTCCTATACCCATGGCTCCATAAAGTATAACCATGTAAACTGATAGCACGCTTCCTCTATTTTTATTACTTGATCTATCGTTTAACCAACTTTCTGCAACAGTATATATACAAACCATACTTACACCAGTCAGCACTCTAAGAAGAAACCAAACAAAAGGGCTAATCATTATTGAGTGAACTAAAATTACTAAAGATGCTAAAGATGCAAAAGCTGCAAAAACTCTTATATGTCCAACTCTTGAAATAATGTTTGGTATTGTTGCAGCTCCAATAAAATAACCAACAAAATAACCTGACATCATAAAGCCAGTGGCAGTCAAACTAAATTCCTCTTGCACAGCTCGAACGCCTAATAGAGAACCTTGAAATCCATAAGCCATCATTATGCAGCCCATACCCAAAAATAATGCCCAAGAATTTTTTAAAACTTTATTCATAAAAACTGACGTAACTATTCGCGATGTATTATTAAATCAAGTCTTAATTGTGACAAGCTAAGAATTTTTTAGCTTCATGAACGAGTGAATAGCGATAGTAGCGATTATAACTATACCCCCTTGAAGTGTCTCAATACTAGGTTGTTCTTTTATTATCATCCATACCCAAATTGGACCAATAATTGTCTCTAATAAAAAAAATAGATTAACTTCTGCTGCGGGTATAAATCTTGGGGCTATTGTGACTAATACAAAAGGAATTGCGACACAAAGAATACACATTAAAGGTACTATGATCAAGTCACTATCAATAAGCATGAAACTTTCGATAAAAAATATTGCAAAAATTGCAACTAACAATTTTCCAACAACAGCAGCTGGTACTAAATTTTTTGATTTAGCTGATCGAATTGTAACTGCTCCAATAGCTAAACCTAGTGCAGTTATAAATCCCAAAATATCTCCATAAAGATTTCCAATTTTTATAGAGTCATAAAAAATATATATAACTGATAAAAAAGTAATTATTATTGATAACCATGTTTTCCTATCTGGAAGTTCTTTTAAAAATATAGCACTTAGAATTGCTGATAACATTGGAGCTGTAGCAATCATTACAAGTGTATTAGCTACATTAGTATTTTGAATAGATATAACAAATGTAATATTAGTGATACTAAATGTAAAAATATAAATTATTCCGTGATAGCCACTTGTATATAAAATTTTAAAAAAACTTAATTTATAAATTAACATCATCCCTAAGAAGACTGAAAAAAATGGAATTATTCCTCTATAAAAAACAAGACCCCAAGTA
>CABZLS010000035.1 GCA_902526645.1 uncultured Pelagibacteraceae bacterium
TTGTTAAACTTAAAGAAAGTATAAATGAGTTAAATCAAAAAGGCAGGGAAAGACTTATTGAAGCTTTTGATAAAGTTAATAGAAAATTTAACGAAGTTTATACAAAACTATTTAATGGTGGTAACGCAAAGCTTGAGCTGGTTGACTCGGACGATCCTCTTGAAGCAGGCTTAGAAATGTTAGTAAGTCCTCCTGGTAAAAGACTCCAATCTATAACACTATTATCTGGTGGGGAACAAGCTTTAACAGCTCTATCACTGGTGTTTGCAGTTTTTTTGACAAATCCATCACCTATATGTGTTTTGGATGAGGTAGATGCACCCTTAGACGATGCTAATGTTACGAGATTTTGTAATCTATTAGAAGAATTAATCAAAATTACTAGTACTAAATTTATAATCGTTACACATCACGCTTTGACCATGTCAAAAATGAGCAGACTTTATGGGGTTACAATGCCTGAAAAAGGAATAAGTCAACTAGTTGCTGTTGATTTGCAAAAGGCAGAGAGTATGGTTGCATAAAAAATTAAAATAATGTCCAAAGATCAATTCAAAACTCGCTTAGAGATTGCAAAAAAAAAAGCTTCTAAAAGAGATTTGAGAAATAAGAGCCAAAATCCGTCCCCAATTGGTACTGCTTTTAAGCTAAGCACTGAATTGGTTTCAGCAGTAGCTGTAGGGACAATTATTGGGTTTATTTTAGACAAGACCTTTGGTACTAAACCATGGTTAATTTTAATTTTTTTTTTTGTAGGTGTGATTACTGGAATTACGAATGTAATTAAATCTGCAAAAAATATGCAAAAATAGTTATAAATTTATGGCAGCAAATCCAATGACACAATTTGAGGTCTACAGAATTGGGCCTGAAATAAAAATAGGAACTTTTGATATTTCATTTACGAATGCAAGTTTGTTTATGATTATTAGTTCTTTCGCTATTTTAGTGATATTTAATTTAGGTTCAAAGAGAAAAACAATGCTACCCAATAAAATGCAACTCTTAGCAGAACTTAGCTATACATTTGTATCTAAAATGATAAGTGATACTGCTGGTTCTAAAGCTAAACCTTATTTCGCTTTTATATTTTCTTTATTTATGTTTGTTTTGTTTTGCAATATGTTTGGAATGATACCTTATACCTTTACAGTTACGAGTCATATAATTGTTACATTTGTTTTAGCGGCATTTATTTTTATCGGAGTAACAATCATCGGTTTTATTAAACATGGATTTGGTTACTTAAAACTATTTGTACCGAGTGGAGTACCGATAATTTTACTTCCTTTAATTATAATCATTGAGATTATTTCATATTTAAGCAGACCAATTAGTCTTTCTGTGAGGTTATTTGCAAATATGATGGCAGGTCATACAATGATGAAAGTTTTCGGAGGCTTTGTGGTAAGTCTTGGAATAGTCGGTGGATGGCTTCCACTGAGTTTTTCGGTTGCACTAACAGGATTGGAGATCTTAGTTGCTTTTCTTCAAGCATATGTTTTTGCAATCTTAACATGCATCTATTTAAATGATGCTTTAAATTTACACCATTAATTAACAAAGGAGGATATAATGGAATTAGAAGCAGCAAAAATGATCGGAGCAGGTCTAGCGGCTATCGCTTTAGCTGGAGCTGGTGTCGGTATTGGAATAATTTTTGGAAATTATTTATCAGGAGCAATGAGAAACCCTTCTGCAGCACAGAAACAATTTCCTAACTTACTTTTAGGTTTTGCTCTGGCAGAGGCAACAGGATTATTTGGTTTAGTGGTTGCATTAATCATTTTATTCGCGTTTTAAATTTAATGATTAAAAAATATTTTTTTTTACTAATATTTTTTAACCTCTTTTTTATAAAAGAGGTTTTTGCGGCTGAAAGTAGTGGTATGCCTCAATTGGATCCTGAGTTTTGGGTTTCTCAAATATTCTGGCTAACTTTAACTTTTGGTATTTTATACATCGTTTTATCAAAATTTATTTTACCAAAAATAAGTGCGAATTTGGA